>CAMDJH010000347.1 GCA_945900455.1 Akkermansia muciniphila
GTCCGCGCACCACGAATATCTATGATACCCGTCTGCAGTGGGTGGCGACCGTCGATGGCAAGAAGTCGATGCTGTCCAGTCACAGGGGCGTCGGCGGCGCTCCTACGGGCGGCAACTTTCTCTTTGAAAAAGTGACAGGTTCATTTGAGGCATGAAATATTGAACCTGTCACTTTTTCGGCCTGAAGTTTGGCGCCGACGTTGCCGCCCACGTCCACGTCCGCAATATCAATGGACAGAATTTCAAAGGCGGTGTTGCTATCGAGCGCCTTGCCCAAAACGGTCTAATAATCGCGGAGCGTCAAAAGCGAATGCTTATCATTAGCGGTCGATGATCCAGTGCAGCACGCGCATGTTTTCGCCGTAGCCGGGCCAGAGGAACTTCTTTCGCGGAGCCTAAAAAACCAAATTCTTATCAATCGGCGCAAAAGGCTCAAAAAACGGGCCGCGTGGCCTCAACTGGCGCGTGGCTTCCGCTTTATCCCCTCCCCTATCAGTGTCGTCTCAGAAACGACCTCAGAAAGGTCTTGATTACCCGTGCCCGGAAGCCATTTTAGGCGAAAATCAAACCCGGTCCAAAAACAAATCTCCCTCTTTCGCGGAGCTTTAAAACCAAATTCTTATCAGTAGTTGAAAATGAAAGCTCTAAGGTTGGGAATTCAACTTAAATGGCGGAAACTGAGTCTCCTAATTGGAATTGCCTGCCTCGGCTGCGGCTCTGCTTTTGCTTTCAAACCGCTGGAGGCCGGCTGGTATCTACTGTTTGGCACACAAGGCGGCGCCTTCGACGCCGCAGATTACACGCACGAACTTGTCACACGCCTCGCTTTGGAAGGGTCAGCGGTGGAGCTGTTCGGAACAGGGAAAAAGCCCGCCAGCTTCATTTCGGCATTGCAGGAGGTGGTGGATGCCAACGCCGAGGTTGATTTGGTGGATGCAACGTGCGAAGAATGCCACTTTGACAGCGAATCGGTGTTGGCGGCTCATCAGCGGCTGTTGACATTAGCGGAACAAGTCAAGATTTCACTAGATCGAGGCAACCTGCAAGGGGCGCGGCAGAAGCTCGGCCAAGCTTTGCACACGCTCCAGGATTTTTATTCCCACAGCAATTGGATCGAACTTAGCAACAAGGTGATCAACCCGTACATCGGACAACCCGGGGCGACCCCATTTTTGGCGCTGTCCAACAGCCTCGCTAAACCAACTCAGTTGACATGCGTTGACTGCGCGCTTGAAGGTCCCTGTGACAATAACATTTTAGGCCCCGACCTCACCACGGGATATTTCCAGCCTCCCGGCCCGTTCAGAAAGACCTTTGGGAAATGTAGCCATGGCGGGCCTTTGGACGGGACCTCTGATGAGCACGCATACGGCGGAATCAACAAAGACACATCGGTTGGGAGCGAGTCTCCGCATTACTTCCTCCACAGGACAGCGGGTGAGCTCGCGGTTGCCGCGACTCAACAATATCTTAAGGATCTAAAGTTGAAGATAAACAATTCACGACATTGGCAACAACTCTTCGGTTTTGGTGACATGCTGATTTTGGCGAATAACAACAGGACTTCACCCGTTCGATTGTGGCTCAAGATAGATGGCTTTTACATCGCTGAAGACGGCGCGATCAGTCTGGGGACATTACTCGAGGGGTTTCCTCCGGAGATCAGCCTGAGGAACCTCCAGTCGAAGGAAATACTCTTGCCGGACCTCGGTTTGTCCAGACCGTATCTCATGGAGCTCTATGGAGTGGATTCTGAAAGCGCGACCGGGCTCATAGGATACTCCGTGACGCTCCCTTCCGCTCTCGAATTCGTGCAAGTCAGGTCCGACCGCGGCGAAACAACTCGAATACCTGGAACGTATTCGCACAGCGACCTATTCGTGCTGAAGCCAGTCGGAAATGTCAGCGCGCGCCACCGGCAGAACATTTATACCATAAAGCGCTCGACATACCCACGCATATTGAGTCTCGGCCCAAGTTCGCCAGCCTTCGCAGGCGCCGCTGTGGACATTTTGTCAGTGGCCGCCGTGTCCGACAACACTCCAAAGTCATTCACCTTTCCAGTGGACCCTTCAATCAAGTACCTGTCGATCTGGCTGACTGGAGCAACCACAGCGGAAATCAAGCGGCCCAATGGCGCCATAGTCCAATCTTCCGATTCCGGGGTAGCCATTCAACCGCAGACCGGAGGCGTTTCCTACGTGGTTCCAGTAACAGCCATTGGCAACTGGACGATCTCGATCACTCCAGCATTGGGAAATTTCGAACTGGCGGTATCCGCGAGCAGTGCAATTGAATTCTCCCGTTTCGAGTTCGTTCAACTCGCCGGACGGCCAGGTCACCAGGGGTTTTTTCCATTGCCAGGCGAGCCAATTGTCAACCAGCCGAACTACGTTCACGCCATCACAAGCTCGAACATCGCATCCGCCCAGTTCGAGCTTCGAAAACCAAGTGGAGAGACTATTAGAAAACTGGATCTGGCCCAAGAGCCAGGCCCTGCCGGTGGCAGTTACTTTGGGCAGGTGGATCCCCCGGATTCCTCTTTCCTCCCCTACTTGAACGGAGTCGATTCCAATGGATTCCGCTTTCAGAGGGTTGCGCCTCGTGCTTGGAAGTCCCAGACCATCGCTGTCACCGCTTCCACGCGCCCCGATTTGAACCCAGGTCAAATCACCAAGTATAAGTTCCAGGTCGAGAATTTTGGTGAAACCTCAGAATTTCGAATACTGGCCTCAGATTCCCGAGGCTACCTCACGAACGTGTCGCCGCAAGCCGTCTTGATCGAGAAGAGACAACGAAAGGAAGTCACAGTTACCGTGTCCACCCCTCAAGATGCTCAAGTGGGAATGTCTGACGTGATTACATTGACTGCGGAAAGCGCCGTCTCCGCTGTAGTGCGAAATTCGTCAACCGTCATCGTGGGAATTTTTGCATCAGCGGCGCCATTAGTCTCCCCTCCCGAGCTTGCTATTTCTCGTAATGAGAATGAAATCACCCTCCGTTGGACCAGCGGAGCAACTTTGCAATGGGCCGGAGATCCGTCCGGGCCGTGGCAGGACTTGGTCGGGGACTTCAATTCAATCACTATCGTTCCTGTGGGTAGACAGAAATACTACCGAGCGAGGCGGTAGAATCCTCTTTCGCGGAGCCTAAAAACCAAATTCTTATCAATTCGGTCAAAGAGTCCCGCCATGATCGAGAAAGAGCTTTAGGCGTACCTGGTGGCGTACCTGGTGGCGTACAATTTGATGCGGTGGATTATGGCTGACGCGGCGCGAGAGCATTCGGTGGCCCTGGATCGCGTCAGTTTACTGATATTGATAAGAATTTGGTTTTTAGGCTCCGAGGAAGAGGAAGATTCGTTTTTTCTGCGGTGGTGATTTTTCCCAGCCTCTGCTTTGAATTGGCGGAGTCAAGGGCTTAATCGCGGAGCGTCAAAAGCGAATGCTTATCATTCAAGGTCATCGTCGTCAATGGCGTGCTCAACGCCATGCTCGGCGCGGTCATCGGCTTCTCCGATAAACTGGCCGAGAACCCAAATTTCCTGGGTCGGCCTCTTTATGTCGGGATTACCATCGACACCGACGGCAACCCGAACACGCCCGATCTCGAATTGGTGCCCCGGCAGGTTTTCCTGCCCGCGGTGCATGCGTTGAACGCCACCAAACTCAATGGCGCCGACTGGCGCACATTCTTCGAAGGGACGGACGAAAAGGGCACGTTCACCCAGGGAACAACCAAGGCCCGGGATGCTCTCCGCGCCGACACCCTCGCGGAAGGCGCGGTCGGCACCGCCCAGTTGGCGAACGGATCGGTCACGGCGGAGAAGCTCAATGGCGCGACCGGCGTGTGGTTATCCAGCGCGGCCGGCATCTATAATAATAGCAGGGTCGGCATCGGCACACCCGGTCCCCAACAGGGTTTGAGCGTGGCGGGCAGCGTGAATATTGACCAGAACAGTCTCAACGATGGCACCATAACCTCGGGTGCCAACGCCCTCACTTTCGGCTCCGGAAGTGGCGAGGGCATCGCCTCGAAACGCATTGCGGGTAACGACCGGTATGGGTTGGATTTTTACACCTCGTTCGCCAACCGGATGACCATCCGCAACGGTGGCAACGTCGGCATCGGCACAACCGAACCGGAAACCCCCTTGCACGTTGCCGGCGCTGGCGGTATCACCCTGGGACTCAACGGCAACAGCGGCGGCTACACAGCGCTCAAGATTGGTCTCGGTTATGCCCAGAATAGCTACGCGTATTTGCAGGCGATCAAACAGTCCGGCCTCAGCTACGGGGATCTGAACCTGAATCCAATCGCCGGCAACGTCGGGATTGGCACGGCCGCACCGACAGCCAAACTACATGTTCAAGGAGATGTGCGGGTGAGCGGCCGGGTTACCTCCGATCGCGACATCGTTATTAAGGGAGGGCATAAGTCACCCTCCGATCGCACCTGGGACATTCAGTACGCCGACTGCTCACGATTTGCCGACCAACCGCAGGGTTTCTATATTCGGTTGTATGCTCAGCACACCTCTTCACCGTTTGAGGTCTGGAACTATGAAGGTCACGTCACGCTCGAACAAGCCGGGGTTGTGAACAATCCGGACTTTCCGAATAAGTATCGTCACGGTGTCATTCGCTGGACCGTAAATGGACAGGCGCAATTTCGATTTGGCCACGTAACCGGCTTCTCTGCCGCGGAGTTTCACACTTTGCTGGGCGAAGGTCTTATCAATGTTTACGACTTCATTCCCGGTGCTCTGAACCCTCCCGGAGTGAATCAAGGCTGGTTCGACCCGCGACCGTGGATTTACTTTGCGTTCTCGCCCGATTGGGCCGGGCAGGTTACAATTTCAGATAATTGATCACTGATTACGGCCAATGCCTTCATTCACAGCATCGCTAGCATTGCTTACATAGATGATGAGGGAATTGCGTAGCGAGGACTAGCGCCATGCTCGTTCTTGTATCGCGACCAAGGCCGTTACAAAACCTACTTCCCCGAGGTTTCCTTAATCTCTCCATGAACCGACTCCATTTCCCAATTCGAGGACGAAGAACGAGCGCGACGGACGAGGACGATTTGAAGGACCCCATTGCGGCGCTTTCGCCCTCGTCCTCGTCCTTCGTCCTTCGTCCGTCGATGGCGA
>CAMDJH010000348.1 GCA_945900455.1 Akkermansia muciniphila
ACCAGATTATTGCGATGGCCAAGAGCCAGGAGTAAGTCGGCCTGTCTCATTGCATCACGGCGGTCACAGCCTGTGATAATGGCCTTTTCCAGGCCTCCTTCTCCGCCGTCTATCGCGTTCTCAAGGAGCAGAACATGATGACAGCGCGAGGTCCGGGCGGAGCTCACAACGGCAACTCAAAAACGCCGGTGCGAAAGGATCTCACCGGGCCGAACCAGCGATAGTGTTGGGACATCAGCTACCTGATGACATTCCAAAAAGAGGGAAAAGTAACAGGTTCAATTGTGTGGGTGGAATATTGAGCCTGTCATTTTTCTACGCACATTGACCCGCTTACGGTTCCACGGGGACAAACGAGGCCAATTGATTTGCCAGCCAACACCAGCGCCGGGCGGCGTCCGGGGGCAGCGAAGGTAGACGACCATAGATGCTCGTGAGCGCGGCAGGGATCTGTGGTCGATCTCTACTAAGCCGAGCGAAACGGACAAAGTCGCGAGCGTTTTCCACGCCACCCAACAGCGGCGCAGCGACTCGTCGTTGGAATGCATCGAGATCGGCCTTGGGGTTGCCCGCTCCGCCATAGTCAGCCAGCGCGAGGTAGTTCAACTCCGCACCGGCGTGAAACGGTGACACTTCGCCGAACAGGGAAATGCCATCAAAGCCAGAAGCCATACTCCGTTGCACCATATTCGCGATCCCATCGACGGCCAATTCGCCACGGTTTCCAAACCAGGAAGTCGCCAGATGCGACCGCATCACGTGGCGATGATCGGCGTTGGATACGCGTCCTTCGGAAGTCCACGCCGGTGTCACATCGCCATTCTTCATGAAGTAGTCAGCCACCCACTGGACGAAGATGCCACGGGGAAACTTGGCCAATTCCGCCGCCGCCCACGCGGGCATGGCGTCGCCAAACTTCGGTGGCTTGTCCGGGCCCTGATACGGTTGGGGGTGCGAATAGGTTTCACACACGACCCAGGCGTCGGGTGCAGCCGAGCGAACCGCCTTCGTCGCCAGGGGATACATCAGCCCCATGTCCTCCCAGGAAAGCCAGGAGAATGGGAGTCGCGAGTGCTGCCTTCGGTCCCGGCAGAGCTTGCACTGGCAAATTCCGGTATCGCCCGTTTCCATCTGCACGCCGCCCAGCGGCAAATTCTTGAAAAGCCATGCCAGCGACTCCGCAATGAAATCCTGGTTCTCCCGCCGTGAGGGGCAGGCCTGGTAGAATCCGCGCGGACCGGGCATCCCTTTGGTCTTAATGGGGGTCTTCACCCCGTTGCCATCGATGGAGAAGTTCAGCAGGTTCCCGTCGGTATCGACGGCGTTAAGCTCGGGGTACCGTTCCAGGTGGCGCTCCAAATTAAGCGGCGAATTCCCCTCATAATACACTCCACCGTACGCATTTAACCCCACGCCACACAGCAGCCGCACCTTCTCCTTCGCGGCCACGTCACACAGCCGTTTGGCAGATTCCAGGCCGCCGTGACCGTCGCGCAAGAGTCCCCACACAACGACCGCGTCGATGTGATGACGACCGCACCAGCGGAGCAGCGAAGTATAATCCTGCAGAAAGGCTTCCGTGCTGCGCCCATACTCGTTGCACGATCCATGCGTGTGCGCGCCCGCTCGATTCAAAGCCCATTCGGTGCTGTGATCCCAGGTCCAAAACATCCGCGTCTGAATCGGCGATTTACTGGTGGCCGCCGGTGTCGCCGGAGGATCCGCGGCGATGATTGGGCCCGAAAATTCAGCCGCACCGATCACCGCGCCCAGGCCACCAGCGGCGCTCATTTGTATCATCTCGCGACGATTAAGCGTGCTCCTGTGGGGCATCTCTGAGGGTCGGGGCAACTGCCCTAAGCTTTTTCCGATCATGATTCTATTAGTGGATTGAGGGGCATCAGTATGCACTGCTTCGATGAGCGAGCAATGTCGTTTCACATCCTACCGGTCCGTCCCGGTGCCGGCTTGCCTTCTGTGGCTGTTGGCTGAATCGTGTCGGCCGGATTGTCGTATGAAATCGCTTCTCGTGGGTGCCGGTGTGCTGAATCAGACCCCGCTCGACTGGCAGGGTAACCTCGACCGGGTCCGGGCGGTGATTGCCGAAGCGCGTGCCACCGGTGTCAGCGTTCTCTGCCTGCCGGAGCTGTGTCTGACCGGCTATGGCTGCGAGGACGCGTTTCATGCGCCCAACACGCATCGACGCGCCTGGCGCAGTTTGCAGGATCTGCTTCCGGACACCTGCGGGATCGTGGTCTGCGTCGGCCTACCTGTGTTTCATCAAAACGGTCTCTTCAGTTGCGCTGCCGTCGTGTCGGACGGACAACTCCTGGGGTTGGTGGCCAAGCGATTCCTGGCGGGAGACGGCATCCACTACGAGCCGCGATGGTTCAAACCCTGGCCTGCGGGTCTAAAAGATGAGCTGTTGGCGCCGGACGACCGGCGGTACCCGATGGGAGATCTGCATTTCGAAATAGGCGGCGTTCGAATTGGGTTTGAGATCTGCGAGGACGCCTGGGTGGCCGCGCGGCCGGGGGCGATGCTCTCACAATTCGGGGTCGACCTGATCCTCAACCCCAGCGCGAGCCATTTCGCCTTCGGCAAAGTCGAAGTACGAAAACGATTCGTCATCGAAGGTTCACGGGCGTTTGGAGTCAGCTATTTATATGCCAATCTGCTGGGTAATGAGGCGGGCCGGGCGATCTATGACGGAGGTGCTCTGATCGCCTCCGGGGGCCGACTGCTGGCCGCCGGACCCCGCCTCAGCTTTCGTGACTACCAATTAACCACCGCCACAGTGGATCTCGACGCGACCCGGATGAGTCAGGCGCGGACCGCCAGCTTCAAGCCCGATCTTGCCGGTGATAATCCGTTGAGAATTTCCACCCCATTTGTCTGGCTGACCAAGCCGACCGCAAGGCCTACGACACCTGCCGTCCCTTCTGATCCCGCACGCGACTGGGAGGCAAGCACTCAGCTGAAGGAGGAAGAGTTTGCGCGAGCCGAAGCCCTTGCCTTGTTCGACTATCTTCGAAAAAGCCGGGCGCACGGCTTCGTCGTATCCATCAGCGGGGGGGCGGATTCCGCCGCGGTTTCGTGTCTTGTTTCGTTGGCGGCGGAACTCGCACTGCAGGAGTGCGGCGCTGAAGGTGTCCGCGAAAAACTGCGGTACATTCCCGATCTACCAACGCCCCTCACCCCGCGTTCTCTTACCCATTGCCTGCTGGCAACCGCGTATCAATCCACGGAAAATAGCGGGCCGATTACCCGCCAGGCCGCCCGTTCGGTCGCCGAAGCGATTGGTGCCCACCACTACGAACTCGACGTCCAAGAACTGCATCGCGGCTACCTGCGGGTAATCGAAGGCGCCTTGGGCCGAAAACTCGATTGGAAGCGGGATGACATCGCTATGCAAAACATCCAGGCCCGCGTGCGGTCCCCGAGCGTCTGGCTACTCACAAACCTACGCAACGCGCTGTTGCTCTCGACCAGCAATCGCAGCGAAGCCGCCGTCGGCTACGCGACGATGGACGGCGACACCAGCGGTGGGCTAAGTCCAATCGCAGGAATTGACAAGGCGTTCCTCCGCCAGTGGCTTCGGTGGCTACAGATGAGCGGCCCGATGGGATTACACCCGATTCCCGCGCTGGCCGCGATCAACGTGCAGGCACCCACCGCGGAGTTAAGGCCTCCCGGGGCCAAGCAGACGGACGAGGACGATCTTATGCCCTACGAGCTGCTGGACGCCATTGAGCGGGCGGCGATCCGTGACAAACAGTCACCCACCGAAGTTTTTGAGGTCGTCCACCCCGTCTTTCCCCAATATTCGACGGCGCAACTCGGCATCTGGGTGGAACGATTCTTCCGACTGTGGAGTCGAAATCAATGGAAACGGGAGCGTTATGCCCCGTCGTTCCATCTGGACGACGAAAATTTGGATCCGAAAACGTGGTGCCGCTGGCCGATTCTCTCCGGTGGATTTGCTGCGGAACTGGCGGAACTACAGGAACGGGTCGCAGACCTTCAACGAGTCGAAACGGTCAAGGATTGACGGCGGATGGATAACGCCGGGCGAGCCAACGAACATCGTTGGGAGAAGCCGTATCGTTAGGGGCACTGCCAAATTTATTCGGATCGTTGCTGGCCGAATACTTCTTCATGACTGGATCGACCCATTTCTTCGAATCCGCGTGCCCGTCCGCATAGTTAAACGTACTGGCGTCACCGTGAAAAATGGCGGTGGAATCGACGAGTTGCGATCCCTTGAAATCGGCCGCTGGCGGTCCCTGCGACATGATCCAAGAACCGACATTCTCACCCCGCGGATCGTTTTCCTCGACCCAGATAAAGCGTTCACTGGGTTTGGTTAAAGCGGTTTGGCTGTAAAGGAAGGGGACCTCTCCATTTAACGAACCCACGCCGGACAAGCTGACGTAGGTAAACCCCTTTCCAGCCTTCAGTTTTATTCGAACGTCTCCAGGACAATGAATGATACCGGGGCTGGGTGCGTACGGGGCGAGGCCGCCCTGTCTCCAGCCTTCCTCGATAATCAGCTGGATCCTTTTCTCCGCGCTCGTTCCGGTGGGAATTACCGCAGCCTTCGGCGGTGACTCGTAGCGCCAGGGAATTTCTCCCTTCGCATTCTTATTCTGAGTGAAGTTGACAAATTTATCGTTAAAATCTCCAGAATACATGATCCAGGCCATGATCATTTGCTTCTGATTGCTGATGCAGGCAGCCCCGGTTGCCTTCAACTTCGCTCGAGTCAGGGCAGGCAACAACATGCCGGCAAGAATGGCAATGATAGCAATGACCACCAAAAGCTCGATGAGCGTAAAACCGGCTCGTAAGGGCGGACGCGATTTGGACTGGATCTTTGTAGTGCGCATAATCGGTAGACTCTTCACTTATCGGCCTGCACCAGTGCGAAGTCAACCCCTTGTGAGTGGCAGAAAGTCCATCGGATCATCCTCCGACCCGAGACACTCATTGGCTGGCGTCGAGATGGGTTCAGGAACTCATCCAGGTCATCCGCCGGATGTGGGATGTGGGGGATCAACCCGACCTGAGGCAGCCCGCGCATCCGTGACGAACTGGCCAATCAGGGACGGA
>CAMDJH010000349.1 GCA_945900455.1 Akkermansia muciniphila
GTTTTTCGGTTATTGAGGGCATGCCCACAACAGGGCCTAACACCGCGCTCCAGCGAACGGCCTCTTGCCGTTTGAGTTCTTCAGTCTTAGCCTGATTTACCCCTCTATTGGGGGTCACGACCGGTGTCGAGGCCGCCGCTGAGCTTCATCCGTTAGGCAGCATTACACGCTTATGCATTACATCATGTTTATTCTATTCTTTGTCGGTATGGCTGCGGCATTGACTGTGTTCGGCATCCGCCGTTTTCGCATGGACCGACAAGCGCGAGAACTTGTCGGCCAGAATCCGGGAGCCGAGCAGACTTCGGTTTGTTTGCAGTTGTATTCGCCATTTCCTTGGGACAAGCAGCGAGAGATGGATGCCAAGATAGCCGAGATGCAGCAGCAGGGTTGGACATTCTTGCGAGCCAGTTCAGCTAGTGTCTTTCGCGCGATGCGTTCGTGGGGCGGCGCTATGACGCTGCACTTTATTCGGATAAGAGGTTGAGATATACATATGCTGCCTAACACTGCGCTCCAGCGAACGGCCTCTTGCGGCTCGAGTTTTAGGGTTTTAGCTCAATATGCCGCACTATTGGCAGTCACGATCGGTATCGAGACCGCCGCTGAGCTTCATCCGTTAGGCCACATTCGCGCGCCATGAAAATTATCATCGCATTGATAGCGGGTCTTGTGATCGGCACGGGCGTCGGCTGGTATGCTGGCTACTCACGTCCAGCCGCCAAAGTGAATCGCAACGAGATTCAGTTCTACAAGACGATGGAGTGGGATGACAGCAAAGCTGCCCACTTTGCTGTGAAAGCGATTCCTGTTGTTGAGTCTGGCGACACGCAGAAGGCGGTTCATTTGCTTGCTCTGCCGATTGGCGGTTGGTATCGCGTTTACGCGAGTCACGCAGGCACAAACGAGGAGCGATTGACTTTGCGAGCCAAGATTGAGCAGCTTGCCAGCACCAACTCCATAGTTGATGCCGAGATACACAGGAAGATTGAATGAGACCGACGCCGCCTAACACCGCGCTCCAGCGAACGGCCTCAAGCGCTTTGAGTTCTTCGGTTTTGAGTTATTTGTCGCCTGTCCAGCGGTTGCGATCGGTGTCGAGGCCGCCGCTGAGCTTCATTCGTTAGGCGCTTATGGAGTCGTCGGCGAAAGCGAACATTTTGTCGGAAGCATCAGCCTTTGCCCGCCAGGTCGTGCGTGGCGAATTGTCGCCGAAGGTTGGTTGCGAGAGCATCGCAAGCATTCACGGTGCGATAGACGTCGAAGAGTTAGGCGGGCTTTTACATTTAGCGCATTTGGCCGATGGCAGTCACGACAGTTTAGGATTTACAGCGGAGTCTTTGACCGAGGACATTATTCAGGAATGCAGATTGTTACTTGGGTACCGCGCCTAACACTGCGCTCCAGCGAACGGCCTCCAGCGCTCTGATTTTTATGGTTCGGTATCATTTTGTCGCCCGCCCTCGGTCACGACCGGTGTCGAGGCCGCCGCTGAGCTCCATCCGTTAGGCCCCGTTGCATTTCTAGACGCTATGCGCGCCACGAACAGCACAGTAGCTGAGGCGATGTGGGGAGGCTTTATCGTATTTGGCCTTTGTTCACTTTGGGGTTTTCGGTTGATACTCCGAGGACTCCGCGATGACACGCTCGATTCATTCGGACATGTTGTGGCTTCACGCAGTGTGTTTATTGTCTGGGGTATGTTGCTACAGTGTCCGCTTCTAGGGTTTGGATTACTTGCATGGCGGCAGGGGTTTTTCGGTTATTGAGGGCATGCCCACAACAGGGCCTAACACCGCGCTCCAGCGAACGGCCTCTTGCCGTTTGAGTTCTTCAGTCTTAGCCTGATTTACCCCTCTATTGGGGGTCACGACCGGTGTCGGGGCTGCCGCTGAGCTTCATCCGTTAGGTGCTTCTGCGCTTGCGCAGCAATTCAGGCAGATTAACCTTCTTGCATGAGTGCTGTCCAAGAAATCGAAACTGCGATAAGCAAGCTTTCCCGCCAGGAACTTTTGGCTTTTCGTGACTGGTTCTGTGAATTCGACGCTACCGCGTGGGACAAGCAGTTCGAGCAAGACGTTGCTGCTGGGCATTTGGACACCCTTGCCGAAGAGGCCATTCGTGACTTTCGCAGTGGAAGCTGCCACGATTTGTGAGGCACCGTGCCAACCCAAAGTTCTGGCAATTCTACGCTCGGCTTCCGGAAGCGATCCAGAAGCTTGCCGACCAGAACTTCCAACTTCTCAAGGCGGATTCGAGACATCCGTCCTTGCACTTCAAGAAGGTGGGCAGGATGTGGTCGGTTCGTGTGGGCATCCATTATCGGGCCGTCGCCGTGGAAGATGGATCCGACATCATTTGGTACTGGATCGGTCATCACAGTGAGTACGACAGAATTATCGCTGGACGCCGTAAGTATTTCCAACAAAGCACCTAACACGGCGCTCCAGCGAACGGCCTCAAGCGCTCTGATTTCCGTAGTTCAGGATCATTTTGTCGCCCGCCCGCAGTCACGACCGCTGTCGAGGCCGCCGCTGAGCTTCATCCGTTAGGCAGCAGCGCACGCTTCCCTCCGGCATGGCACCCCTGCTACAACTCGCCCGTGAAATTCACGCGCTATTTCGCGGCGATGCGACTGCGCCCCGACCGGAGCTTCATCCGCCTCGAGTGGATTCAGCAAGTCATCACGCATCCTGCCCGGGAGGTCGTGCAGCACGATGGTCGCATTCGCCGCTGGGCACCGATTGCCGAGATGGACGGCAGGTATCTGCGTGTCATACTTCTTCCCGACGGTGCGACCGTTCACAACGCTTTTTTTGACCGCTCGTTTACACCATGAAGATTCAGTATTTTCAAGACACCGACACGCTGCACATTGAGTTTCGAGCCACCGAGGTCGCCGAGACTCGTGACTTGGACGAGGATACGTTGCTGGACATCGACCGCGATGGGAAAATCTGCGGCATTACTATCGAGCACGCCAAGCATCGGACAGACATCCCGATGTTTTCCTACGAGTATTCTGTGGCCTAACGTTAAAGGGTGTATTGCTGCGGAGCGCAGCGGAGCCAGCAACTACACCCTTGGTTGAACAAGCCCGGTGGGAGTCCTGAGGATTCGTCGATCCTATGGCGCTTGTGTTGGGGAATCAGCCTCCGTGGAACCGATAGAGGGAATCGATTCGCCGATATTATATAAGGATTCTCGCTTCTCGCATCGACTGAGCAGCCAAAAATGGGTGGAATGGACCTCTTGATTGAGGAAATAGGGCTGCGGTTGCAGCCGATTTGGACCGGTGAGGCGTGTGGGAAAGACCACGCGACAAAAGGAGAGCGCAAACCGTCCCGGAAAAGTTGGTGACGGTGTGTTTCATGGCGTGCAAATGGACGTGGCCGTGCTGGGGTTGGGCGGCCCCCGCTGACGCCAGGGCGAGACCAACGTCAGCAAGAGGTGCATGGGCTGGCGACAACACGGACACGGCGTCGCGATTCTTCCAGCGGAAGGTCACCGTCTGGTCGGTGACCGTCAGGATCCGGCCATCGCCGATGGCGGTGCGGGCGACGTAGGCGCCCAGATATTTGAGCGCGGCGGAGCCGTTTTCAGGAAGTCCGGCAGAAACTGACGCAACGCCCCCAGAACCGTGGGGCGGACGAACACGGGGGCTAACGGGGCAGGTTCTGGCAGAGATCCTCCATGAGCCGCAACGCATCGCGGGTGGTCTGATGCGTCAGGTGCAGATAGACCATGGTGGAGTTGATGTGCTTGTGACCGAGGAGTTGCTGGATCGTGTGCAGGTGCGCCCCGGCCTCCAGGATGATCTTTGGCACGAACCTGGGAGAAGACGGTCCAATCGGTGTGGCCGAGCAAATCGACAAAGAACAACCGGGTGGCGGCCCGGGCCTGACGGAGGGACTTGGGCTTGCAAGGCCGCCTGCCTTCTGTCATCGGTTTGCGGTGGGCAAGACCGCAAAGCAGGAGTTCAGCGTCATCGTGGAGCGCGACGAGGAGGGATACTACGTGGCCAGCGTGCCCGCGCTGCCGGGGTGTCATACGCAGGCACGCTCCCTCGACAAGTTGGTGGTCCGAGTTCGTGAGGCGATCGAGCTTTGCCTGGAGGTGGATGGTTCGGCTCCGACGGGCTTTGAGTTCGTCGGGGTGCAGCGAATCACTGTCTGACAATGCCGCGACTCCCTCGATTGCGCGGACGCGAGGTGATTGCCGCGTTGAGGAGGGCGGGTTTCACCGTACTGCGGATCAAGGGCAGTCACCATTTCCTCCACCATCCCGATGGGCGGCGCACGGTTGTTCCCGTTCACGCCGGGGAGACCATTGGGCCGGGTTTGATGAGCAAGATTCTCTCGGACATCGATATGGATGCCAATGCCTTTTCCAAGTGGATCTGACGATGGGGCCGAACAAGACGCTCCAGGGAACTGGCCGCGGCCTCTCTGTTGGGTCGTCCGTTTCGATTCCGAGCCGTCGGATTATTCCCGGCCAGTCCCTGAGCTTTTACGTTCTTTCTGCCGTCAGCGTCTCGAAAATCTAAAAACCCTAAAATGATATCCCAGACCCGCGTCGCCGTTCTATCTCTTTTTGCCTGTGCAGTCACACTCGCCGCCGGTGTCGTTGCAGGCGACGGAGAATCGCCCAAAGCAGGGACGCAGGCTTCGGCGGAAGGGAGAATCCGCCGCGACGGCTTTGATCTATACTACCGAGTTTTCGGTGCTAAAGGGCCATACCTCGTTTTGCTAGCGGGGGGCCCTGGATCGGACCCCGCCTACATGAAACCCGTGGTTGATGAACTCAGCAACAAGTTCCGCTGCGTGTTACTTGAACAGCGCGGCACCGGCCGGTCCAGACTCAAGTCATACAGCGAGCAGACCATCCAATTGAGTGCGTATTTAGAAGATGTTGATGCGTTGAGAACGCAACTTGGCCAAGAGAAGCTTCTATTGTGAGCATGACCACGGTAATTGATGGCGGTGGTGGCGGGATAATTGAGGGAAAGCCGGGAGTTAGGGGTGGTCCTTGGGGACGCTGTCCCCAAACCCCTGGGATTTAGCGCATTTTGACT
>CAMDJH010000350.1 GCA_945900455.1 Akkermansia muciniphila
CTCCCTGATCATAGCGGTCATCAACTACCGACTCCTCAACGCGTGATGGCGATACCGTCCCACACCGTTTCCAGGGGTAACCACGATGCCGCAACGAACGCGGATTTCCTCTCCAACCCGTGACAGACTCGCCCGCGGAATGGCGACTTCCGCGGTCAACACCTCCCAAACCAAGATTAAGAACTGCTCCGCTATTCTTTGGCGCCGCGGGTTCCCTGTTTAAGCGCCTCGCTTTAGTGACCGGAGCGGGCTCAAGTTGACGGCAAGTGAGGCGCGTTCAGTCCTGAAAAAATACGGCGAGGGTGAAGGGGCAAGCAGGTAATTCTGGCGGAACGAAGGATGCGCAGTCGGATAAATCGTCTATGCTGCAACTGTTGAACGTGGCCCTGATCCTTTGCTCTGCCATTTCCTTTCTCGGATACGGCTCGGCGTGCTTTCTCTCCGACTCCCTAAAACGAGAATTCGAGCGCTACCGTTTTGGTTCGCAGCGCACGCTGATCGGAGGATTGCAGTTTTGCGCAGCGCTGGGTTTGCTGGCTGGCCAGAACCAACCGTGGATGGGGCGCGCGGCGGCGGCCGGCCTTGCTCTGATGATGCTGGTCGCGGTTGGCGTCCGCATCAAAATCAAAGACAGTCTCCTGCAGACGACCCCGGCGCTGTTCTATCTAGTGCTGAATACCTACCTTTGTCTGGCAGCATTCTGACCGACCAGTATAGGGTCAGGGCTTGATAAATCACACTCAACAGATTGGCGTTCGGCGTTTGTTCCCCTAACGTGCTCCTATAATGAAAAGTAAAAATAAAGAAATCATTCTGGAGCTGTGCCTCTCCTACGCTATGGAACTGGAGACGGTGCAGAATTACATCGCGGCTTCCGTCAACCTCGATGGTGTCCGCTCGGAAGTCATCAAGAAGGCGCTAGCGGCGGACATCGTCACCGAGGTGCAGCACGCGCAGTTGCTAGCCACCCGCATCAAAACTATCGGCGGCCTCGTCCCCGGCTCGCTTGAGCTGCCCCGCAGCCAGAAGTTTCTCCAACCAAGCAAGGACACCACCGACATCGTCGCCGTCATCAAGGGAGTCATCGCGGCCGAAGATGGTGCCATCGCGCAATACACCAAGATTATCAAGCTCTGCGAAGGCGAGGATTACGTGACGCAGGACATGGTTATCGGCATCCTCGGCGGCGAGGAAGATCACCGGCGCGAGTTCATCGGTTTCCTGAAGGAATACGAGAAGCGCTAAGTGATTACCTTCAGAAATGTTCTCTGCGATGCCGCCTGGCTCGCGTGGGCGTGCCTTGCCATCACCGTGAATGTGGACGCCGCCTCTGAAAAAGTCCTCTTTGCTTTCCAGGGCAATACGAATTCCCCGGTCTGGCAAATCGTGAATGACGACGTGATGGGCGGGGTGTCCACGAGCCGGTTTCAAGTCCTCACCAACGGCGGCGCAGTGTTCAGCGGAGTGGTATCAATGGAGAACCGTGGCGGTTTCGCCTCCGTGCGTTCCTCACCGGTGCGGGACAATCTCAACGGCTGCGAAACCTTTGTGCTCCGCGTGCGCGGTGATGGACGGCGTTACAAGTTCACCGTCAGGACCGAGACGGGTTTCAACGCGCCGAATTATCAGGCCGAGTTCACGACCCAGCGCGGCGAATGGGAGGAATATCGGCTGGCGTTCAAGGATTTCGTACCGACATTTCGCGGTCGCATCCTGACCGACGTGCCACCGCTGAATCCGGCGAAGGTCGCCACGGTTGGATTTCTGATTTCCGACCGGCAGGATGGGGCGTTCAAACTGGAGGTGGCGTGGATCAAGGCTTCCGCGCTCTCGGGCAAGTGAGCATGGACCATCTCCTCACCGGTGCGAGTGGTGTCATCGTTTTTCTCTAATTTCGCGGCGGTCGAAGAACGGGCATCGCGGAGTGGCATTGCGCCGACGGGGTCACATTGGGGCTGGTTCTTTTTAGCCGGGACATACCCATCGAGAGGGTGGGTTCTTGCCGACGTCACGCCGTCATCGCCCATTTCCGGGTACGATGATGGCGGTATTTGAAAAGCAATTTCAGATAGACCCTCACGCCGGTCTCGGAAACAAGTCTGCCCCACCAGGAGCGGCCCCACTGATAGGTGACCGTGTCATGCATGATGCATTCGGCGGGCCCCCTTCTCTCGAAGCGGTGCTCGTGAATGAACAAGGTAAAGGGACCTTCCACGATCTCATCTACGAGCAGATGTGGGGATTGCACTGTTTTCCACCGACAGGTCCAGTGCATCGGGATAATCCACCAGTCGCGGCAATGCAGTTCGATCATGCGTCCTTCCTGGGCCGGGCCATCCGTTTTGAGGCTCACCAGCGTCAACGTTGGGGGCATGACCTCGGGTAAATTGCGCGGATTGCTGTGGAACTCAAACATAGTCTCCACGCTGGCGCGGAGCGGGGTGCTGGCATGGAAGATCGATGGCATTTGGAGTTAGTTCAGAAGTGAGACAAGCAGTGAGGCAAGGCAGAGCCCACGCACGGTCCAGCCAGCCGTCCGCCAGATATTGGTGCGCACAAGAAGGCGTTGAATGGTCGCTGGCATCGGAGGCAGATCATTGAGGAAAGGTTTTGTTTTTTCACACCCTTCATGGAAGTCGGATTGGTTTTCATGATGGCTTCAGGATCGCATCCGCAGTCCTCAGTCCGGAGATGATCGCGCCTTCGATGGAGGCGCTCCAAAGATGATCCCCGCAGAGGTAAACACCGGCTTCCTTGCGAAAACCTGGTCCGGTGAATCCGGTGCCAGGTGCCTGCCGGGGAAGCGCCCGCTCGATCCGATAGGTCCGGAGGTGTCGCCATTCGCGCACCGTGCCGCCAAACCAGGCCTGAAGTTCGGCCAAGACCCGCGACTCCAGGTCGGCTGGGTCCACGGTTCCCAGAACGCTCACCGAAACGAGCGCCTGGCCGGGCGGCGCATAGTCCGGCGCGAGATCGGATGGGACGCATACGTTGTTCACCAAGCCGGAGCCTGTGCCATTGAGAGCGATGATTGACTCGCGCAGGGGCGAGCGAGAGGCGGCAAAATACAAACAGGTTACTGACCGCCAGACGGGCCCGACAGTCCCTCCAGCCGATACCAATCCTGCCGCGGTCGACGCGTCCGTGGCAACGACCACGGCATCCCCATGGAATTGCTCGCCGGATTCAAGGGTGATGCTTCCCGGTTGGACCTCCGTGACCTGTGCGCCGAGGCGGATCGTGGCCGGAGGGAGGCGGGAAGCCAACTGGCGAGGAATTTCTCCCATTCCTCGCGACGGCAGAGTGGCGCCTCCCTGCGAAAACATCTTGAAGGTGAACTCGAACATCCGGCTCGAGGTCTGGAGTTCCCGTTCAAGAAAAATGCCCCCGTAGAAAGAGCGGAAAAACCCATCGATCATCGGCGGAGAGAATCCTGCGCGCTTGAGATAATTCTCGGTGGTCATGTCTTCGTGCCTAGCGATTTCTTCGGTGGTCAGACGCATCATGCGCCACCTCAGTCTTGCCACTCGCAGTTTGTCAGCAATCGATCCAACCGGCGCGAGGGCGCTTTCCATGAGGTGACGCGGCGCACGGAAGACATCCATGATGCGCAGCATACCGGAAGTCCGATAGATTAGCGCACCGGGTTTGAATGCGCGCAGATCGAGGCTTTCCTTATCCAGGAGATCACCCGCTTCCGGGTAAGCGTCGAGAAACACCTGAAACCCGCGGTCCAGCAGAAATCCATTCAACTGATCGGTCCTCACCCGTCCACCGACGCAGCCGCTTCGCTCGAAGACGAGGGGCCGGGCGCCGGCTTCATGCAGGCGGATGGCACAAGCCAGACTTGCCAGTCCGCCACCCACGATCAGCACTTTCTTCTCCGAAGCGCTCATGGGCGGAGTTCAACCAGAGTTTGTTGTTCCGGGAAATCGTTTTCCGTTGAATTGGTAACGAGTATTTCGCGGAGTCGCTCCCAGAACTGAAAGAACCCGCCGGTGGCGAACGGGCGAACGCGGAGATCCTCCTCGTGAATCCAAAGACCGGTCACCGTCGCTGTAGTCAGGCTATCCAGTGGGAATTCCTTGCGCGTGACCCGCCGTTTGGCACAAGTCTTCGGTTCGAGTGTTGGCAGCCCTGAAAGGGCGCAATGTGATAGCCCTGGGTGAAGCCCTGGGTCTGAGGAGGCATGTCCCAATAACATTTTTTCCCGCCCGGAAAGGGCGGAACAATTGGCGTGGGTAAACCGGCGGGGTGTGAGGTGGTGCCGCCCTTTCAGGGCTGGGGAAATTTTTTGGGATGCATGACCCGGGCCTTCACCCCGGGCTATCACAGGACGGGATTTCAGCCCTTGGTTTGCTGTCTTCATTTCAGCAGCGCCTTGATGTTGCCCAGCACTTCCGCGCTCTCGGCGTCCAGCGCGGCGTTTGCGGAGTCATTTTCGAATGGGGCGATCCAGCGCATCGGAGCGATGATGCGGAAAGGTGCGCCGGGTGGCGAGCCGGTTTGGTTTCGCTCACGTTGTTGGGGGCGCCCCATGCATTGCAACGTCGGCCGTCCGGCACTCTGGGCTTTTCCGCCTTCCGCCTGAGTTACGGTGAGCGGGTTCTTGATTTCGGCTAGCCGGCCTTCTTGCCCCGGTAGCGCACCAACAGCCAGCACGCGACGGCCCCCGCGCCGAGCAACCACCCTGGAGATATCCCGTAGCCGGCTGGCAGGTAACCGAGGAACGTGGCGATGGCGGCTGCGGTCAGCGCGTAGGGCAATTGCGTTCGCACATGAGCCATCACTTCGCAATCGCTACTGAAGGCCGAGACGATCGTGGTGTCGCTGATCGGCGAGCAATGGTCGCCGAAGACCGCGCCGGCCAGCACCGCTCCCACCGTCGCCACGAGGATGGGGCTTTCCGTCATGCCGGCTTGGAACGCGGTGAATTTCACGGCCAGCGGAATGGCCAGCGGCATGACGATTGCCATCGTGCCCCAGGACGTGCCGGTGCTGAACGAGATGATCGAGGCCAGGACGAACACCAGCGCGGGCAGCCATGCGGACGGCAGCCGATCACCGAGCAG
>CAMDJH010000351.1 GCA_945900455.1 Akkermansia muciniphila
AGCTCTTCCCAAATCCTCCAGATTTTGAGCGTGACACCGTTTGAGCAAGTACCTCTGAATGAGCTACTTGCGAAAGTTCAATCCCGAAATATTCCTATACCTCCTTCTAACCAGTTGATGCTGTGGCAGTAATGACCGGATGGTTATGAAGCTGAATAGACCCTTCAGAGATTGGAATAGACCATAGAAAGGATCTTTAGAATCGACGACATCAATGTAACTGACGGTCTCCAACGGCGGTGGAAGGAAAGGCAACGGCATGGGAGCCTGCAAAATCTTGCCCGCTCCACCGCTGTCGGCATTTCCCCCGGCCTGCACCACATAATCGAACAGGATACCTGCCGTCGGCTTCTCCCGAAGCACCCGGAAGGGGTGCATCGCCGGCCGCCCATCGCTCTCCACGTACCGGAGCAAGACAAACGGGTCGGATGAATAGGTGGCACCACCACCGGCCAGCACCGCGGGTGTCGTGCCGTCGGTGAGATTGAGGTCATCTCGAAGCGCATAGGCCTGGCCACCCAGCATCAGTGCGTGCTCCTCGTTCGGGTTATAACCGGCCGCGGTGGGATTATTCTGCACATAGATGGTGCCTTTGGCCTCAAGCGATGCCAGGGGACCGGATCCGGCGTTGCTCGCCAGGACGATCTCGTCGGGCGATGCCGGCCATTGCAAGGTGTATTGTCCGATGACGGAAGGCCAATAGATGGGCGCAAAGCCATTGGATTCGTTCAACACCACATTGGTGGCCTGCCGACGGAACCACCAAACCTCGAGGTGGTTTGTTCCCGGGATGGCGTTGACCGGAATGATGGCTCCCTGGTTGGCCGCGGCAAAGCCGCTGACAAGGGGATCCTGATAAGCCGTCACATCAAAAGAGTTGCCCTGCGCCAGGTTGATGTGTCCCGCGAGATACGCCCCCGTGGCCCCCGCCTCGTCCACGGGCACGGGAATGCGATCGCCCACGGCCACCGTCTGGCTCAGCACGCGCGGCGCGATGGCTGTGGTCTCGGTGATCAGCGTCCCGCCGTCCCAACCGATGAGGTTGGTGGCCACGGTGCCACTCAAGAGGTCGACCGGGGATTTCAGGCCCGCGTCGAGCCAGGAAAAGACGCGAGTGAAAGCCACCGCGTTGCCCTTCTGAAATCGCAACAAGGCCCGGTGCACCGGGTGATCGGCATCCAGGAAACTATAGTATCCGCCCGACGACAACGGGAAGCCTCCGAAGCCAACGCCTAAATCGTCCTGGTAACTGATGTGAGGATTGCTTCCGGCGGGCAAGGAAACCGCCGTCTGGCTGGCCTCCGAAGGCGAGCACACCGGGCGGACATAGTGTACATAGGCGGCAGGGTTTGACGGCCACCCGATCTGGTAGGCGGCGAACACGCGGGGCCAGCGCAGGCCGGCCACGCCCGATTCGGTCCAATGGATGAGGGCGTCATTTTGATTCGCGGTGGCCCATGCGGCATAGAAAACCGAGTCACCGCCTGAGGAGGAGCCGTTCTCATAAAGGAACTGCAGAGACTCGGAACCCAGGAAAACCCGTTCGGGGTGGAGCCCCTCGGGGTTGGTGCCATTGGATTCCGGTGCAACGGCCTCTCCCAAATCCACGGCGATGGGTCTTGGTTGCGCAAACTGCTCGACGTCCACGACCTCCGAGCCCAGGAATTTTCTATTCCCCGAGGGCAGGGGTTCTCCCAGCAATTCCATAAACAGGCGTCCGACGGCGTTATTCGCGTGAATGGCATTGTTCTCCACCCAGATGGTACGCGTCACCGTATTCGAGTTTATCACGCCGAGCGTCTCCCCCGGGGCATAGTAGACGTTGTCTGGATCGACCGTCTCGTTAAATGCCGAGTTATAAACAAAACGGACCTGACTGACCTTTGACTGGGGCACCGGGACGATCTTGCCGAACGCGCTAAATGTACGCTCCGTCCAATACATGGTTTTGGGTCGATTGCCCGCGCTGGGACTGCCGGAGATAACGTAAGGGACATTGGTCACCGCGAAGAAAAGACCGACATCTTGCACCAGTGTGCCGGCGGCAATACGACTTGTGGTGTTTAGCACGGGGGTCGGTTCCGGTTTGGCCTTCCGCCATTTGATACTGATCGGTCCCGGGGTGGTGGCGAAAACGACACCGGCGTGGGGGCTCCAATAATACCTATCGAGCACGGGATCATCCGTATGCCCGAGCGGTTCCGGCCTCCAATAATCCGTGGGCGTCTGCCCGGTGATGGCAACACCTCCCTCGTTGGTATCGGGTGGGGCGATGATCGAGCCAAATTTCACCGTGGTCGCGCGGCTGAAGTACGGCGAGCCCATGACGGCGCGGGAAAGCACCACGGCCAAGCTGCCATTGTTGTTGTGCGGCAGACCCAAGGCCACGGCATTGGCTTCGTAGGACCCAACGATGGGACCGCCCGCAAATGCGGCGGCTGTTTTCGCCGGGCCCGGATGGACCAGCCCGCCCGCGGACAGCACCGATTTGAATTGGCTGGGCGTCTGGTCATCGAAACCGCGCCCGTCCGACCCCACCGGGTTGTTCTGAGTCGTCGACAGCGGAACTCCCCGAGACGAGCGATAGTTGACACCCCGCTGATAGACGGTGGATTCGTTGAGCGCATCCGGATCGAACTGGGCGGTCTGGGCAACGGCCTGTTGGACCACGCTGCCCAGCAGCAGGAGGGAGGACAAGAGGGAAAGTCGACGATTCATGCGATGCGGAGTTGCAGTCACGGGAGGAGCGAGGGGGAGGACGCGCTGGCCCAGCGGGCCGCCGTCCGCACTTTGCGGATGCCGTCGGCCCGAGGCGACGCCCGCCACCCCTCGCTGCGGTGGTGGGTCAACGGGGGCAAGAGCGCACGATTCATGACGGATCTGAAGAGCGGGGCCACGGTGACGTTTTACCGGCCGGAGATTTCCTCTGCCGTGCCGGTGTTCCTGGCCTGCAGATTGGGGTTCCGCCCAGCCGCGGTCTGCTCCAACCGGAGCAGCCGGGCTTCGCGCCGGGCGTCCCGGGATTCCAGCTCGGCCATCACTTGGGTCAGGGTTTTCTTATCGTTGCGCAGCCGGGCCAACTCTGAGCGCAATTCACTCAACTCCGCCTCTTGGGCTGTCACCTTGCGGGCCAGTTCCTGGGTGGCGGAGACGTTCAGCATCGAAATGGCGTCGTAATCCAAGGTGCGAAAATCCTTGACCTCACGGCCGTAGACAAAGATCTGGGCCCCGTCGGAGACAAAGTCGGTACGAAACTTGCCGTCAGCGACTTCCAGCACCTCGTGGACACCTTCGATCTTCTCACCAATGAGGCGGACCCGTTCACCCTTCTTCAAATCCGTGGCCAGTTGCACCCAGCCATCCTTCTGCGTGGCCTTTTGATAGATGTCCGGGACCACGCCGGTGTTCCGGCTGACGGCTTGGGGGTAGATGGTCTCCACCTGCTGCGCGATCAGCTTCTTCTGCGGGGTGTTACCCTTGCTGACCACATCGCGATAGGTGTAGTCGGTGACGCGCAGCCCCAGCAGCGTCTTCAAGTCCTGGATACTGTCGGAGGGACCGGTGACTTTCTTGATCCGCTCATCGGAGGAGGCAATGACAAAGCTGCCGGCCCAAATGACTTGTTCGGCGAAGAGAGAAAGGTTTTGAGGCACGTTTGCAGCGTTGCCAACGGCCCCGGCAACGTTAATAAAGCCATAGTTATTCGCATTGGGACGGGAATTGGCGACATAACCTCGGACATCGAGGGCGGCGATCGGCGTGTTGTTGCCGACACCGATTCCCACGTGGCCCACGGTATCCAGCAATATCCCGTCCACCGTCCCTTTCGGTTGTATACGGATGTTTTTTCCAAAGGGCGCGAGTATTACGCCGTCGCCGCTCTGGACTCCCCCAAAGCTACTTAGTATATGATAAACATCGACTCCGAGAGTTAAGTACATGTTGCTGTTGTTTGGCCCATCAAAGTTGCCGCCGATAGAGACCTGAGCTGGATTAGCTGTACCATTATTCTTGAAAGTTGTATTGTTCAGAAAGGCGTTCGCTGCGTTTAGACGGGGGATGTTTGCCGACAGCGCCGAGTCAGCCACCTTGTTCGCCGTACTGATGGTCGCCAGCTTGGTGTCGACGATCCCCGCAGCCGCCGCGACCTTAGAGTTGTCCACCAACAGGGGGGCAAGCTGGGTGGGACCCACCGTGCCAGCCGTGATATTGGCACCATTGAGACTGGTCAACCCCGACCCGTTGCCGCTGACGGTGCCCGCGAGCGTCAGCGTACCACTCCCGGGAGTGATCGCCGGGCTTCCGTCCGTTCCCACCAACTGGGTAGCACTCTTGGCCAGCATGGCATAGGGCGAGGCGACGAACTGGATGCGGGGGGTCAGGATGGCGGCATCGACACTAAGTTCCATCCACCGAACGGAGGCGTCCGCCCCACTGAAGACCGTGGAAAGATCCGCGTTGCGCGGTTCGGCGCCGACTGCACTTCCCTCACCGAGGAGGGCGCTGAAATGGCCCTTGTCCACGGTCACTGCCTGTTGCTCAGACCATTTGAGGGTCCCGCCCGTCTCGGCCGCGTAAATGCGGAAGATGACCGCTTTTTGGACCGGTGAGCCGGCACCCAGAGCGGTCCCCGATGAATCGGTGAGGAAGCCCTGGAAGGTGAGCTTGGTCGGTGGCTTCGCATCCGCCGCCTGGGCGGAGAGCAGGAACAACTCGCAGCACAGGAGCGCTACGAAGAGGTGGAGGCTGTGTAACTTTTTCATCGAAGGATAGGTGTTGGCTTTTGAAAGGGTCGGAGGATGAATGGCGGAGGATTCAGGGAGGTGAGGAAAGGGTTGGCAGGGTGCTGAGGCGTTGGAGACTGAACGTGCCTTGCAGATGGAAGTCGCGGTGATTGGATCCCTGACCCAGGAAGGTGATCGTCTCCGTGTAGGTGCCCGTCAGGGTGCTGCTGCCCGCCGTCAGTCCGGCGAAATCCGTCCCGGGCGTCGATGGGCTGATCTGGATTTGGCGGGTGACGGAATAGGACTCCACACCG
>CAMDJH010000352.1 GCA_945900455.1 Akkermansia muciniphila
TCGTTCCTCTCCCACCGCACGATGGCTGGAGAATCCCGAACCATCACGCACCAGAACCTCCCGATGCACCACGTTGTGCACCGGTTCACTGATGAACACGCTGGTCTCGAATTCGGGTCCAAAAAGGTCGTCCCGATTCGGACAGGGACTGCACCCGCTGGTGACGTGGTTGAGAGACCATGGCTGATTCGGACGGATCAAGGGCGCACTCGCCGGATAGACACGGGTTGAATCATCGTAATTGGCCAGAACATGCGACACACTTCGGACTGCCAATTGTGGATTTCGGCGAAGATAATGCTCCGGCACAGTGACATGCCAAAGCCATGTCGGGTTATTGTTCCCGAACCAGTTTCCCCAGTCGTCGCGGCGTCTTCCAAATTGGGTCTGTGCCGACACCGTTTCCATTTCACCGGTATCCGGTCGGAATCGGAAATCTCGGCCGCTAATCGACAATTCTTTCCCCGTCGCGAGTGACTTCACGGTACCGCCGCTGTCACCATTCGCCGCATAGATCCAGCCATCGAGTCCCCATGCAAATCCGTTGAAGCGATGTTGTTGATTTCCGGGTTTGAATCCCGTGAACAGAACCTTTCGTGAATCGGCGCGGCCGTCTCCGTCGATGTCCTCGGCGTAAATCAAGTCCGGTGCAGCGGCAATCAGGGCGCCCTTTCTCCACGGCATCACGCTACTGGGAAACGGAAGCCCCTCGAGAAACGAGATCGCCGTGTCGTAAACCCCGTCGCCATTCCTGTCATCGATCACCTTCACAACCCCTCCCGGTTGGCCTTTCCCATCCAATCCCAGCGGATAATCGCGCATCTCAACAACCCATAACCGGCCGTCGGCACCCCATTCAAACGCGATGGGGTCCACGACCACCGGTTCTGCCGCCACGAGTTCAACCCGAAACCCGGATCGTACCCGGAAGGATGCCAACGCTTCCTCGGGTGACTTCGGGGGTGGCATTTCGAAAGCGATCAAACTCTTCAGCGAGTGCCGCGTTGTACCGGAATCCGCCGGCACATTCCCGGCCCGGCGGACGACGAGTTGACCGCCCTCCGCGGTTACGTCAGCGCCCACGACCGACGGAGGCTCCGTCGCCGCACCCGTTCGTTTCCCCGACTTCACTAATTGTGACCATCCGCGGGTCCACCCCAACTGCGGCTTCACGTTCTTTGTCCAAAGATGAATTGCAAACCGGTCCGGGTTGGAAAAGAGGAGATCGTCAAAGCCGTCTCCGTTCAGGTCAACAAACCGCAGTCCGGCATCGTGCCCATCGAGATCCAACATCGCGACGCCGTCCGGCAATCGGTATCCGGCGTCCGTCCACGCCTTGGCGGCTTCGTCCCAACGGTCGATCCGGTTCGTGCCGGATTGGGCCGTGAGTCTTTCCTCAATTCCATCGTGATCAAAATCCCGGAGGAGTGTCCCCCGCGGCTTGGACTCGGCTGCCGTTGCGATTGCCGATGCCCAGACTAGCCGCGCGGCAACTCCCGCCACGAGGGTCCACCGTGTGCTGAAGGTTTCACTGATTTTCATTTCAACAAACGGTGCAACAAAAAAAGGAACGACTCGTCACGATTTCGAATAGACTTCCGCGCCCTTCTCGACGAACTCCCGCGATTTTTCCTCCAGACCGCGTTTGAGAGCTTCTTCTTCGGCGATGCCCAATTCGGCGGCGTACCGGCGAACGTCTTCGGTAATTTTCATCGAACAGAAGTGCGGCCCGCACATCGAACAAAAGTGGGCGGTCTTGGCCCCTTCTTGCGGCAGGGTTTCATCGTGGAACTCGCGCGCCGTTACCGGGTCGAGGCTGAGATTAAACTGATCCTCCCACCGGAATTCAAACCGGGCCTTAGAAAGCGCATTATCGCGGTACTGCGCGCCGGGATGGCCCTTGGCGAGGTCCGCCGCGTGGGCGGCAATTTTATACGCGATGACACCCTCTTTGACATCTTTCTTGTCGGGCAAGCCGAGGTGCTCCTTGGGCGTCACGTAGCAAAGCATCGCGCAGCCGTACCAACCGATCATCGCGGCGCCAATTCCACTGGTGATGTGGTCGTAGCCCGGCGCGATATCGGTGGTTAGTGGACCCAGCGTATAAAACGGAGCCTCGTGGCACCACTCCAACTGCTTAACCATGTTCTCTTCAATCAAGTGCATCGGCACATGGCCGGGGCCTTCGTTCATCACTTGCACTCCTTTAGCCCAGGCTCGAGTGGTCAAATCCCCCTGAACCTTGAGTTCGCCAAACTGCGCCTCGTCATTGGCGTCCGCAATCGAACCCGGACGTAACCCGTCCCCGATGCTAAAGCTAACGTCATACGCCGCCATGATGTCGCAAATATCATCCCAATGAGTATAGAGGAAACTCTCCTGATGATGCGCGAGACACCACTTGGCCATAATGCTGCCACCGCGACTCACAATGCCGGTCATACGCCGTGCGGTGAGTGGAATAAACCGCAGGAGAACGCCGGCGTGAACGGTAAAATAATCAACCCCTTGCTCCGCCTGCTCGATCAACGTATCGCGGTAGATTTCCCAGGTCAGTTCCTCGGCCTTGCCTCCTACCTTTTCCAACGCTTGATAAATCGGAACGGTGCCGATTGGCACGGGTGAGTTGCGCAGAATCCATTCCCGGGTCGCATGAATATTCTTTCCGGTCGAAAGGTCCATCACGGTGTCCGCGCCCCACTTGGTGGCCCAGCGCATTTTCTCGACCTCTTCCTCGATGCTCGACGCCACCGCACTATTGCCGATGTTGGCATTGATCTTCACCAGAAAGTTGCGGCCAATGATCATCGGTTCCAATTCGGGATGATTAATATTTGCCGGAATGATGGCGCGTCCAGCCGCCACTTCAGATCGCACGAATTCAGGAGTGATCTCGGCGGGTATTCGTTGGGGGAAACGGGAAAATACCGATGGCGAGAACGCGGCGGTTGGGGATGACCCGGCGTGTTGCTTCTCCAGATCGTTCCGCAAGTTGTCTTCGGAAAGATCGGCCAGCCGAGCTCGTCCCAGATTTTCGCGAAGAGCGATGAATTCCATTTCCGGGGTGATGATTCCCTGCTTCGCATACCAAAGCTGCGTAACGGGATGCCCCTTGGACGCTCGCAACGGGCGGCGGCGATGGCCGTGGAGTCCCGGGAACTCGACGAGACGATTCTTTTCGGCCTTGCTGGCATACTCGGCGTGCGTGCCGGAAAGATAGCCGTTGTCCTGCGGCTTGACCGCCCGCCCCTCATACTCAATGACATCCGCTCTGGCATGAATCCACGGCATTCGCAGCGCCGGGAGGCCGTCGGTTACCTGCCCTGCATGCTCGGGGTCCCCCCAAGGTCCGGAGCAATCATAGACTCGCACCGGGGCATTTGCATCGAGAGCACCGGTAAAGCTTTTCGTCGGAGACAGCTCGATTTCCCGCATGGGAACACGCAGGTCCCGATGGATCCTTCCCGCCACGTAAACACGTTTTGAATTGGGCAACGGGTTGCTGCTGTGCGGTTCAAACGATTTTTCAGAAGCTATCATAATCAGACGCGTATTCTTCAGTTCTACAACTCTCGGACTCTCGCCCGCATTCGATAAAATCGGCATCCTTCAACTGCTGGCCAGTCCGCGAGATGGCCACAATAGAACGGAAGAGACTACTTCCCATTTAAATGTGGCGTGTTATCACGATTCCAACGCCGACCCACCCGTTCTTTGGGGCCTAAATCCTTCTGCAATTGCGCCGCCAATTCGGTTCGCCGTTCCGCGCTGACGTGGCCATCGCAAAAGAGGATGTTGGCTCGGAAGTTATGCAAGTCGAGCGGCCACTGCCGCTCTTCGTACATTCCGATAAATCCGCTCCAATCCCGGTCGCCCTTGCGTTTCAAGTCCCAGTTGCTGTCGCCGATGGCAATCATCTCGGTTGGGTTGACAATCGACGAAGGTTTGGTTTCGCCCGCAATTGGATCTCCTTTGTACACGCCGAGACCCTGATTGGGGATGATCCCAGCGAAAGCTCCCCACACGTTGTAGCCGTAGCTCATAAAGTTTGTGCTCCCCGGAATGAGCCGGACTTCATCGGCGAGATACCCATCTTCCGCGGGAAGTTTGCTTCCAAACAAAACTCGCCATTGAGCCTGGGGCGGTGCCGCCGGGCACTTGAAAAGATCCACATTGCGCCCCGTGCCGATATGTTCCCGCAGGAGGGTCGGCCAAATCCACGAATTGCCCCGTGCCGGATTGATTCCGACCGGGTAAAACCCATTATCGTCGGAGAAGGTAACCAGACTGATGCCCATCTGTCTCAGGTTGCTCATGCATCGTACGCCCAAGCCCTTGGCTTTGGCCTTGGAGAGCGCTGGCAGGAGCATTCCGGCAAGTATGGCGATAATTGCGATGACCACGAGCAGCTCGATCAGGGTAAAGGCGCGATGAATTCTACGGAACCGAGCGCGAGCAAGAGGTTGGATTAAAGGATGCATTGACGAGGAGGAGTCTCTGTCTCTTCCATGGGCAGTTTGCAATGCTGAATTGGGTGCCAGGTTTGCCTTCTCGCTCTTGCCTTCGGCCCTTTCCTGGCAGGGTTGACACCGTTTCCGTCCTTCGAGAGGGCCCACCCACCTGCGGCGAAAACCGAAAAGCACGCTCACCGTCCTCCGAATGCCGCCGTAACCGACGGCATCGGCGCGCCGTAGGGAAGATCACCCGGCACTGCCGTCCATTCACCCAACGCCCGGAAGAGACGGCCAAAATCCTTGTTCACATCCCCCGACAGACAATCGGTAATGTCTCCGAGAACGTCGGGATGTTTTTCAGTCACTGTACGAAAACTTACATTGGGGTCGTAAAAGGCGTAAACCAACTTCCGCATATTCTCAATCCCCTCACGCATCACCTGTCCGTACCCAGCGAAGTCCCCGGCGACAACCCGACCCCTCCCTAGTGCGTCATGGATTGCATCCGCAGCCATGACCCCACTTTTCAGGGCGATCATGAGGCCCGACGAAAAAACCGGATCCAGGAACCCAAACGCATCGC
>CAMDJH010000353.1 GCA_945900455.1 Akkermansia muciniphila
AACAGAGCGGGAGACGGTATGTCCGCGACGTTACCCACGGAATACCAGGAAGGATTCATCAGTCGCGATGTGGGCTGTGGGCAGAGATTGAGCGAATGCCGCCTGAATTAAATGGAGTGAGCAGACGGAGTGGGTCAATTGAGTTCGAAAATCACTTCGATCTCAGCGGCGATGTTGCTTGGCAGCGGTCCCATGCCGACCGCACTGCGTGCACCGACCCCGTTTTCCGGACCCCAGATTTCGGCGAATAATTCGCTGCAGCCGTTGATGACCTTGGGATGGTCGTAGAAATCCGGCGCGGAATTGACCATGCCGAGGGTCTTGATCACGCGCTTTACTCGGTCGAGGGACCCTAGGCTTTCGCGCAGAGTTGCCAGGATGGCGAGTCCAACCTGCCGGGCGGCGGCCTTGCCGGCCTCGAGATCGAGATCGCGCCCGACAACGCCCGTGATCAGCGAGCGATCAGCCCGAAGCGGGCCATGACCGGACACGTAGGCGAGGTTGCCCACCACCACCAACGGTTTGTAGACCGCGACGGGTTTGGGTGCCGGGGGAAGGGTGAGATTCAGGTTCTTAAATCGTGTTTCAGGAGTCATAGGAAGAATAGCTTGGGACAGAGTAAACGGGAATTGACGGGGGGCGCCAAGTCTTCGCGCATAATATCGAACGAGACCCCGCGATCAAACCTTGAGGCCAAGGCCCAACACTTCCCGGCAGTACCGGATGCTACGTTCCAATTCGCCTTTCTGCATCGCCTTGTCGCCGCCGTCATGCGGAGCCACCGGTTTGCCTCGCTTCGCCAGGGCAAGGAAGCGACCAAATTCGGCGGCCGATTTGTTCGGAAATACTTTCCAAAACTCCGGGTCGGCCAAATAAGGAAACTCGATCGCAAAACCGCCAATCGTCTCGATGTTCACCGCAACACCCGGACACAACTGCCGGAAACGGGTGAAGTACTCGTAGAGATCCACGCATCCCCCTTCTCCCATGGCCGTCCATTGGACCTTGCAGCCCTTACCCGTCTCCCAGACGGCGGAGTCCCGTAAACTCGTTGAAAGGGCGTAGGGGCCGAGGATTTCGAGGCTTGCGATAGGTTCTTCCAGGGTCCAGACAGCATTCCCGGAGTCGAGGTTGGCACCCACATAATCGCGGCCCGCTGCTTCGATCAGTCGCACCAGTTCCTGCGCGGTCATGTCGCCGGCATGATTCTCAATCGCGATCTTCACCCCGAGATCCTGGGCGAGGTGTTTTTGAGATTGGCAGACTTTGACCGTATCCGCGATGCGAGCGTCGATGCCGCCGGGCGTCTTCCGATCTTCCCGGCCGCCGAGGACCACGCGAAATACCGGCGAGCCAACTGCCTTGGAAAGACGGAGTCCCAGCGCGAGATGTTCCTCAGCGGTGCCCCAGTCTTTCTTAAATCGCACCGACGTGGGACAAATGCTCCAGCTTCCGAGCTGGATCACCATGCCGTGATCAGTGGCATATTTTCGAAGTTCCCCAAGCTCCCGTTCGTCCCGTGTCCCAAGGCTGGCAAGATCGGTGATGAATAACACATCCAAACGGAGCGAGGCGGCATAGTCCACCAGTTCCCGTCCCTTCCATCCCATCGCGCGGACGGCGAAATTGTCCATGCCGAGAGGCACGACACCCCGGCGGGTGTCGATCAGGCTGGAATCCAGCCCGGTAGCCAGGGGGAGGGGAAGGTGAAGCGCAGCAGCGGCCAAGGCAGTGCTGTGGAAGAATTCGCGACGAGTCATGACGGTTTTGTGGCATGGCCGGGACTTCTGGGGCAAGGCGAAGATTAGAATGGCAGGTCGAGAACGGGTGGATAGACTCGAACTGTTAGTGTGCCAGCGCGATGGTTGCGAGGAGCTAGTCAGGTGAGCTTCATCGGTTGCCTTGAATTCGCCCATTGACCGCCCGCGACTGATGGGGAAACGCTTCCGACAAGCAAAGCCCCGAGCCGGAACCAAATCTCCCTAACCGTGGGAGCGTCAGTAGACCGATTTCCTATCAATCAATCCTGGCCATGAAATTTTCCCTTTTTCTCGCGATGGCGCTAATTTATCCATTTATCGCTCTCGCCGCCCAGGGTGAACATCCTTCATCCCCTGACTTAACTAAAAAGGAGCTGATTCAATGGCTGCGAACGAAGCAGTTCGATGAACTCGATCGCGTCGCTGCTCAGTGTACGCTCAGAAAACCGAATCTTTTGACGGGCTATGCGCTGCATAAGATGATCGAAGACATCCACACTCCAATGTCGATGGAAACGGGTGTTGAAGATTGGGCCGAGCACATCGAACGGATCGAGAGTTGGGTCAAACATTCGCCCAAGACGGTTTGTCCACGGATCGCACTGGGGCGTGCTTATGTGAGTTGGGGCTGGAGCGCGCGTGGCACCGCATTCTCGGACAAAGTAGCGAAGGAGGGCTGGGGGTTGCTGGCACAGCGATTGAACAAAGCGGACGCCATCCTGAAAGACGCCGAAAAGATTTCAGCCGAGCGGCCTGAACTCTACTCCGTTTGGTTGTCGGCCGCCTACGGCCTAGAGTTGCCGCAAAAAAAGATCGACGAGATTTTTGAAAAGGGACGGACGGCAGGCCGCGATTTTGTGAATCTCTACTTTGTAAAGTCCCAGTTTCTCCTCCCGCGTTGGTACGGCAATCCCGGAGACTGGGAGAAATTCGCCAAGCAGTCAGCGGACGAACGTGGCGGCAGCGAAGGCGATCTTCTTTACATGCTCATTGCCCGCAGGCAGGCATGGACCGAAGGGGATGACTTATTCAAGAATACGAAAATATCTTACGCTCGAATGAAAAAGGGATTCGAAGTGAAACTCGACTCGGCACCGGATGAAATCGTCGAACTGAACTCGTATTGCTATTTTGCGTGTATCGCGGGCGACAAAGCCACTGCCCGCTCGTTGTTTCAACGAATCGGCCCGAAGTGGCGTCAAGCGCAATGGAAAAACGAAGGCGTTTTTCAAAAATGGAAGAACTGGGCAGGATGATACGGTCTTCGGTGTGAGTCTGGCTAACGCGAGTGAAGGGAAATGATCTTCAATTCTTTCACCCGGAACATCGGCTTACGGGGGAGCTCGGTGGTGATGAATTCATCCGCGCCTTGACGGATGGCAGAAGCCAGATTGAGTGAATCACCGGCGGCCAAGCCCCATTTTGCCCCGAGTTCCAAAGCCGCTTCGCCCAAAGCCGCGCTGAACGGCTCGATCGTCGCGAGGTTAAAATGCTCATTGTAAAATTCGACTTCGGACCGGCGTTTTTCAAAGGTGGGCTTGGGCAGCAATTCAAGCTTCACGTTTTCGCAGGTCAAAAACGTGCGCGTTCCATCGTCCATAATCGACCTGGCGCGCTCATGGAATTCTCCATGCTTCCACGCCGAAAGCAAAACGCCCGAATCCAGAAATGTTTTCAATGAAATCTCCCCTTGCGCACTGCCAGCTCGGCGGCAATGCCTTCAGCGTCCAAGGGCTCGCCTCGTTCTGCCGCGCCTCGTTCAAGGATCGCTTTCAACCGGCGTCCGTGTGCTGTCCGGGGCTGCCATTCCGGCTCGCGTCGCCGTGAAATTTTTTCCTCCAAAGCCGACACGATGAACCGGCTGCGGCCATTGTGCGCACCGGGCAGTGCGCGAAAAATCTTCAGCGGCACCTTCACGCTGACCAGTTTGGTGGTAGTCATACCCGAAGTAATACCGAGGGCTGAGTTTTGTCAACCATGTCAATTCGGCGACGACTCGATTCAAAGGGGCAGAACCCGTCATCGAAAAGTCCTGAATACTCCCTTCCTGGAGGCTCGGGTCTGTCCGCGGGTCCGGACCGTTTCAGATTAGCCGTGTCTCGCGTTCCCGGCTGAACAACCTCGTTAACTCGCTAGGCGGCCGTCACGCCGTTCTTGCGAAACCAGTCGAGCATTCGCTTCCAGCCATCCTCAGCGGGTTCCTTGCGGTAGCTGGGCCGATAGTCCGCATGAAATGCATGCGGCATGCCCGGATAGACGTGAATCATCGATTCCTTGTCCTTGCCTGCCGCTGCCAAGGCGGCCGTCAGGCGGTCCACGGTCGCCTGCGGAATTCCTTGATCCGCCCCGCCATAGAGTCCCAATACGGGCGCCTTCAGCTTGGCTGCAATATCAATCGGAGTGAGGGGCATCGCGGGCGGGGTTGAATTGAGACCGCCATACCACGCAACGCCTGCTTTAATTCGCACGCTGTGCGCCGTGTACATCCACGTCGTCCGGCCCCCTCTACAAAAACCGGTGATCCCCAGCCTGCTTAAGTCCGCTTTGGCCTGCCTGCCCGCCCAGTCAACCGTGGCGTCCAAGTCGGCAAAACATTGTTCATCGCTGAGCTGATTGGCACCGGCGATCACTTCTTTAATGTTGGTAAGTTTGGTCAGGTCACCAATCCGAAAATACGGCTCCGCGACCACCGCAAAATAGCCCGCTTTGGCAAGCCGCCGAGCGACGTCCTTGATGTGCTCATGGGCGCCCCAGATTTCGGGAATGACCAACACGGTGGGGTACTTGCCCTCCCGCTGAGGGGTCGCAAAGTAGACGGGGATTTTCGAACCACCCGGTCCGGGGATTTTTCGTTCCCCAGTTTCCAAACCGTCCGACGGCGTGACAATGAGTTGTTGGGCCATGACTGGGCCGGCGGAAAGCGCCATGCCGGCAACTGCTGTGGACACCAGGAAACGGCGTCGGTCGAATGATAGTACCGGCTCGAGGCTCAAGTGCTGCGAGTCGTCAATGCGAGTGTTTGTCATGGGTTTGGTGGTTAAACGATGTTCAATTTCCAAGGCGTTGTTCCCAATGTGTCAATGCTTAAGAATCCATTCAATGGATGCGCCCACGGATGCGTCCTGCCGCCAAGCCCTGTGAATCCCGGGGAACGTGACTTCATATCGTGGGTTCATGGAGATCGGCTGAACAAATGCCCGCGCGGTGTTGTTTGCAGTCGCCCTGGGAAGACTGCTTCAATAGGGGGGATGTCGACGAACGTGAT
>CAMDJH010000354.1 GCA_945900455.1 Akkermansia muciniphila
TAACCGTTCTACCGCCGGATTCACGCTGATCGAGCTTCTCGTCGTCATTGCCATTATCGCAATTCTGGCGGGAATGCTGTTGCCGGCATTATCGCAGGCCAAATCAAAAGCCCAGGGCATCGCGTGCCTGAACCAAACGAAGCAGCTGATCCTGGCCTGGCACATGTATTCGGGGGATAACGGCGATCGACTTGCTGGCAATCTGGATGGAGTCCGCGCGGCGGATCCGGCGAACTCGAATCTGACGTGGTGCGTTGGATTCCTCAATAATGCCGCCCGGACATCGGACAACACCAACGCCAACTTCTTGTTGAATTCTCAACTCGGTGCCTATTCGAGATCCTCTCGTATCTATCGATGCCCGGGAGACCGAAGCCGGAATCGGGATTCGAGCGATCCGCGGGTTCGAAGTTACGCCATGAATTGTTATGTAGGCGAGCGTGAGGAAGGTTGGACGCCGGGGTTTCAGCAGTTTCGGCGGGTGGGAGATTTCTCGACGTTATCGAGTTCCCAGGCGTTTGTGTTCATTGATGAACGGGAGGACAGCATCAATGATGGCTGGTTTATCGTTGAGATGGACGGATTCAATCCGCGCGAGCCGGGTGCCTATACATTGGTAAATTACCCGGCCAGCTACCATGGCGTATCCGGAACGGTGAGTTTTGCGGACGGCCATGCGGAGATGCATGCATGGCGGGATGCGCGCACGCGTCCGCCGCTGATTCCCGGTGCCAATCTACCAGCCGACAAGCCGAGCGCGAACAATCGGGACGTGGAATGGCTGCAGGAGCGAAGCTCGGTCAGGCGATAGTAATGTGAGATTAGTGGAAGTGATTTAGCCTATGAAAATCAAAGTCTTCCTTTCCCTCGTTCTTCTGGCACAAGCCTCGGTGCGTGCGACTGTCGATGCCAACGGCAATGGACTCTCGGACGTTTACGAATTCATTTACTTCAATGGGCCTGCAGACCCATTTGGTGATCCGGACGACGACGGCGCGAGCAACTACGATGAGATGGTTTGGGGCACGAATCCCACGAATGCCACCTCCAAGGTGCTCGGCCCCACCGTCACTCGGAACGGCATGGCGCTCCAGTTCACCTGGCCCGGCGCACCCTACCGTTCTTACGAGTTTGGAGCGAGCGAGAATTTGGTCACATGGCAGCCCCTGGCTTCCGGTTTCATATCCTCCTACACGGAAAACCTCGCTGCATCCGATGCTCCAGCCCGGAGGTTATACCGACTGCGGGTATCCCTGCCATCGATTTCGGCTCCTTCAGTCGCCGGCTTCACCGCGGCATCCAGGGGCAGTGATCTAATTCTCACGTGGATCATGGATAACAATGTATTCTACGAGTTGGAGTCGAGCCGCACGCTGACGGGTTGGCAAAGCGTCAGCGCCCGGGCAATTTCGCCTTACGTAGAACCTCTCAACTCTGCTGGCGCGCCATCCAGACATTTTTATCGCCTACGAATTACCGGCAGCTCCTCTGGCGCTGGGAACGGCGGTCTCGACGCGTGGGAGGAAGCCCTTTACCAACAAACCTTTGGCGTCTCACCCGACGCCCGCGACTCCGACGGCGATGGAATGAACGATCTCCAGGAATTCCAACTCGGCCTGCGACCCGGGAAGAAGGATCATCCTGCGGTAAGGCTCGTCGTTTTCACGCCGTTGGAGAAGTAAGGAGACGGAAATCAAATCTGAAATCCGCATGAGAATAGAGCTATGTAAAACCGGGCTGACGTTCCTAATGTTGCTCGCGACTCTGATTCAGCAGGTTAGCGGAGCGGACGACGAACCACAGTTCGAAGTGCTGGTTCGCACGGGCGGAGGGCAAGGGTTCATCAGTCTCGGAAAAGGTCCTTCTATCAACGACAATGGATACGTGGGTTTCATTGGACGGACGCCGAATGGCGATGGGCGTATCAACGAGAACATATATGCTTATCCACCCCAGTCCAGGAGGGTCCAGCCTCTGATGAACGAGATTTTCGTTCTCCCAACCACCCCATCCGGAGAAAATACCCCAAGCCAGAGGTTTGATTTGGCGGTGCAGATCAACAACCAAAACCAAGTCCTGGCCTGGCGCAATCTGAACGCGGTGGTCCAGCTAATATCCTGGGTTATCCTTCCTATTCCTGGGGTTTACTCGGTCGCACCCTTGACCTATTGGGAAACCTGGCAGGTCGGCGGCGTGAATAGCTCGGGCCAACGGGGAGCGCCGGAGCGGCAAATCCGGATGGGCAATGGCGGCGCGTTGGACATCCTTACCCTTGGACCGTATTTCGGGGTCACCGCCCTCTACTTCATCAAGCCGGCTACGGGCCGCGTGTATCCTTCGCCCTACGAATATATTGGCTCGGACGGATTTAAAATGTCCATTGTCTATCGCTACGGCAGCATGAACAACCTGGGGCAAGCCGCCTTTGCCGCCCAGCAATATGACGAGGCGCAGGCCTTCATGACCCGTGGGGCGCCTGGAGGAAATGTAGCGACGACCGGCAGCACTGTGGTGAGACCAGTCATCGGAGACGATGGCTATTCGGTCCTGCGCCTGGGTACTTCCACGAGCGGTAGCATTCTCCGCCTCCCTTATGCCATATTCCCAACCCAGCCTGTGGCTCTTACCAGTGACGGCTTTGCCAGCTTGGGCCATCCGACCGTCAGCGATGATGGCAAAACTATCGTCTATTTCGGCGACCTCACCAGCACTAACCTAGCGGCAACGTTTGGCACGACCGTTGGTCCCGGCATGTTCGCCTATTTCACGGACACCCAGACCACCATCCGCCTCAGCGGCTTGATGAACACGAATGACCCCACTTCGAGCCCAATTAGTTCCTACTATTCCGAGGAAAGACCTTCCGCGAACAACTTGGGCACGGTAGTTTTCACTGCCGACAATGATCTGGGCCAACGCTCCATTTTCAGTACGGTCATCAATCTCAAGGCACCCACCCGCACTGCCCTGCCCCCGACCCAGGTCGTCACAGAAGGGGAACGCATTGATGGCCTTCCTGGAACTGTGAATGACCTCGCGATTTACGACGCACTGAACAATGCTGGCCAGTACGGTGAGATACTTTTTTGGGCCTCGTCCGGAGGCGTCCAAGCCGTAGTCAAAGTGCCCGCCACCGCCTGCGGCTCCTGCCTGGGAGGTTGTGAGCCGGGCGATCTTCATTGCAACAATAGCAGTCTGAGTGTGAAAATGGGCCTTGGTCGCACCACGACTTCCGGTCGCCCTAGCTATCTTAAAATCTACGCCAAGAGCCCCGCCGACAATTTGGCCACGCCCGCCGGTCTCGGCGTTGCGGGCAACGGTTCCTTCGCCCGGCTCTACGCCACGAATGCCTTCGCCACCAGCAACGTTCTGCGCCAGGTCAAAGGCCCCAATATCCTCGCCGATATCATCCCCGATAGCCCGTACCGCTACACCGTGCGTTTCTACAACGAGTTCGGCCCCCGCGATCCTGGCACGGGTCTGTATCCTCCCGTGGGAAGCCCCAATTCCACCATCGTGGTCGAGAACCCGGATGGCGCAGCATCCATTAACCGCCTCCAAGTTACTCGCAACGGTACAGAAGTGAACGTCTTCACCTACACGCCCGGCTCCGGGGAGTGGGAACTGCTTTCTGGCGTCGCCAATGCCCTCCGAAAGGAATGCCTGCTAAACGTGACCAACGGAATCGTTCGCGCCGAGACACGCACCGTCAAGGACGCGGGCAATACCATCCTTTCACAAACTGTCAGCACCTACCAGACCTTCGGATGGGGCGAGGAGCTCGTGCAGATCGTCACCGACCCCTCTGGCCTTGCTGAAACCACTACCTACAGCTACTACACCAACTCCGCCACCGATGGAGCCAACTACTCCAAACTCCGTTCCGTGCTCTACCCCGAAGGCCGCTGGGAATTCTACCTCGAATACTCAGGCGATGCCGTCACCAGGCAGGTATCGCAGTTTCTTAACAACCCTTACTCCGAATCCATCAATTGGCCCAGCGCCGACAACCGTTCCACGGAAACGATATACTCCGGCGGACTCGAAACCCACGTCGAATACCTCAAGGGGCAGCTGATCTCCAAACGCTGGCGCAACCAGATCGGTCCTTCCGAGACGTGGGATTGCGTGGCCACCACGCCCGCCACCACCAACTGGAACGATCCCGCCAACCTCATCACCCGCAGCTTCACCTACACTGCTTCCAACACCAACGGGGCCAGCGTGGGCCAGACCGCCAAGGTCATCAACCCTGACGGCACGATGTCGGAGTACTTTTATTATACGGAGTTCATCAACGATCCCTTCTACACCGGCAACAACACCACGCCGAAGATCGAGATCACCCGTACCGTCACGCTCAGCGGACGCCCGAACACGAACCAGACCTCAGTCATTGACGGTACGCGCAGCGAGCAGGTGGTGGACGCTCTCGGCAACTCCCTCTGGCGTCGCGATTACGACCTGGCCTCCGACGCCTTGACCGGCTCGGAAACCACCACCACCCGTGACTGGCTTGGCCGCGCCACGCGCATTGATTACCTCGGCGGCAGCTACGTAACCCGCACCTACGATTGCTGCGGTTTGGCACAGGAAACCGACCGCGAGGGCGTCACCACTAGTTACAGCACGGGTAAGTCCGTCCTGCTCGACCTCGCCGGCACCGGCACGCCGCAGACCTACGCCGGCTCCAGCGTCACCCGTGCCGGCCTCACCACGTTCACGCTCACGGACGCGATGGGCCGCGCCACGCACACTGTGATGCAAGGCACCGACGGCGCGCTCATCGTCCAAGAACAACGCGGCTACGACAGCCACGGCGACATTGCCTGGAGCCGCGACGCGATGAACCGCCTGACCACCTACACCAACACCACCGACGGCCCCTTCCGCGTCGCCATTACCACCTTCCCCGATGGCAGCCAGAGCGTGGAGTCCACCTATCAAGATGGCACGGCCTATGAAACCCGCGGCAACGCCGTCCAAGGCCTCCG
>CAMDJH010000355.1 GCA_945900455.1 Akkermansia muciniphila
GGTGCGTGCTATGTTATGGATCGTGGCTATCTCGACTTCGCTCGCCTCCGTGTAATGGCGGAGGCCGGCGCGTTCTTCGTGACGCGGACCAAGGCTGGGGTTCTTTTCAGCCGGCAGGAATCGATGCCTGTAGACAAGTCTACGAGTGTACGCAGCGACCATGTCGTATTGCTGGTTACGGCGGCAAGCTTCAAGAACTACCCGGAGCGAATGCGTCGGGTGGCCTACCGGGACCCAGAGGACGGGAAAGTGCTGGTGTTCTTGACAAACAACTCTGTGCTGCCGGCCTTTAAGATTGCCGCCATCTATAAGTTGCGATGGCGTGTTGAACTATTGGCCGGTTACTCGCCCGTCATCGCGATCAACTCGGCTGGCCGACGGCAGCTCATCGTGTGGACGGGAGAGGCGATGTGCGCGTTAAACCCAGAGGACGGCTCCGTGTTTTGGCACATGAAGCGCACTCTCGCGTGGGACCAGGCCATCTCCGTGCCGGTTCTTCACCCCGGACTGAACGTCGTGCTTTTCCCCTCGGACCGCGAAGGATGCATTGGCCTCCAACTTGGACGCGACAAGCCGGCGGCAAGCGTCGTTCTGGTATAACCCCGGGGCGTAAATCCCCCATGGGAAATCAATATATTGGACCTGTCAGTAGCGGTTGCCGTTTCGCTTTCAAGACGAGGCGAACCCGCGGTGCGCTCGCTGTTTTCCAGTCTCACAAATCCCTTGCTACTGCCCGTTGACTGGGGCACCGTGGCGTGAAGTCACTCGATTCAATAAGCCAAATCTCCCTAAATGCGGAACATTGAAAGGAAGTACCTATCAGTATAATCCGCGAAAGGATCCGTTTTCAAGCCGGGCCGAATCAATTGGCGGGCGTGTGGTTTTTGCCGGAGGGTGCCGGCTCGCATCCAGCCTTGCTGGTTTGTCACGGGCCAGGAGAGTTCAAGGAGCATTACTTTGAAATGGGGGAGATGCTCGCCAGCCGTGGCATGGCAATGCTGGCGTTTGACATGTGCGGCCACGGTGAAAGCGGTGGCGAGCGCTACCATGTTGTGATCGGGAAGTGGGTGGAGGCATTGCGGGCAGCGTTGGATTTCGCGCAGGCCGATGTCCGGATTGATGGCAACCGGCTGGGAGCGTTCGGGATTTCATCGGGCGGCACGACTATTTTGGAGGCAGCATTGATTGACTCCCGGCTGAAGGCTTTGGTGCTGTTGGATGCCACGGTGAACAATTCCATGCCGCTGGCCTTTGCGGTGTTCATTTATCTGCTCGTGCTCTCGGGCAAGCTGAAGAAGGCGTTTACCGGCAGGGAGCTGCGGGTGCCATTGGCCAAGCTGGGAAGTTTCGATCTGGTGGCGGATAAGGAAATTGACAAGCGGCTGCGGGCCGACCCGCTCACGGTGGCGGCGTTCATGGAATATCCGTTTCCCGGTGGAACGGAGGCTTTCTTCGTGGATACCATCCGGCGCATCCACGGCGTGAAGGCGGCGACCATGGTCATCTGGGGCGCGGAGGACAAGATGGATTCGACGGCGACGGCGCGGTTGATCTATTCAACGTTGACCTGCAAGAAACAACTGCACGTCATTCCGGGCAATGGCCATGCCGGGCATTTGGATCGCCACCGGCTAAAGGTGTTTGAACTGACCCGAGGATGGTTGCTCAAGAACTTTGGGAACGATTCCCAGGGCAGCATGGATTGTGAAATCATCGAGGGCGATGCTGCCCGAAATTGGGACGCCAAGGCGAAATGGGAACGGCTTGCACCCTTCCTCAAACTACATGGCCGCGAAGCCCTGGCTTATGCAACCTTGCAGTCGGGGATGGAATATTTCATCACCAACGAGGGATACATCGCCTACACCACGGTGCGGCATCCGGTGTTCGCTCGCAAACCGCACCCGATCACCTTCTCCGATCCGGTGTGCGCGGTGTCGGATCAGGAAAAGTTTTTGCGCGATTTTCTGGCCATCAACCCTAAGGCATCCTTCGGATGCGTGTCTGAAAAATGCGCCGAGGTTTTGCGGAGGCTGGGCTGCAAAGCAAATTGCCTGGGTCCGGAGATGGAGCTGCCCATCCAGAATTACAATACCCAGGGCAATTGGAAAGATCTGGATCTGATCAAGCGCGGACGGAACGAGGTCAAACGCGAAGGCATCGTCATCCGCGAGGTGGACATTGCGGCTGTGAATCGCGACGAGTTGCAAGCGCTGTCAAAGAAGTGGATTGGCACGAAGCCGGTGAACGACCGGGAAATCTGGATTTATGCGCGGCGGGCCATTTTTCAGCCGGAGGAGGATGTGCGGAAATTTGTGGCGTTCGATCGTGAGGGGAAGGTGTGCGGCTTTTGTTTTTATGACCCGATCTTTCGCGACGGGAAAGTGGTCAGTTACTCAGCGACCATCTCTCGTTGCGATGAAGCACGATTCGGGCGGTTGGCAACGGCCATGCACATGGAGGCGATGGAAAAATTCAAGATCGAGGGGAAGGAGTTCTTGAATCTGAATCTTTCGCCGTTCATCCACTTGAAGAAGGGCCGGTTCAACGACGATTGGGGTTCGACTCTCTTTTTCAAACTGAGCGAACGTTACGGCAACAACATCTACAACTTCCGCGGACTGGCCTTTAACAAATCGAAATATCGAGGGTACGAGAGATTTCTTTATTTCGCATCCAATGTTGCCATCCCCGCCAACGATATTTATCTGGCGTTTCATTCCGCCGACATCACACGCAGTTATTTTGGCACGATGGGGCAGTTGCTTTTAGGTATACTATTTGCTAAGCCTAGCGGAAAGATCAACCCAGACGGCCGTTAAACAATAGCAGAGCCGGCCGAAAAGCCTCCGGTTCGGAGAGAAAATATGAAAACCAACCGTTTAAAATTGCGGTTCAACTCCTTGGCAACCGGACTCTCTGTGTTCGCAGGGGCTGCCGCGGGGCTGGGCGCCGAAGCGCTCGGCGAAAAATCTGCGCTGCAGCACTTCTTCGAGCAGGACTATCTGTTCGGCACTTGGGGCGGGTTGCGTACAGATCTATCCCGGCGGGGCGTGGATTTTGAGTTTCTTTATGGGGCATCGGTGCCGATGAATGTCGGCGGGGGGCTGGAACGCGGCTCGGTCTATCAAGGCGCACTGTTGATGATGCTGGATCTTGACACCGAAAAACTCGTTGGCTTGCCGGGAGGACGGTTCCACGCCAGTTCCATTTGGTTGAACGGGCACAAGCCGTTCTCCGACCACTACGTCGGCGATCTGAACAAGGTAAACCTGCTCGACTTCAACAATGGCTTCCGCTTGTGGGAGCTCTATTACGAGCAGAAACTTCTCAATGGCAAAATCACGCTCAAGGCGGGGCAACTCGACATTGGCAGCGATTTCATCGTTCCCGAATATTACAACTCAATCGCGGGCATCGGTTTTCTGAACCAGACATTTTTCTTTCCCACGATGGCGTTTAACGTTTGGGATCAGCCTTTTTTTCCGGTCGGCAACCATGGGCTTGCCTCCACGCCGTACGGCGTGCCCGGGATGATGGCGCGGGCGCAACTTGCCACCAATCTCTATTTTCAAGCCGGAGTGTATGATGGAAACCCTGATCGTTCGAAATCGGGGACACGCATTCATCTCGACAGCAAGGAAGGCGCGCTCTGCTACTTCGAATTGGGCTATCAGCACAATCGGGGCAAGGATGACACCGGGTTGCCCGGCAATTTCAAACTCGGAGCATGGTATCACACGGATGCGTTTTATGATACGTATGACGGCACCCTTGCGGCCGTCAACAGCGCCTCGGGCGGGGCGCTCGGGATGCTCCCACCCGCTCACGAGCATGGAGGCAACCATGGCGGCTATCTTTTAGCTGACCATTACCTCTGGCTGGAGCGCGACAAGGAGGATCCCGCGCGACAGGGGTTGATCGGCTTTGTCCGCGGAGCATTTGCGCCCGAGGACCGCAATATCGCCCAGTTGGGCGCGGACGGCGGGCTGGTTTACAAAGGGCTGATCCCCTCGCGCGACTGGGATACGCTGGGCGTCGCATATTCCTATCTGAAAATCAGCGATGACCTCCGTCGCGCGCAGGGTGACCTCAACACCTTGCTGGGCAGTTCGATTCTTCCCAAGGCCGACTACGAAGCGGTGCTGGAAATGAATTACAAAATCCAACTGACAGCCTGGTGGACGGTGGATGCCAGTGTGCAACGGGTGTTCCATCCCGGTGGTCGTATAAGCGCGAAGACCCCGGATGCCTGGATTCTTGGCCTCCAGACGATGCTGAGATTTTGAAGCGGGTTTACCCGTCGTCGTCGGTGTCTGATTTTGAATCCAGCGCGTTGCCATATGCAAATGCAGCGGTTTTCGGTTTTGATTGCCGACGGCCAGTATCGATCGAGCGCCTGGCCGAATGCCAAGGGGAGGATTCAGGCGGATTCGACGATCGGAGGCCATGATTGGATTCGAAAGCTGGAGTCTTATCTTCCTCGTATGGTCAAGAAACTCATGCGGCATCTCGGTAGTAGAATTTCAGGAGGCCGCCGAGGCGCTCGCGAGTCTGTATATCCCCTGACATTTCACCGATCCGATCCTCGGGCGCCGAAAACAGGATCACGTTGCCCTTGCCTTGGTGATTTCGCTCCGCGTGGAAATGATTCACGTAGTTTTCAAGGCAGTGGGGCATTGAGAATCCGGTTCTCCGTCACCAGATACTCGTTGTGCAGGAGGAGTTACTGATCAACCGAACCGGAGAGGGTCGCCAGCATTCGTTTCCAATTCATCGAAGAGACTTAACCGAACCAACGGCGTGCGAGCAATCTTCTGATCGCCCTGCAAATCGTTGAATATCGGTAGGTTCGAGTTTTTTGACCATACGACCTCTACTGCTCAGGCTTGCGGAGCACACGTCGCAAGTAATGCCGCATCAGTCCAACCGCTTTACGAGCAAATCAAGCTGGCCCTGGACGTCCACGCGGGCGATCT
>CAMDJH010000356.1 GCA_945900455.1 Akkermansia muciniphila
GGCCGCGGAGCGTTTCAGAAATCGAAATCAGAGTCCCGGGAAAAATGAAGAATTCTTCCGTTCAACAATCGCTGACTCGAAAACCACCGTTTCCGTGAGATGCACCCGAACGAAGTGCAGACGAATGTGAACCGCTGGCTGGTAGATGAGACTTATTCAGCATGGGTTACCGCCAAGCGCGGCTTTCCGTCTTCAAACGTGACCTCATAAACCCCATCGTAATCGCTCTCCTTCCAACGAGCAGGTGCGGGTTCAACTCCGAGCGCGGCGGCAAACTGTGGCAGCGAGTGATGTACCCAGCAGACGGCGACGATTTTCCCATTCAACTCCGGGTCGGTGAGCAATTGATGCGCGAGTTTGGCGTAGTCCTCCGAGGCGAACGGTGTCTTGACCTTCTGGTGCATTGCCTTCGCGAGCGGTTCGAGGGTTTCGATCGGACGCACACTCCGACGCCCCTTGGTTGGCTGCGGAGCAAAGAGCACGGTGGGTGTCCGCAACGGTGAGGCGGTGAAATAGCCGACCCAACGTTGTGCGCGTTCCCGGCCGGCAGCCGCGAGACGGGGGTCTGCACGGCCTTCTGGTTTCTCTCCGTGCCGGATCAACAGAATACGCGCCGGCTGCGCGACGACGGGAACCGCCAACCCCAGGAGGAGCCACAACCATAACAGCTTCATGCGGCTTGGACGCGTAAAGTGGCTATTCTGTTCGGTTTCGATCGAGGTTACCTCGCTCTGCAAGAGCCGAAGCGAGACGCTGCCTTATTTCCAGTTCCGGCACGCCTCGACAAAGACGACGAAATCGTCGTCCTGCATCACCTTGACCCGGTTCCAAACCCTTTGCGGAATGGGCAGCGAGAAGAACTGCCACACATCCCGACGTAACCCTTCCGGCGGAATCGTGAGTTCGTCGCGCATGGCGTGGAACACAACGCTCAGGTGTTGGATGACCAAAGTGACGAAGATCTCCTCTTCCCGCGTGACCGGATCCCGCTCCATATTCACTCGGGTGGCGAGAACTCGATTCAATTTCGGCTCGTGAATGACTTCCTTCCAAATGTCCCGATGGCTTTGCGTCAGCGTCAGGAGATTGGCGATCTTCCGAGTCTTCGTCTCCGAATGCAGCGAGTAGCCCGTGAAGAAAAGGCCACCAACGACACCGAGCGCGTTGAGATAAATGAACCAATTGTCTGCCAGCCAGCGGAGACTTTGCATGTCTCCAATTCTACCACGGTTTGGGCCGCGCTACACGTGGCTGGGGATTTGTGCCTTGGCCCGGACGAGGAGTGCCCGCGGAATCCGCACCATGCGTTCGTGCGGGGCACAGCCAGCCGAAGGCGGCAACTGATCAGCACAGGCGGTGATGTCCTCACCGATAACGGCGAAATTGCCATCGGTGAGTTCCCAAATATCCGGACAACCGTAGGTGCTCCGGCAGGGCAGGAAGGATTCGGTTGAAACAAGGCGTCGTGCGAACATGAGCGTACTGTGCCTATAGGCACATATCATGTCAACCCCATTTTCGGATATGCCTTGCGTGTGGCAAAAGGCAGATCTGAGATTGTTGGCCCGCAGACCATCCGCCGGCTTCGGGAGCGGCGGGAGGCGCTTGGGCTTTCCATGAACGTTGTCGCGAGCGGTGCGGGATTGTCGCACACGATGATCAGCCGCGTGGAACGTGGGTTGAGGAAACCGACGCTCGACACATTGCTCCGAATCTCCGGCGCGATGAATCTTGAGCTCTGGCCACTGCTCAGAGAAGCGGAGGCGGATTCACCACTTCGCAAGGCCGCCACCAAGCCCAAGTAACAGCCTTTAATGCTTAAATGAAGGGAGCAAGCCCACACGCCCAGTTGGCGGGATTGCCGACTGCGCTCTGGGAACGTGCCACCTTCCCGTTACTTGTACCGCCCGATGCGAAACTGTTCGCCTTTGATTTCAAGGTCGCCGGTGACGCGCAGTGCTTCCGGTTGCGGAGACAGTAGCCGGATAGTGCCTAAACTTCGGAAGGGATTTCTGCCTTGGCTCGGACGAGCAGCGCCCGGGGAATTCGCACCATGCGTTCATGGGACGCGCAGCCGGCCGTAGGCGGCAACTGATCTGCAAAGGCGGTGATGTCTTCACCGATAACGGCGAAATTGCCATCGGTCAGCTCCCAAATATCCGGGCATCCGTAGGTGCTCCGGCAGGGCAGGAAGGATTCGGTTGAAATGAGGCGTCGTGCGAACATGAATGAACAGTGACTACAGTCACATGTGGTGTCAACTGCTTTTCACGTTATCGATGCCAAGTGGCAACCTCATCCGAAGCAGTCGCCTCCTCAATAATTCGTTTGCTCCGCATGAAGCGCGAAGAAATGGGCGTTTCCATGAATACCGTGGCAGAACGTGCGGGCTTATCGCATTCGACGGTAAGCCTGGTGGAACGTGGACTTCGAAAGCCAACCCTCGACACGCTTTTGCGGATTACGGGAGCGCTGGAGATTAAGCTTTGGCCCCTGATTCGAGATGGCGAGACCGTTCAGTCGAAGCGGTCGGCCGAGTAATCCTGCCGTGGTCATGGTAAAATGACGGGATGGAGCAAGTCCGTCTTCCCCGTTTCCAACGCGCTCCCGGTGTCGCACGCATTGAACTGACCGAACGCGACCGAGAGATTCTTCAACAGGTGCATCGGCACCGGTTTCTTCGCTCGTCCCACCTTGTTGCGTTGATCGTTGGTAGCCGACAGCACGTATTGCGTCGGCTCCAATTGCTCTACCACCACGGCTATCTGGAGCGCCCGCGCGCCCAGATCGACTATTTCCACCAGGGCGGCTCGCGCGCGATCGCGTACGGCCTTGGCAACAAGGGCGCAGCCTTCTTGAAACGTGAATCGTCCCTACCCTTCCATCGGTTGGATTGGGGTGCCAAGAATCGAGACACAGGCCGGGTGTTCCTGGAACACGCGCTGCTGATCAGCGACATCATGGTGGGATTGGAACTCGCGTGCCGCCGGCATGGACGCGTTCGGTTGCTCACCGCCAACGAACTGCCGCTGCCCGAAACCGCTCATCGTTACCGCGAGCCGTTTCAGTGGAGCGTGCGGCTGCAAAGCGGGAAGAAACTCGGCGTGATCCCCGACCGAGTATTCGGCCTGGAGTTCACAGGTTCCGGAGGCAAACCCACGCGCGCCTTCTACTTCCTGGAAGCCGACCGGGCCACGATGCCCGTGATCCGCCAGAAGCTTTCGCAGTCGTCGTTGTACCGGAAGATGCTGGCCTACGAGGCGACCTGGACGCAGAACCTTCACCGTTCCCGCCTGGGCCTGCACCGCTTCCGGGTGCTCACCGTCACAAGCAGTCCGGAACGCGTGAAAACCCTCGTTGAGGCGTGCCGTCAATTGGAGCGCGGACAAGGTTTATTCCTGTTCACCGACGCGGAAACCTTCCGCGTCCACGCCAATCCGCTCGCTCTGCCGTGGGCCTCCGCCCGTGACGATTCCCACGAAACCCTTCTCGATTCGTTATCCCCAGCCCGTCCCTTGCGCAAAAGCTAGATTCGTTGTCTAACCCCGCCGCACCTGGCGGGAAGTTCTGCGTTCGTGGTAGGATCCCCAATTGGAGGTGGTGTTCGCGGCATTCGTTCGCGAACTCACCATTTCACAGCACACCACAACCAAAGGAGCATCTATGTCCAAGAAGAGTAAGCTCGTCGATTTTCGAGCGATCAAAGAGGCCGTGACGATGGAAAATGTCCTGAGTCACTACGGACTATTGGAGAATATGAAACGCAGCGGCGACAACCTCAGCGGTTGTTGTCCGATTCACAAGGGCACGAACCCGACACAGTTCCGGGTGAGCATAAGCAAAAACTTATGGAACTGTTTCAGCGAATGCAAGCGCGGCGGCAATGTCGTGGATTTCATCGCCCGCATGGAAGACGTGAGTCCCTATGCCGCGGCACTGAAAGCCATCGAATGGTTCAAGCTCGATCCCGATCGGGTCTATTCCGACAGCGACCGCGCTGCGGAAAAGCCCCAAGAGCGGCGTGAGTCCAAAGAATCCGTGCCACCGGCGAAGCCCGACGCCAAGCCCGCTCCCCCACCGGAAGCAAAGCCTGACGGCAACGCTCCGAATCCCCCGTTGAAGTTCCGTTTGGATAAACTTCAACGCGAACATCCCTACCTCGTGGAACGTGGCCTGACATTGGAAACCCTCGTGGATTTCGGTACGGGCTATTGTGAGAAAGGTATGATGGCCGGTCGCATCGCCATTCCTATCCGCAATGTGGAGGGACAGGCGGTTGCCTATGCCGGACGCCATGTCGGCGACCCGCCGGAAGGCATTCCCAAATACAAGCTCCCGCCCGGATTCCGGAAATCGCTGGAGCTGTTCAACCTTGACCGCGCGAAAAAGGAATCGGGGCCACTCATTATCGTCGAAGGATTCTTTGACGCGATGAAGCTGCACCAACTCGGGCATCGGAAGGTTGTCGCTCTCATGGGCAGCAGCCTCTCGACCGCGCAGGAGGAATTGATTCACGCACACACCGACCGGCACAACCAGATCCTCGTCATGCTCGATGAAGACGACGCCGGACGGGCCGCCCGTAATGACATCGCCGAACGACTGGCACACTTCGCCTTCGTGCGGATCCATGTCTTCGAGCGGGAAGGACAACAACCGGAACATCTCACCGCCGCGCAAGTGGCTGATGCCTTATGAACGCCGCGAAGTTTCCGATGGGGCGCTTGGTGGCGACGCCGAATGCACTCTCGCAAATTGCCCAAGACGACATCACGTCCGCATTGCGTCGGCATCTATCCGGTGACTGGGGCGAATTGGACTCCGAAGACCGGGATGCGAACGAACAAGCGTTGATTCACGGAACTCGTCTGCTGTCGGCGTATCA
>CAMDJH010000357.1 GCA_945900455.1 Akkermansia muciniphila
CGCCTCTTCATTGGCGGTGACTTCGGTAGCGTGGGAGGGCAACCGCGCACACGGCTCGCAAGTATCCGGTTGGACGGTGGGTTGGTTGCAGGATTTGATCCGGAAACGGGTCCAAATTCAAGCGTACGAGCCTTGCGGGCGCTTCCTGATCAGCGGGTGCTGATTGGTGGGTCGTTCAACAGTTACGCGGGGAAGCCGGCTCAATACCTGGCGCGAATTGGTACCGACGGTGCGTTTGATACATCCTTTGGTGGATCGACCAACTTCAATTCCACGGTTTGGTCCTTGGACCTTCAGCCCGATGGCCGGATCGTGGTGACGGGTGACTTCACGACCTTCGGTGCCTCGCCGCAAGGGTATGTGGCGCGACTCAGCGGGAACGGGTTGCTCGATCCCACGCTGGCCATTGGTACCGGAGCGAATGGCCATGTTCGTAGAGGGGTCGTACATCCCGATGGACACCTGATACTCGCTGGCAGTTTTACGGCATTCAATGGACTGACTCGGCCCTATTTGGTTCAGATCTTTGCCAACCCACCGTCCAATGCGGTTGGGCCTTATATCCAATCGATTGCGCTCGGGGCGCCAAATCAAGTGCTGTTGACGATCGCGGGAACTCCCGGACAAAATTACAAACTCCAATCGTCCCCGACAATCGGACCGCCCGTGTGGACGCAAATTTCCACTGGAACCTTGACCGCCCCCACGATGGTCGTTCCGCAGGCCATCCCCGCGCAGACGAAGACAATTTTCTTCAAAGTAGTGGCCCAGTAGTTGGGAGGATGCTTGGGGGGCGTGGTTGGTTAGTTGGTGTTATCAAGAATTAAGGCACCCTCCCGCTTGGGAGGGTGCCTTTTGTGTCCTGGAAAGGCTGTAAGCCGAGTTCTGTCTGCCCCGGTCGCCCGGGGGAGAGGATCATTTATCTCAGCAGCCGATACCCGGAACCCGACCCGCTTGCGCGGATCTTATGCGGGCCGCATCACAGTTCCCTATTTGGCCTTGCTCCCGATGAGGTTTTCCGTGCCCCGGGACTCACGTCACGGGCGGTGGGCTCTTACCCCACCTTTTCACCCTTACCCCTGCCTTGCGGCATGGGCGGTTTATTTTCTGTGGCACTGTCTGTCATGCCCGCCTCACGGCGAACATGCCCGCGGGCATCCCGGCGTTCCCCGGCTCGCGCCGAGTGCTGCCGGGTTCCGCGGCATCGTACCCTATGGAGTTCGGACTTTCCTCCCCTCCGCTCTCGCGGAAGAGCGACCCCCCACCTTTCCAGGACAGCGCTGACCCTAGACTACCGGCAGTGGTGCCGACAAGGCATGCTTATTGGGAGGTCGACTTGAGGGCGGGCTCCCTCGACACTCACGGCTGTGGCCCAATTGGAATTAGATCAGGTTTCCCGGTGGCATCCCGGTGCGGCCGGTGGTGCGAAGGCCTTGCACAACGTTTCCTTGACCATCCATTCGGGGGAATGCTTTGTCGTCGTCGGCCCTTCCGGCAGTGGCAAGACGAGCCTGCTGAGACTGATCGCAGGACTGGATGACCTGACGGCGGGGGATATTCGTCTCGACGGCCGATCGCTGCGGGGTGTTCCTCCGGCGGGCCGGGATCTTTCCCTGGTCTTTCAAAACCTCGCGCTCTACCCACACATGACTGTTCGGGAAAATGTCGTGTTCGGTTTGGAGATTCGACGGATGTCTCCTGGGGAAATTGCGGCGCGGTTGGAACCGCTGATCGGTCGATTCCGGTTGGAGCCGTTGCTCGATCGGCGTCCCGGTACAATCTCCGGAGGGGAGCAGCAGCGCGTTGCTCTGGCGCGCGCCCTTGCTGCCAACCCGCGAATCCTCCTGCTGGATGAACCGTTTAACAGTCTTGAAACCCCGCTTCGCGTCGAATTCCGTCGCGATCTCCGCCGGCTCCAACAGGAGTCCGGGTTAACCGTAATTCATGTTACCCACGATCCGATGGAGGCCATGGCTTTCGCCGATCGAATTGCCGTTCTCCGTGCGGGGCAACTCGTCCAGCTCGGTACCCCGGACGAGATCTACGAAGATCCGACGGACCGTTTTGTGGGGGAATTGTTCGGCCAACAGGGGATGAATTTTTTTTCGGGCAATCTGCGACCGGACGCGAGCGGCGTTTGCTTCGAGGGCGCCGGCGGCGAGATGCGCTGGGTGGCACCGGGCACGGTGGAACGAACTCGGGTGGATGCCGGTGTGAGGCCGGAAGATTTGATTCTCGTCGAGCCACCGGAAGCCGGATTTTCAGCGCGCGTCCTGGCGGTGGAGCGCGCGGGACACGACACCTGGGTCATTGCTCAAGTCTCCGGCCGTCCAATTACCGCCCGTGTTCCGCCGGGATGCCGACTGAGGCCGGGGTCCCCGGTGCGATGGACGGTCGACCCGATGCGGGTCCGTTATTTTGATTCCGGGACGGGAAGGCGAATTCTGTTCTAAAGGATGGGGCGACTTCGAGCGAGGAGGACGAGGGCGAATTCGGGAACTCATCATCGCTCCACAGTTTCGGGGTTCGGTCGGCGAGTAGCAATGGCTGTAAACAGAAGTTGAATCCCCGGCCCGGTGTCGCATGGTTCCCTCGTCCAGAGCGCAACCCCATTTTTCAAGCCATGTACAAAGTCAAGGGAGCCGACCAGAAAGAATACGGACCCATCTCAGCCGAACAGGTTCGGCAGTGGATCGCTGAAAACCGCCTGAACCGGTTTTCATTGGCGTCCGACGAATCCAGCCCAGGGTGGCAGCCTCTCAGCCAATTCCGAGAGTTCGCTGCCGTCCTTGGGGGTGGGGGCACGGCACCGGCGATTCCGGCACCGACGATTCCTACTGTCGGTGCGGATCCGGGAGTTGTGATCGGGTCGAGTTCCGGGGCGACACTGCCTCCGTCTGCCATGGCGTCACCGGGCGTTGCGGATTCGAACCTGGGCGCCTACTTCGCCGGAACTCGCGAAGGAGCGCTGCGTGCCGTCAGCGGCCCTGCCATCGCGATGATCGTGTGTGCTGTGTTGGGAGTGCTCATGGCTTTCGCCAGCGTTGGCTTCAGTTTCCTCTGGGGCGGCGGGGTGGCGGATTTCAGCAAAATCCCGGATGATAACGCGCGCCGGATCGCTGAGACCTGGATGGGAATGAGCAAGGGGTTGGGGGTGTCTACCTCCCTGCTTTCGCTCCCGTGGAATGGGTTTGTTTTGTGGTCGGCCTTAAAGTTGCAGAGGCTCGAGAATTATTCAGTCTGCCTCACCGGGGCGATCCTAACCCTATTGCCATGCTTTTCCGGGTGTTGCTGCATCAGTATTCCAGTCGGAATCTGGGCACTGGTCGTGGTTAACAAACCGGAAGTCCGCGCGCATTTTCGTTGATCGATCGGGAGGGACACGATGATTCGAGGCCGGTTTGCGGTTTGGCATCGAGCCCCCCTGCCGACACTCGGATGGGGTGTCCTGGTAGCGCTCGTTGGATTGATCGGTCTGTCCGGACTGTACCACTTCAATCCCCAGGAACATGCCTTTTATCCGCGATGCCTATTCTTCGAAACCACCGGATTGTGGTGTCCGGGCTGCGGTGGACTTCGTGCGAGTCATCAATTGTTGCACGGCAATCTGAGGGCCGCCTTTCGGCTCAATCCACTCGTCGTTTTCGTCTTGCCGGGATTGCTCGTAGGATTGGCTGAATGGTGGCTGTTGCCGGCAGGAAAGCGAAGATTTCTGATAACGGTGCGGCACCCGAATTTCATCGTGGGAGTCGGCGGTGTCTTGTGCGGATTCGGTATTGCGCGCAACCTTCCACTTCTCGAATGGATTAGCCGTGCCTGCGGTTGACGGTTTCCGGTTTGGGCATTTCCGTTGCAGGCGACCTCGCTTGGGATTCTTCTGATTTTCAGATCGGCCAGATTTTTTCGACGATGACCAGTCGGAAGATCGCCGCAAGATCGCAACTGAGGCTCCACCCGACGCCGACCAGAACGGGGTATAGGACGGACCTCGTTTGCTTTGCCTGGCGAAGGTAAAACCAGCGAACACACCACCACCAAATGGCCGCGCTGAAAATGCTGACACCGAGCAGGAAAATCCATGGATGTGCCGGCTGGGACCAGGGCGCAAGACCGTATCGGGACATGAGGGGCGAGTAGACCAGTCCCGTCAGAACGCCGACAGCCGTTCGAGTGGTAACGACTTCAAGTTCGGAAACTCGAACGGAGGATCGGACCTCTCCACAGATTCGGGCGATGGCGCGGGCCGCAAAAAAGTGGGCCAAGACCTTGAAAACCAGGAGGGCTAGGATGCCAAACAGAGTATCGTCTTCCATGGGGTGCCGAGGCAATCTGACGTTTTAGGTCAAAATCACAAGGATTTCGCTCGGTAGAACCGGAAAGGCAGGGATGGCGCCAAAGCCGTGGAGACATTTGAAAGGTGTGGAAAAGGCGGTGAACCCGGGCTGGAATCGGAATCGATTCCGTAGCGGGCCGAGTCGGATTTCCGGGTGGGAAGACTGCCGGACAGCCTGCTTGGGGAGGGCTGCATCCATTTTTTCCAAAAAACCTGTTGCACCCAAGAGTGCGGTTGATATTGTCCGCCTTCCGTTTCGCCCTGTGGAGCGGGTATCGTTCACTTTGGAAAAACAGTCGGCGGACAGTCCGCACGGCGGAAACGTTCGTAACTTTTACGAGGCTGCAAATGCCCACGATTAATCAGTTGGTCCGCAAGGGCCGCAACAAGTTGAAATTTAAGTCCAAAGCGCCTGCTTTGGAAAACGCTCCTTTTCGCCGAGGCGTATGCCTTCAGGTGATGACCCGCACGCCGAAGAAACCAAACTCGGCAATGCGAAAAGTGGCAAAGGTCCGACTCGTCAATGGGTTCGAGGTGATTGCGTATATCCCT
>CAMDJH010000358.1 GCA_945900455.1 Akkermansia muciniphila
CCGCCGGTCGCTCCAAGGATGAGCACGTTGGGCGTATGAGCGGCTTGGTTCATTAGCGATTCACCGTGGGCAGCGGCTTGACCGGAGCGGAACTTGGTCCCGACGAGTCCGGTGGGTTGTTGAACCCGGGCGGCGTTTCATTGCTCTGCGCGGCCAATTGTTTGGCCATGTCCGCCGCCTGCTGCACGCCGAGGAAAACGACGCCGGTGATGACGAGCCCGAAGGCGAAGATGGGAAAAAGATAAATGAACATGATTACTTTCTCCGGTTCTGATTGGTTGTGGCGCAGGCGAGCAGGGCAACGCGCACGCCAACCCAGAGGATAAGAACGCTCGGCACCCAGAGACCGACATAGACGCCGTAGTCGCGGTTCACGAGGAACCAGAGCGCCACGCTGGCGACGAAGCTGGCGAAGGCGGCGGAAAGGAAATAATAATCTACTTTTTGAAACATAGGGAGTGTTGTTGGTTGGTTGGAGATTAAAGTTGGGTGGTCAAGGCGGAGAGCCAGTGGCTCTCCGCCTCCACCGCAGGGTTCAATTTGGCAACACGACGGTGTCAATGACGTGGATGACACCGTTGCTGGCCCCCACGTCAGTCTTGACGACTTTGGCCTTGTCCACGGTAACGACACCGTCGGCAACTTTCACATCGAGGGACTGGCCGTTGACGGTCTTGGCTTTCATTGTCTTAACGTCCGCCGCCATGACTTTGCCGGCCACGACGTGGTAGGTCAGGATGGCAACGAGCTTTTCCTTGTTCTCGGGCTTGAGCAGGTCTTCCACTGTGCCCTTGGGGAGCTTGGCGAAGGCTTCGTCGGTCGGCGCGAAGACGGTGAACGGGCCGGCCCCTTAATGATAAGCATTCGCTTTTTGACGCTCCGCGATTAGGGAGATTTGGTTTATTGATTCGGGTGAATTTTGATCACGTTCCCTCCGTCAGCGGGCGGTAGCAAGTGAATTGAGTGGCCGGCGACCGACAAACGGTGGGCTGGAGAGGGGGGTGAGGCCGAAAGAGGGAAAATGGAAGCTGATGGAAGTGTTTTCGGCAGCAAATAAAGGGACAGGTCATTGGTTTCGTGTCCCACTGCGGGGGCTAATGACCTGTCCCTTTATCCCCCCAAGGCTCCAGACCTGCGTCCTCCTGTGTCGGACTCATCAATCGGTGAAGCCACTGTCGCGGTTTGAGCGCCGGGCATCGTTCGCGTCCCACCAATATTCGGCGGTTCGTTTGGCACCGGAGCGGACTTGTTCGTTCAACGGTTTAGCTGCATGTGCGCTTCCACTGCCATCGGCGAACATGATGTTCGCGCGGGTTTGATGCTGGTTGGAGATCAGGTACAAGTGGCCGCCTCCGAAATAGTCCTTGGGCGCGATCACCGAACCCCATAACACACCGGCGTTGTCGAGATTGTCTTTGAGCTTGGCCACCAAACGGTCGGACAGACTATCCGCCACGACAATCGTTTGGGACGGTGCCGAGATGTCCGTGAGCCGCACTTTCATGGAGGCGCCGAACTCAGGGAAATAATTGCCCAGATTTGCGTAGTTATAGCCATAACTCAGGATGTCGCCGGAATAGAGCACGCGCTTTTTGCCCGTCAGCTTTCCGATGATGACCCGAGCGGAGGGGCATTCCCACGCTGGGAAATTGGAGACCGATTGACCGCCTCCCGCCGCCGCTCGTCGAAGTTGCTCAAACCAGAGAAGGTAGCGATCGGACGCCTTGGTTGGATCGGCCAACCCTCCGCCGGGCGGGCGCCCCGTATAATCTGGCAGGACATCGTCGCTCGACCCGGCGTAAAGATGGAATGCAATGCCCATCTGTCTCAGGTTGCTCAGGCAGTTGGCCTGATGCGCTTTCGCCTTCGCCCGGCCGAGGGCCGGCAGCAGCATCGAAGCAAGAATGGCAATGATGGCGATCACGACCAGAAGTTCGATGAGAGTGAATCCATGCTGTTCGCGGTGAGTTGGGTTCGGGCGATTTCTTGAGTTCATGGGAGTATTGATAGGACATCGCTTTTTGACGCTCCGCGATTAATCTCAGCGCATTTTTTATCTCATCTTACTGTCACTCGAGAAAACCACCCTTTCCGTGAGATGCACCCCGGGGTCATTCTTACGACCCTATGGGATCCGTACGAAGGAGCTGTCCGCGTGGCAACCGTCGCCGCTCTTCACCACCAAGTGAAATTCATGTCAGGCGGTTTTGACAAAAAACTGGTATTCTCAAACTCAGGCGGGAAACTAAAATTCGCCACGTGACTGTCTCCGTACAGCATCACATCAATGCGTTTGCCTTTGACACTGTGCCAAATATTCTGCTTGTCAGTGAGGTTTTTATTGGGGTGCCAAACCCAGTCGCCCTGAATGATCTTTGTCGCGGAGCGTAAGGCGACTTCGTTTTCCTTGATGGGAGTGCCAATGACTGCGTCGGTGATTTTTTTTACGCGATAGGCATCGACCGACCACAGACCACAATAACTGTTCCCCCAACCTTCCCATGCCGATACATATTTCTGGCCAAAGGCTTCACTTGCCAGCGAATCACCGCGGTCACCCGGGCAATGAAATACGGCCGTCGATCCCGCGTACCGATTGAGCGGTCGATTTGTTTCCGATGTCCGGGAGCCATGGATAGGGATGCTTGGATAGTTGGTTGCCTTTTTTCCACCGAAATCTGCCCAACCCGAGTGTACAGGGTAGATTCCTCGGTTGTCGTCAACGTAGAGTTTGTAGGCGAGGCCAATCTGCTTTTGGTTGTTAATACACGAAGTTCTGACTGCCTGCGACTTGGCCCGAGACAAAGCCGGCAGGAGCATCCCTGCCAGGATGGCGATAATGGCGATGACCACGAGCAGTTCAATCAACGTGAAGGCTCGACTCCTATGAGTTGCCGAAGTTGAAGGGGAATCTTGGCGACCTTTGTGATTGAGCTCGCCGCAACCGCGGCCTCGGCCGAAAGGCAAGGGGAGACGTGCCGAGGATACATCTGATTGTACACATTTAACGATAGGCATCATAATTGATAGGAGTTATTGATAAGCATTCGCTTAATTGATAGGACATCGCTTTTTGACGCTCCGCGATTAGGGAGATTTGGCTTATTGAATCTGCCGAATTTCGATCACTTTCCCCCGTCTGTGGGCGGTAGCAAGTGAATTGAGTGGCTGGCGACCGACAAACGGTGGGCTGGAGAGGGGGTTGAGGCCGTTTTCGGACGCAAGAACCCGGTCCAGGGTAACCGTCCGCCGGAGCCGTGGGATTCTGGGAACGGCCGGCCCTTACAGAATCTCCACGACCCGAAAAAACCGCCCAGCTTCCGCCACGACGAACTCTTGGTTTCCTCTCGCGAACGCTTGCTTCCGACATCAGGAGGCTGGACGGCAACTTTGGCACCGCCGCGTTGAAGGCCAACGAATCCAACGCCTCAGGATCCGATGCCACCGGCCACGTCCGCCGGATGAACGACGCCCTCGCCGCGGCCAATGCGAAGCGGGCGGACCTCCGGTGGATCTTCGAGCGGATGAATCGCGTCGAACTGGCGGGTTCCCAAGTCTCGCCGGAAAAGTAGGCGCACCGCTCCCGGCACTGCGGGAGCCTGGGAAAAACGCGGCGAGGCGCGCAGGCCGTTGAATCGTCCATTGACTTAGCCACCTTGCTTCTTTCAGATCCGGCCTATGAAATCCCTTCGGTTGTGCCTCTTCTTTTTGTCTCTGTCGCTGTTCCTGGTTGGGTGCGAGGCGGTACCGCACTACAACCGGGTGCAGTCCGTTTCCTTCGTGGGGGCACCTCCTCGAAAGGCATACGGAACCGTCAGGGTCTTCCAAACAGCCGAGGAGGTTAAGCGCAAGTTTGAAGTCGTGGGCCAGTTGAGCTGCGAGGCATCGGCTGGAGATGAAGCCGCAATTCTCAAGGCAATGCTTTACCGCGCTGCTGACATGGGCGGCGACGGGCTGCTGCTGAACATTCCAAGGAACAGCGCAGAAGTATTGACGGATCCGAGCACCACAAGGGTCGATTTTCGTATGGGATGGGCGGCAATGATCGGCAATGGCAACAATCGAGCATACCGCGCCCAGGTCATTCGCTTCATTGAGTAAGTCCGCCGTGCTCCCGTGAATCGGCGATTGACTGAGTGCCATCAAGGAGGAGGCTGCCGACGAATCGCCGAATGCGATAAACCCAATCGTCCTAGCCGCTGGCCGGACGAAATAGCCAACTCATGAAAACCAAAACGCTGGCCGGGCATTTTAAATGTGTCGGTGCCGCGGCCCTGCTGCTCTTGTTGCTGGCGCTGCCCGCCGCGGTGCAGGCCCAATTCAGGCACACGACCCTAAACGGCGCCATCACCATCATTGGATACGACTGCCCCGGCGAGGCGGTGGCGCTGACCATCCCCAGCACGATCAATGGCGTGCCCGTCACCCGCATCGGGAACTATGCGTTCACTGGCTGCACCAGCCTGACCAGCGTCACGATCCCCAACAGCGTCGAAAGCCTCGGGGGCTCTGCGTTCTCTTACTGCACCAGCCTGACCAACGTCACGATCCCCAACAGCGTCACCCGCATCGGGGACTCTGCGTTTAATGGCTGCACCAGCCTGAACAGCGTCACGATCCCCAACAGCGTCGAAAGCCTCGGGGACTATGCGTTCTATGGCTGCACCAGCCTGACCAACGTCACGATACCCAACAGCGTGACCAGCATCGGGTTCAATGCGTTCCAGGCCTGCGCCGGCCTGACAGCTATCGAGGTAGAGGGTCTGAACTCGGTTTACAGCAGCCTGGAGGGTGTGCTGCTCAACAAGAGCCGGACCGAACTGATTCGATGCCCTGGTGGGAAAGCCGGGAGCTACACAGTCCCC
>CAMDJH010000359.1 GCA_945900455.1 Akkermansia muciniphila
CTGCGACTTCGAGTGCGGTATTTTGCCGACGGAGCGATCCTGGGGAGTCGGGGATTTGTGGATTCACTATTTGGAGCGACGAGGGGACGGTATGGAGCAACCCGAAAGGACGGTGCGAGGCGAGTGCGAGGCCTGAAGAGCGAGCTCTACACGTTACGGGATTTGAAAAAATCCGTCTTCGGGTAGAGATGAACCGGTGAAAGCCACGCGATGCAGAATAAGAAATGCTGGCATCAGGCACAATCTATCAGTAACCAGGGCACCTGGACCGATGTAATCGCGGAGCGTCAAAAACCGATGTCCTATCAATGTAAATGCCTTGTCTAAGTGATCAAAGGCGTGGCGCTCCGCTTCCCGCCGCAGTCCAAAATGCCGACGTGATATGTCGTACCGGAGCCCTGCGGGATTCAGGTGACTCAACGGGCCCTGTAGCTTTGCCAATTCCTCCGCTGGGCCGTGGGACTTCAAGACGGGTTAGGACCCGACAGCGTGAGCATCCGATCTAGCTCGAAATCAGTTCCTGCATGGGTTGCCAGCCATCTACGAGATAGTGCGGACGCCCCGAGAGATCCGGGAGGGTAACCTGGCTGGGTTCGAGGCCAAGCTGGTGATAGAGCGTGGCGAAGACTTCGCCGAAGTGGACCCCACGATCCACGATTTCCCCGCCGAGCCGATCGGTCGCGCCGATCACCTGCCCGGTCTTCATCCCGCCACCGGCGAGAAGCGCGCAGCCGACCTGTGGCCAATGGTCGCGGCCCGCATCGTTGTTGATTTGTGGCGTGCGACCAAACTCGCCCCACGCCACAACCGCCACGTCCTTTTCCAACCCGCGCTGGTGTAAGTCCTCCACGAGCGCACTCATGGCCTGATCAAAGAGCGGAAGATGGGTGAGGAGTTCACTGTGGTTGTCGCTGTGAAAATCCCACCGCCCGAAGTTCAGTGTCACGCACCGCGCGCCGGCTTCGACAAGCCGGCGAGCGATGAGAAAATGTTCACAGTTCCTCGGCGCGCCATCGCCATAGTTCTTCGGGTCGCCTTTGCCATAACGCTCACGCACGGACGCGGGTTCCTTGCTAAGGTCGAGCGCCTCGATGAGTTTGCTGGAGGTCAGGATATTGAAAGCCTGCTGCTGGAAGGTATCGAAACCCTCCACGATGCCAGTCCGGTCGGTATCACGGCGCAAGGTGTCAAAGCTGGCGAGCAGTGCCTTGCGATCGCCCAGGCGATCGAGGGTCACGCCGTTCAACTGCAAATCCTCCATTCCCGGGCCGTTCGGGCGGAAGGCCGAGTGGTTCGGACCAAGAAATCCCGGATGCCCGGGCGAACCGTAAGGGGGGTGTCCCGCCTTGGGTGCAATGCCGACGAAGGGAGGAATCGCGGGATCGATCGGACCGCGCAGCTTGGAAAGCACAGCGCCCATCGATGGCCAGCCACCGGGAGGCTGCTTCGGCACCGGACGTCCCGTGTAGCAGATGAACGAGTCGTGGTCCCCATTCGGTGACCCGTACATCGTGCGAATGGGCACGAGCTTATCCATGATCTTCGCACAACGCGGCATGTGCTCGGAGATCTGGATGCCGGGGACATTCGTGCGCATCGGCCGATGGGGTCCGCGAATCTCCAGCGGCGCATCCATCTTCAGGTCGTACATGTCCTGATGGGGCGGTGCGCCGACCAAGTAGATCATGATTACGGCCTTGTGTGACTTGCGAATGCCGGCTAGTTGCTCGGCCTGAAGCAATTGGGGAAGCGAAAGACCGCCGAAGGCCAAGCCACCAATTTTCAAAAAATCGCGGCGCGACACGCCGTCGCACAAAGGATCACCGGAATTTCCGAAGATTTTGAACATGCTGAGAGCCTCCTTCCTACCCGAAACCATCCCGCGAGACAACCGGTTTAATTGGGCAGCCGGGAAATGCACACCGCGCAGTGTTTGTAGCTTGGCTGGCGCGAATGAGGATCGAAGACCGCCAAGGTGAGACGGTTCACCGCCTCGTAGTGCATGGGAAGAAACACCTGGCCCGCCGCGATGGTGGGACTGATATGCGCCGAAACGAGAATCGATGCCCGGCGGGAAGTCACCTGCACCGATTCGCCCGCAGTGATTCGCAGGCGTCGAGCGTCCTCTGGATTGATTTCCATATAGATCTGCTCCGGATAGAGCTGTCGCAGAATCGTGGATTTCCCCGTGCGCGTGCCCGTGTGCCACTGCGCACTGGTGCCGCGACCCGTCAGCAATACAAAGGGGAATTCGGCATTCGCCGGCTCACTCACCGGCCGCGGCGGATCAAAGTGGAAGCGTGCCCGGCCGTCTGAAGTGAAAAACCTGCCATCGCCAAACAAGCGTCGTTCGCGAAGCGGCATGATGCGCTGGGAGTCCCGGCGGCCTTCGCGACCGCACACCGAGCCCTCGGGTGCCGGAAACGGCCATTGAATGCCACCCGCGTCTTCCAAATGCCGGTAGTCTTCAATCCCGGTGAAATCAAACGGACGTCCGGCGCTTAACCGCTTGAGAATCTGGAACACGGCGGCGGGCGAGCTCCACTCTCGAAATTGATCGCCGCAGCCCCAGGCGGCCGCGACCAACTGGAAGATATGAAAGTCATCCAACGCCTCGCCGGGCGCCCGGACAATTCGCTTCACCAGACCAATCCGGCGCTCGCTATTGATTAGCGTCCCCTCCTTCTCGCCCCAACCGGCGGCTGGCAGTATCAGGTCGGCTTGTCGTGCAGTATCCGTAGTGGGATATAGATCCTGCACGACGAGAAACTCGAGCCTCTTCCGGATACGATTGAACCGGTCCTGATCAATCCACGAATGGGCTGGGTTGGTGCCCACGATCCAAAGTCCTCGGATCTCGTCCCGTTCAATGCCGTCCAGGATTTGATCGTACGCCCAGGAGTTTTGCTTCGGGATAACCGCCTCGGGCATTCCAAGAATGCGCGCCACTTCAACGCGGTGCTCCATGTCCTGAAAATCACGCCCGCCCAGGAGAGAAGTGGCGTTGGCAAAAAGCCGCGACCCCATGGCATTGCACTGACCCGTAATCGAATTAGCCCCCGTCCCCGGCCGGCCAATGCTCCCGGTCATGAGCGCGAGATTAATGATGGCCTGGGCCGTGCGGGTCGCTTCGTGCCCTTGATTGACACCCATCGTCCACCAAAAGCTGACTCGCCGGCCCGTGGCGATGAATTCGACGCAGCGGTCAAAGTCCGTTCGGTCTATTTCCGAGGCTGCACACACCCGCTCGGGTGTATAATCCTCGACAAAGCGCGCAAACTCCTCGAATCCACTCGTGCTTTCCTGAATGAAACGGGCGTTCACCGCTCCTCGTCGATCGAGGGCGTGCGCCAATCCGTAGAGCAACGCCAGATCGGATTTCGGGGCGATGGGAAGATGCAGGGTCGCATTCATGGCGGTCTCGGTCCGCCTCGGATCGACCACCACGATGGCTGGCTGATGCGGGTTACGCAGAACGCGCTGCCATAAGATTGGGTGGGCAATGCAGGGATTTGCCCCGATAAATACGAGGACATCGGACTGTTCAAAGTCGGCGTACGTAAACGGGGGCGCGTCGAAGCCAAAGCTCTCCTTGTACGCGACGTGGCTCGTGGCCATGCATTGACGGGTGTTGGAATCACCATGCAATCCGCCCATGCCAAATTTGAAGAGTGCGCCCAAAAACGCCATTTCCTCAGTGCAGATTTGGCCCGTGCTCAGAAAGGCGATGCTATGCGGACCGTGCGCCTGCTGGATTGCTTTGAAGCGCGTCGTAAATTCACGCATGGCGCGTACCCACGACACAGTCTCCAGAATGTCCGCCTTCGGATTCCTCAGAAGAGGAGTCAGCGCCCGGTCCGGAGCGGACAAGGGTGCGAGTGCCTCCCAACCCTTGGGACAAGCCATCCCCAGATTCACCGGATAGGCTGGATCGGCCGTTAGGTTGACCGCTTCGCCCTGCTGCAGGTGGGCCTGAAGTCCGCAGCCCGTCGAGCAGTAGCCGCACACCAGCGTGGTCGTCGCATCCGGCTTCAGGCGCGCCGGCACCTGGCCCAGTCCAAACTGTCCCGGGGTTCGGACGAGGTCGGCGGTGAGCGGACCGTCCCACTGGCGCAGGAGAGAGCGATGGTCAGGTGTCGTGTTCATGAAGGTGTGGGCAATCCGTTCCCGAATCTGCCGGGCAGACCTGGCATTTTGTCGGGAGCCACCGATCGAAAAAAAAGCGATCGCTCCGCCAGTTCACCCGCGAAACAAAACCCGAAGGCCATCCAAGCAAGGCCACCGATTTCCGGAAAAACGAGTCCTGCCCACGGAAGCAACACCCCGCCGAGCAGCCCCGCAACAACCCGGAGGCACAAGATCGGTCGGAGCATCCCCCGCTGTAATACCGCCGTCCGCCGAAGTGCCGTCCATCGGTCGTCATCCGAGTCCCCCTCCTTGAGCACCGAGATCTCCAATGCCAGCTTGACGAGGGTGACCCCCATCAGGACGAGGGTGATCACCGTGACGGGCATCATCTGTGGCGGTCGGGAAGCCGCTAACCCGAGCGAACTTCCCACCAGGACGGCAGTGCCAACGAAGCGTGGAATTGTTGTGGCCGCTTTCCAGAATTCCCGGCGCGTGGCGGCATACACCATGGCCTGCGCAGAGAGCACGAAGCCCGCGCCGAGCACGAGCAGCGCACCCAAAGAAAGATGGGCTCTTCCGGCTAATCTGTGGGTGATTTTCAGTGATGGGAAGGCGAAAAGGGGCAAAATCGGATGAGATTGGAGAGTCGTCCAAGGCACCACGAACCTGTCGTCCAGACTACGGTAGGTCTACTTGGTCCGCCCACCAGCGCGAGCT
>CAMDJH010000360.1 GCA_945900455.1 Akkermansia muciniphila
TGCGGTCTCGGTCGGACCGGATCTTCTTTTCAATGCGTTCAAAACTCTTGTTGATCACCAACACCACGGGAACATCCGGAATCTCTCCGCGCTTTAGGCGCTGATAGAAAACGTGCCCGTTGGCCGTCTTTGAAGCGTAGGCCGCAAACGATCCATCCCATGATGACCACAGCTTAGCTCCCAACAGGGGATTGTGTTCATGGAAAAAGTGGTTGAGCCCTGCTGTCAGCGCTACGATGAGGGTTTTGGAGCAGCCTCGCAGGATCATGCGTGCCCCGGCAAATCCTTCAGTGGTACGAAAGAAATCATAGACCACTGGCTGCAATTGCGTTCCTGCCACTTTCTGGCTTTCGATCCTCAAATATACGACTTGGTCCCCGGACATCACGATGGGCTCGATGCTGTGGTCTCGAAGGAGGCACACGGCGGCCGCTTTGAATCCCTCCCCGTACTGGCCCACGTCGTCCCCTCCTTTTTCACTCCCGAGATAGAACAGCCGGGACAATTCGAATTCGGCAGGGGCAATGATCTCGACCGTGTTTTCTTCGACGAGCACCTTAACTTTCCCAAGTCGCTCGCGGTTGGCGTCAAAAAAATTCTGCATCACGTCCCGGGCGATGTAGTTCTCATCCCAGTTCACGCCCCATGACGTGGTGACGGAACTGGTGCGGGAATCCAAGTGGGTCAGTTCTCCCGGGATTCCGGATTCTTTCAGGGCGGTCAGGCTGTTTTGCCATTCCACCGACTTCTGTGACGTCACGTTCATTGCCATCCTTTCGTGGGCTGCCATTGACCAGGCGGGGTGAAATTGACTTGCAGACCTCCCAGCACGGGTTCGAGGAACTCCCGCAGGCATCGGACAACTTCTGACAGCTCTGGTGTGTGCTCCGCCACGGCGGCCTGCCGGACGAAAGCATTCCACTGCATCTGCTTGCTCCGGTCCTCGGTGAAGTCTGCCGTCAACGCCGTGATTCGACCCATGGGCAACGGAGTGTTGCGAGCGGCAAAAGTCGCGCGGATGGCATCGGCGAGGACAGCTCCCACGAACGGGTAGGTCCGTGACAAGTGCCAGAGGTCGAAGAAGTCCTTCATCCGGCTGTTGCCCAGGCCGAGGCGCACCATCGCCTCCAGCTTCTCGGCGATGACGGTTTCCGGAGGATAGGCCCGGAGCTTGGGTTTGGGCGTATCCAGCAGCGTCGGGAATTCCACCAGCACGGGCGGTGGAACCGTGGCGTCACCGAAGCCGACATCGACCTGCACCGTCACCCGTGCCGCCGCCAACTCGGCCCGCAGGATGACCCGGATGCCGCCCGCTTCCATCGCGGCCCGGATCGGTTCGGCGCTCACCTCGCCAAAGACAAGCCCATCGGGTTCGACGGGCGTCGCGATCACTTCTCGGAACAACGCGAGCAGTTCATCCAGGGAACGCCGACGGAGCCCGAGAAGATCGAGATCCTTCGTGGCCCGGTGAGGCACTCCTTCCCACACCGTGAAGAGCATGGCCCCTTTGAGCAGGAACCGTTCACCGTGCGGTGAAGCGGCAAGACGGCAGAGCAGACGCTCCACCCCGTAGCGGGTGAGGACCCGGTTATATTCCCAGTTCTTCGCACGCGCCAAGGTCAGCAGTCGATGACGCACCGAGGCGGCTACATTCGGCGTCTTCATGCGAGCGATTCCACATAGGGCCGGATCACGTTATGCACCCGGCACACGCGGGCCATGGCCCAGAGTTCGTCCATGGTGAAACGACGCTTGGTCCAACCGTCGCGCAGCGCCTCGACCGCGACGCTGATGCCGATTTTGTTCCGGTATTTGAAACAGTCGGCGACCGTCTTGGCGGGGGTGGTGATCCGCACGGGCACGCCGTCGATCTGGTGGATGGCGGTTCCGGCGTTGAGCGCCTCGCCTCCGAACCGAACGACATGCAGCGGCGGAAATCCTTCCGCCGGTTGGCGGGCCTTGCGGTCGATGGCCAGCCAGACCTCGTGCGGGGACTGCGTGGTCAGGTCATGGAACACGAGCGCCGAGAGAAGACAGACAACCCCATGCGGCACTCGGACAGCGGCTTGGGCGAGGCTATGGTGCTCCGAAACGTCGTAGCCGGTGACGTCGTAGACCCCGTGACTGAGACGGGAGACCACCCCGTCCGCCAGCGGAACCTCCAGCGCCGTGCGCGGCAGGCCCAGGCGCGCCAGGTCGCGGGTCCGGATGACTGATTTCTTGCGCAGCAGCGGACGGAGTTTCGAGTCGATGATCGTCGCCATGCCGACACTATACAATATGTCGGCACTTGTTTGCAAGTGCCCATCGCATGTCGAAACACGAGAGGCGGCGCGGCCAGAGGAGCCCAACCGGGGAGTGCGTTTGGTGGTGGCCACAGGGCGGACGGCCTGGATGTCGCAATTCAAGCGTAGTTCATAAGTTGGCAACTATTGTTGTAGGCGGTAGTTCGGTGGCCGCAGGGCTGGTCACCACGGCTGGGCCAGGAAACCGAATTTGGCGGCTGAGGTCGGTCACCTGCTGCGACTCGTAAGCCGAGAGGGGTGGGACCACCACTTGTGCCCTGCGGGCATAAGCGCGATGCACCGCCTTGCTGTTGTGGCCGAGGGCTTCCTGGGCAAAGCGCTCGGGATACCCGCATTTGCGAGCCCTTTCCGCCCACGCGTAGCGGTAGGAATGGAGCGAGACCCCCTTGATATCCAATCCACGGGTTCGCTGCATGAATTCAGTGGCCCGGTCACCGGGTCGGACCGTTCGCAGGTAGGGGAACAGCGGCCCGTCTTTGGGCAACCGGCGCAGGATGGCCTCAATCGTCTCATCGAAGCGGATCAGCGCGTATTCTCCGGTTTTCTTGCGCTGATAGCTGATCACGCGTTGGCCCCAGTCAATGTCCTCGGTCCTGAGAAACGCGATGTCGGACTGCGACGCGCCGATGTGCCACGCGAGTTCATAAAACGCCTTCCTTTCAGGATTGAGTTCGCGGGCAATGATCTTCTCGTGTTCCTCAAAAGTGATGGCCCGGCGCGCGCGGTGCCGAATGGCCGGCCACTGTCGCTTCGGGATGATGGGTGCGGGCAGCCAGCTCATGTCCAAGGCGAAGTTGTGGATGCGGCGCAGGTAGGCATTGGTGGAGACTTTGCCAAGCTCCATGGATCGCAACAGGTGCTCGGCACGCGTTTCGATCAGAGGTCGGTCGATGATGCTTGCGTATGCCTTGTCCTTAGAGGCAATGACCCAACGCCGTTGAGTCTCGCCTTGTTTGAGTTTCAGGATTTCGGTAAGGACATCCCGCCAGGTGCGCGAGGCGGCTTTGGGGTCCGCCGCCATCATATAGGCGCGGGCCATCTGGAGGTTCACGAACGCTCTACAATGAAAGTTACGTCGTGTGGCTTGTAATAGTCGGCCGACGCTTCGAGGCCGCCGTCGTCCTGAAGATTGGTGCCGATGCTGTAGATGCAGTAGCCGCGTGCCGTCTTGCGGTAGCGCAACGGCTGGCCGTCAATTGGGTCAACGGGAACCCGATCGAGGAATTTCGGGACGAGTTCCGCCAGTGAATCCGGGAGCCGGTCCGGATGCACGAGCCGCCAGCGCTCGACCGCGCACGCCGTTCGCGCCGCGAGCAACCGCAATCGGTCGGCGATGTCGCGATCGAAGTGGAGTGCCATGCTTCCGGTAGTGAATGCGACTCCCAACGGGCCGGCCCCGGTTAGTCGTTGGAAAAATGGACCAGCGGTGTAGCCGGGAGTCGAACCCGCCAACGCTCGCCCCATCTTCGGCGGCAACCTCTGGAGAGCCCACACAACTTCGCGTCGGGCGGCCCAGGGCTGCTCGCCCCACGGCAGCCGGCTGATGGACAGGAGTCGTACCTTGTGTTCCAGCACGATTCGGTGATCGTGCTCGGAGAGTGCGACTCGATAAAACTTCCGCCCCAACTTTTCCCAAACGGTGAGGGCAGGGTCTTGAAGGTAAGTATTCCATAATTGTTGGGACCGAGCAAAGAATTCGAAGGTGGCCAAGGACCGAGCATGCTCCAGTTCGAGGGAGCCGTTGCGTCGAGTGGCACTCATCGCGAGATCGAGGGTGCTGAGCTCAACATCGGACAAAGGCTGACCTGCCAGTAGATTCTCCAACGAATCGAAAGCCATGCTCCGAATAAAAGTCGCGAGAATCATGCTGGCGTAGTTAGGCGCACCGTCTATCACCCACGCCAGCCGGAAGAGGTTTGTCAGCCCCGGAACCGCTTCGCGGGGCCGCCGTCGGTCTCTCGCCAGTTCAACCTCGGCTCGCAGCAACAAAGCGCCTGTCAATACGGGTGGGGTTTCGGCGAAGTCGTTGACCGCAGCCCCGTCCCAAGACTGGGGAAGAGACAGTCCCCGCTTTAATTGGGCCAGCGCCGGCTGGTTCCGCTCCAGCACAGGAATCCACTTGGCGCGCCATTCGGGCGACGGCGGCACACCGCGCGGCAGGCGCGCGCGCGCGAGGAAATCATACGCAACGTTGGCCGAGCGCCCGTCGTCTGCGATTCGTTGCAAGGGCGCCGTGATAGCGAGATAGGCGTTGAGCTCGTCCGGGACCTCCGGGTAGCGGGCACGGATTTCTTCGAACGTCACCGGGAAATTTTCCGCGCGCAGGCGTGCAAGGGTCTCGGCGACGAAATCTACCCGGGAGCGCCGGGCGACGACCACCGCCGCGAGTACGCAGCTTACTGCAAGGATCAGAAGAATTCGGCGAAGGCGACGCGACATCGTTGGGAAGATGCCACCGTGTCAGCCGCGGCGTCGCATGTCGAGGCTCCGGGAAAGCAAAACGGACGCACTAGGCTTCCGT
>CAMDJH010000361.1 GCA_945900455.1 Akkermansia muciniphila
TTCGCGCGCCAGCTTGCGCAGACGGATGAGCACGCCCACGCCGGTGCTGTCGACGAATTCCGCATCCGCCAAGTCAAAGATGACGTCGGCCTTGGCGATGGCTTCCTGCCATGCGCCCTGATGGGCCTGAGCCGCGGCCGCATCAAGGCGCGCGGGCGCGGTAATGATTGCGATGCCGGGCATGTCAGCGGTCACCGATGCCGTGCCGCCGGTCGTGGATTTGTCGCGTCCGCGCATCTGCCAAAATTGTTTCAGAATGGCGACACCGAAAACACGCAGGTCCTTGCCGTAACGCTTCACGAGCCGACTGGGTTCCTGAAGCATCCGATAGATCCACTCCGTGCCGGTCCTTTGCATCCAGCCTGGAGCGCGTTTGAATGTGCCGGCGAGAAAATCAATCGTCGCGCCCACACCCACGCTGAACGGTACGCCCGCGGCTGCAAGGTTCATGCAGATCCATTTTTCCTGCTTCGGGCAACCGAACGCGACGAGCAAAACGTCAGGCTTCGTCTCGTGCAAGCGCCGGAGAATATCCGAGTGGTCCATTTCCAGCAGAGGCTTAAACGGCGGCGAATACGCACCGACGAGTTTGAGACGCGGATGTTTCGCAAGGGTTTTTTCCGCGGCAGCGGCGACGCTTTGTTCCGTTCCGCCAAGAAAAAAAACTTTCCACCCGCGCTGCTCGGCAAGCTCCAGCAGCAAGGGAATCAAGCCCGAACCGGTGACGCGTTCCGGCAGCGGGTTGCCAAAAAACTTCGACGCCCACACGATGGGTTGTCCGTCGGCGAGCACGAGGTGCGCATCGAACAGAATCCGGCGCAACTCGACGTCTTCGAGCGCCTGCACGATGAAATCAACGTTCGCCGTCGCCGCGTAGTGAGGCTTGCCGGAGGCGACCATTCCGGCGATGATTTCGAGTGTCTCGGCGGTGGTGACGTTGTCAAAGGGGACGCCCAGAATTGCAATCGGCGCGCGGTAAGGCTGGCTGCGTTGCGATTGCCCCTGAGTCATCTGTCCGCGACTTTACCAAGGGCGGCACTTTCTTCCAAGTGTCAGTTGCGGCTTTTGCAGCGGCCACAGCGTCATTATCATTCGGGCATTGACGCCAACGGATCTCAACAAGCTCGCGATAGTCGGACCGCTGTTCTTCCTGCTCGCGCCGGCGTTTGGGCTTTGGTTGAAAGGGCGCCCGAAATGGCAGCTCGGCGTGTTTGCGGTCATGTGTTTCATGACTCTCAATGGTTTGCTTGGGCCTGGCAACTGGGGGCTCACGCTTGGCTCGATCGAAAGTTATCGTGGCCACACAAAGGGCTACCACTTCTACTTCAACCATGCGCTCGCCATCGCTCTCATCGTTGGCAAATGGCGGGAGGATCGGAAAACCTTTCGCTGGCTGCCTCCAGGGCTCGGATGGTTCCTTCTGTATTGCGGCATTTCGCTTGTCTCCATCGTCAACGCACCTGACAAGAATCTCGCCATCATGGCCGCCCACAAGACCCTCTTCACGTCATTGCTGATGGTCGCCACGTTCAACACCCTGCGGACCGAGGAGGATCTAAAGTTTTTTCTGCGTGTGATGGTCTGGACGATGATCTGGGAGTTGTTTGTCTGTCTGAAGATGAAATACGTGGAGGGAATCTATCAGGTTCGCGGAACCTTCGAGCATCAGAATCCGTTGGCGATGTATTCCGTGCTCGTCGGAATGGTGTTCCTCGCGGTGGGACTCGGGCCGAAGTTCAAAGGTTCGAACCTCGTCGCTTTCGGCTTCATCGTGTGTGCAGCCATCGTGCAATCCACGTTGTCGCGCGGAGCTCTGGCGATGTTTGCTGCCGGAACCGTCGGCATCATCCTCTCTAGCCTCGGGGAAAAGGTCACGGCGCGCAGGCTGTTGATCGTTTCCACGCTCGGGGTGGTCGGGGCAATTGGCCTTCTGCTAACGCTCGACACCATCATCGCGCGATTTAACGACCGCGGCAATCAGGCGAGTGGCGAGTTGCGTGAGGTCATGAAGGACGCCTGCCTCGAAATGGTTCACGACCATGCCCTCGGCATTGGTTGGAACAACTACGCGCTCGTGGTGAACCCCCCATTTCGCTATGCCGAAGTTTACTACGACTGGCTTCGCGGTCGGGGCATGCGGGTAAATTACGAAGAGGCCAACTCGGTTGTGGAAAGCCACTACTATCTTCTCCTCGCGGAGAACGGTTATGTCGGTCTGATGGCGTGGCTAGCGGTAATCTTTGTTGCACTCTGGCGTAATGCCCGGGCGTATTTCTTCTTCGGCCACTCGCCGCTCCGTTGCCTGAGCCTTGGCATTGCCGTTGGCTGCGCACTGAATTATCAGCAAAGCACGCTCGAACGAGTCCTGGTGCAGCCGCGGAACCTGATGCTGTGGCTCATCCTGCTCGGCATCACCGCGCGGATTGAAACGATGCGTCGCAACGCGAAGCAGCTGAAACCCGCCCTCCAATCGCCATGATTTCCACCGCCCTCCGCCCGTGGTGGCTGCGCAAACGACTGCTGTTGCCCCTCAGTTTGGTTTTGGGCGTCATCCTCTCCGGCGTCGTTGCTTTCATCAATTCCGACGCATCGACCATCGTGGTCTACAATGAGACGGGAAGGTTGCTGCCACCGCTGCGGGTCCGGGCTTGCGGACAGGAACGGAGTTTCGCTGCCCTTGCCGAACGCGCGTCCGTGGAGTTCCGTCTGCACTCGGGCGGCCCGGAAAGCGTGGTGCAATTGGAACTTGCAACGGATCCGCCGTGGAAGTGGGCGGGTGAGCCCACCCCATCGCGCGGGGGCTATCGCGTCACCATTCGCCTCTGGCCAGAGGGACAGGTGGAAGCCTTCACCGATGTCTCCTGGTGGCGAAAAACCTTCCGGTGAATTGACGTTTCAGGTCAAACATCTACCGGGTGTCCGCCTCGCGGTCGTTGTGTTCGGTGATGACTTTGGCGGGAATCCCGACCGCAGTGGCGTGCGCGGGAACGTCCCTGGTGACGACACTGGAGACGCCGATGATCGCGTGGTCGCCGACGCTCACGTGGCCAACGACCTTCGCTCCATCGCCAAGAAAAACATGTCGTCCGATCTGCGGGCCTTCCTTTGCGCCATGCGCCAAAACCAGCCGTACATCGGCATAGATGTCACAGTCCGGCCCGATAATGACGTTGGGAGCGATAATCAGCCCCATGGGATGCGGCAAGCGAAGTCCCGGTCCGATGTGGGCATATTTACTGATCTCGATCTTGAAGAACCAGAAGAGCAGCTTGGCCGCGAAGAGGGTCGGGAAGTGATGGCGCGCGCACCAGAACTGGAATCGGATCAGCATTAATGCCTGAGTGCTGTTTAGTGTCAGGCAAAGTGCCAGACGCTTCAACGTCCCACAGGGCGCGTAGTCCTGCAGGTTGCGGCGCAAATCCACCTTGAGCGTGTCGAACATAGTCAGTTGAAGCGGCTCCAGAGCCGTTCGTAAGCGGACGTCAGAGCGGCCAGGTCACAGGCGTCCGTGCTCAATTCGCCCTGAATTCGTGCGCGCACGTTCGGTTGCGCCAGACCGTCTGATTCCCAAAGCAATAAGGCCAGTGCGTGAAATAAGCGCTCGCGCGGATAACGCACGCACGCCAGTCCGGCCACTCCGAAGGCCCGAAAATTTACCAGTCGGTTCCGCTGCGGGGAAGTTTCAGGGCACTTGTTGATGCCGCTGAACGCATAGTCGCGCGTGGACGTGAAACGGGTGTCCAGCCGCCGCGATTCAAGCGAGAGCCACAGGCGCCGGCCCAGGGTTGAAAGCGCCGCGTGCCGGGCGATCAGAGCCTCGCGTGATTCCGTCGAACGCACCGGATGCAGCTTGAAATCCACTCCGGTCGCATGATGCTGCACCAGTTCGGCCAGCGGCAAATTATCCACGACGGACAACTTGGCCAATCGCGAGTGACGTTCCCGGCAGCTCCAGTGGTATTGACCGTGCGCCGCGAGCAGCGCATCACCAAATGCCAGTTGTGCCTTGGCCAGATTGCGGCCGACGAAATCCGCCTCCGTCGCGCCAAAATCCCGTCGTCGCAATCGTTCGAGCGAATAGAGCAAGCCGGAGCAACGGTTCATCAGCAGCCGCGTTGCCTCGTGCAGCGGCACTCTGGCCGCATCGCGATGCTGCTCGCAGCCCGCGAGCAAAGCGTCGTCGCCCAACTGCCAACGATGCCCCATTACCAAGTCATAGTAAAACATGCTAGGCGTGTCGCGGCGCAGCTTGTCGAGCGTGAGTACCTTGAACTCGACTTCCAGCCCAGCCGCGGGCGACAGGCCTTCGCCAAGTCCATGGAGCGGGTGGCGGAACTTCCGTTCGGCGAGAATCGCATTGCCCCGAATGAAAACGTAGAATTCCAGATCGTTGTAAGGCCGGTCGCCGTCCGCTGTCTTCAAAACTCCGCCTTCGCCGCGACCGTAGCCGCCGCCCAGCAAGACAGCTTGGAGTTTGGAAGCCGGGACAAGCACCTTCACGCCAGCCAGAACTCTTTCGCACGTCTGCGCGAGATGCGCTTCCAGCGCGTCGCTGCCGTCGATGGTGAATCGTTGGTTCATTCCGGGTGTGCCTCCTTCCAGCCCTGGCGAAAACCGGCGAGCTTGCCCCGCCGCTGCTGCCAGCGGATGCGCGCGGCGGGCGCGAGTTCACCGAGACGTCCTTCACGTGCGCAGAATTTGGTGTCGTGCCGCACATCGCTGGCCCAGCCGAGCAGAACCGTCTTTAAGAAATTAGCCTCCTCAGCAGAATCTGTGGGTGGGTGGCGGTTCGGGTAGTTTTCCAAGATTGTGATATAGAGCTA
>CAMDJH010000362.1 GCA_945900455.1 Akkermansia muciniphila
CTTGAGAATTACGTGAATAACTTCCACGCGGAGCGAAATCACCAAGGCAAGAGCAACGTGATCCTGTTTCCAGCGCCCGAGGATCGGATCGGTGAAATGGCAGGGGACATCCAGACTCGCGAGCGCCTCGGCGGCCTCCTGAAATTCTACTACTAATGTTGAGCGCAACATTAGTGATATAATGTTGAGTGCCCAATAATGTTGAGTTGAGCGCCCCTTTGCTGCGCCAGCGGCCTTTGCCGAGGTTTTCAACTCAACATTATTGACGGGAGATCTGGGAGAGGGACATCCCTCACGGGATGAAAATAAAATCTCTCCTTGTCCAGATTCGCCCTCGTTGCTTCGCACGTTGGCGTTCCCTGCCTCTCTTCGGTCCTCTGCTTGATGACTTCTTGCGGTGGATGCACGATCAACACTACACCGATAGCACCCTTGACTCTCACCTGGCGGGACTTCGCAAGGTGGTTGTCTGGTTAGGGCGTCGCCGCATCACCACGCTGGCCCAATTGACTCAGAAAGATCTCCAGGCGGCCCACGACCACTTCCTGCCAAGCCAAAGGAAAGCCGGTTCGGTCATCGGCGCGTTCAAGCGGTTCCTGAGTGAGCGCCGACTGGTTTCTCAAGGCAATTGGCCGCTGCCCTCTCCTGTGGAGGTGGAGGTCGAGCGCTTTGGCGCTTATCTGCGCGAGATCCGAGGTGCGGCTGAAAAGACGATCGCATGCCGTGGAGGCCATCTCCGAGCATTCCTGCGATTCCTCCGGTTTGACGGCAAACCAGTTGCTTTACGGCAACTTGAACTCCGTCGGGTGGAAGCCTTCATGCGAGAGTTGGCGCGGACCAATAACCGTTCCAGTATGCAGCAGGTTGCCGCGGCGGTTCGGGCTTATCTCAAAGAACGACACGCGCAGGGGGTGCTGGCTCGGCCGTTGCATCTGCAAATCGATACTCCCCGGGTGTATCGCGGAGAAAGATTGCCACGAGCCCTTCCTTGGGCGCGGATTCAGGCGCTCATCCAATCGATCGACCGTTCCGAACCTATCGGACGGCGAGACTTCACCCTGCTCTACCTGGCGGCAGCCTACGGGCTGCGCAGTGGCGAGTTGGTGCGCTTGACCCTCGATAACATTGATTGGCGCAACCGGGTTCTGCGCGTCAGACAAGCCAAAACCCGTCAGTCGCTGCAACTGCCCCTGACCGACGAGGCGGCCAACGTGCTTATCGCGTATCTGCGCAAGGCACGCCCGGAGAGTGGGCGACGTGAGTTGTTCCTCCGCCGCAGGGCTCCCTGCATTGCCTTGGCACCGACTTCGGTTAACGCTGCGTTGGAGCGCCGCATCCGCCGCAGCGGGTTAAACCTGCCGCGGTTTAGCCCGCACGTATTGCGCCATTCCTTCGCGACCTGGCTCATGCAACAGGGAGTTGGCATTAAGGCTATCGGTGACGCACTGGGGCATCGCGCCATTGCCAGCACCTCCGTTTACCTGCGCCTGAATGTGGATGAGCTGCGCCAGGTGGCTCTTCCGGTGCCTGCCGATCCTGCGGGGGGAGCGGCAAAACCGCTCTGCTCCAGAAAGAGCCTTCCTCGCATCAGGCCCGCGCGTCCACCCCACAGATTTCCGGCACACTTTCAGAGTCGTTTTACAGCGTCACTGCGGCGATTCGTGGAGCTTAAGCAAGGCCTGGGGCGCATTTACCGGACCGAGGTCGCGGTGTTGCGCCACTGGGATGTCTTCCTCCACCGCCACTACCCGCGCGCTGCCAAGATACGCTCCGAGATGTTTGCCCGCTGGACTAAAACCCTGGGTAGTCGGACCTCTACAGGAAGCCGCAATTGTCAGCGGGTCGTGCGGAACTTTCTTCTGTTCCATGCTCGAGATCATTCCGGCACCTTCATTCCCGACCGGCTGACCTTCCCTAAGCCCGCCCCGGTCTTGTCTCCGCGCTTGGTCTCCGAAGCGGAAATGAGCCGCGTATTGGCGGTGGCTGCTCAACTGCCGCCTTCGGCTGAGAACCCGTTGCACGCCGAGACCGTTCGGATCGGCTTTGTCCTTCTTTTCTGCTGCGGGCTGCGGCGCGGTGAACTGCTCCGTTTGAGGCTGGGCGATATTCAAGAGGAGCAGAGCGTGCTCCATATTCGGCTTTCCAAGTTCCACAAGTCCCGCCTGGTGCCGCTGTCGGTCTCGCTTACGCTCGAACTGAGGGAATATCTGCAAAAGCGCAGGCAAAAGAAATTGCCGATGGCCCCCGAAGCCTTCCTCATGTGGGGCCGCCAGCGTTCACCAGAAGCCTATTCGGCCACCCGCCTGGGAGTGCTATGGCGTCAGGTGAGCGTCAGTGCCGGCGTCCTGAATGCACGGGGGCACCCGCCACGCCTTCATGACCTGCGCCACAGTTACGCCGTTTCGGTGCTCCAACGCGGGTACGCCCAAGGGGCGGACGTGCAAGCCAAGTTGCCGCATCTGGCCGCTTACCTCGGTCACGTTAACGCCGCCAGCACCCATCATTACCTGAAACTCACTCCGGAACTGGGCCAGGCGGCCAGCCTGCGACTTCACCAACGGTTTGCATCGCTCTTGACCGAAGGAGGCATCGCGTGAACTCGTCCAAACCTTCGACTCTTGCCCTGGCTTTGAAGGGCTTCTTCGTGGATTATCTGCCGTGCCAACGGGCCTTGAGTCCGCATACGATCCAGAGCTACCGAGACAGCCTCAAACTCCTGTTGCAGTTTGCCGCCGGCAGAAAGGGCGACCCCAGCCGACTCTCCGTCGAGCAACTCGGTGTCGACAAAGTCACCGCATTTCTTCAATGCCTGGAAACCGACCGCCAGAATCAAGTCAGCAGCCGCAACGTGCGCTTGAGCGCCATCCATAGCTTCTTTCGCTACTTGGGCGGACGCTATCCACAGCACCTGGAGCAAGCCCAGCGCATTTTGAGTATCCCTTTCAAACGCGCGGGTAGCCGCGAGATCCAGTACTTGGAGTTTGACGAGATCAAGGCCGTACTCCGGGCGGTGGACACCGAGGCCGGAAACGGTTGTCGGGACTTGGCATTGTTGAGCTTAATGTTCAACACCGGCGCCCGAGTTAGTGAAATCGTTGGGCTGCAAACCGCCGATCTGCGCCTGAGCGCCCCGCGCAGTGTCCTGCTCCGAGGTAAGGGCCGCAAAGAGAGGACCTGTCCAATTTGGCCCGAAACAGCGGGCCTCCTCCAAAAGCTAATTGAGCAACACGCCCAGCCGCCCAGCCCCTCGGCTCCTGTGTTTTTCAATAATCGTGGCACCCGGCTGTCCCGCTTTGGTGTTGGTCTCATCTTGCATAAATACGTTGCGAAAGCGCGGTTGCAGCACCCCTCTCTCAAACACAAACGCCTCCACCCGCACTCCATTCGCCACAGCACAGCGACTCACTTGCTGCGCTCCGGAGTGGACCTCAGCACGATTGCGCATTGGTTGGGCCATGTGAGTGTCAACACCACCAACAAATACATCTCCATCAATCTGGAAGCGAAACGCGAGACGCTGGCTAAGGCAAAGCCGCTGCTAAAAGGAAAGCGCCACTCAGGAAAATGGCGCCGAGATCCAGACCTCATGGCTTGGCTGATGGCGCTCTGAGCGGCAAAACGCTCCGTCATTAATGTTGAGTTGAAAACCCCGGCAAAGGCCGCTGGCGCAGCAAAGGGGCGCTCAACTCAACATTATTGGGCACTCAACATTATACTACTAATGTTGAGCGCAACATTAGTGATAGAATTTCAGGAGGCCGCCGAGGCGTTCGCGAGTCTGTATATCCCGTGACATTTCACCGATCCGATCCTCGGGCGCTGGAAACAGAATCACGTTGCCCTTGCCTTGGTGATTTCGCTCCGCGTGGAAATGATTCACGTAATTTTCAAGGCAGTGGCGGAGAGAGCTTTCTCCGAAAAGAATCATTTTCGACAGGAGCTCGTCCTTTACGGATCGAATCCGGTTCTCCGTCACCAGATACTCGTTGCGCAGGAGGAGTTCCCGATCAACCGAACCGGAGATGGTCGCCAGCATTCGGTTCCAATTCATCGAAGAGACTTAACCGAGCCAACGGCCTGTGAGCAATCTCCTCATCGCCCTGTAAATCGTTGAATATCGGTAGGTTTGAGTTTTTTGACCATCCGAGGTCGTGACGCTGGACGACGAGCGCAAGGCCGCCATGGTCAGCAATCTGATGGTCGTCCTCTGCAGCGACTCCGAGGTCCATCCGGTGGTGAACGCGGGCACGCTCTACACCTGAGCCCGCATGGCCGAGCGAAAGTCATTCCTGTTGCGGATCGATCCCGCCCTCTGGGGAGAATTGGAAGCTTGGGCGCAGGATGAACTTCGGAGTGTGAACGGCCAGCTCGAATATCTGCTGCGGGAGGCGGTGCTGCATCGCCGGCGCGGCACCGCCTCCGGGCGCGGTGGATCGCCCCCCCCAGATCCGACGACCCGCGCGGACGCCCCCAACCACCTGACCCGCGATCCGCCGAACAACCCGGCCACCTGGATCCGCATGCCCGGGACGCTGGAGCATTCGACACTTCCGGTTTCACTCCACGCCATTGGCCCTGGCCCTTCCACCGACGCTGAAGAGGTGCCGTTCCGTACGAAGGAGCATGCGGCCGCCCGCCACGGCCGGCGTCGTATGACATCGATCATTGAGCGGATGGCGATCCAGCACTTTAAATTTGTCGCTCGCCTCCACCACCACAACGTCACCGGATGTTGAAATCGCGAAGAGCCGTCCATCCACCCACACGGGTGAACCGAAGAAATTGCCGCCGACGCGCTCCTGATACCGAATCTCCCCCGTT
>CAMDJH010000363.1 GCA_945900455.1 Akkermansia muciniphila
TCACTGGCCTTGCGCACTGAAAACAACCTTTGCGCTCCTCGATGAAAAGGACCGTACGATGGGTAATAGCGTGTTGCAAAGTGGCGCCTCGATCGGCGCCGTAATCACCCCGCAGATCATGAAACTTCTGATGACGGATCAGGTTGGATCATGGCGCACCGCCTTCATCGCCGTCGGTGGCACGGGCTTGCTATGGGTCGTTGCATGGTTCATCTGCCTTCGTCCTCGCGACCTCGATTCGGCTCCCGTGACGACATCCAGTAAGGACGGGCCGAGTTTCCGCGCCATCGTGTGCAGCGGACGCTTCTGGGCGGTGGCACTCCTCGTCGTCGGCGCGCAAGCCGTCTGGCAAATCTACCGCGTGTGGCTCATGAAGTTCCTGCAGACCGGCCGAGGCTACGACGAAAAGGCGGCCCTGAATTTCAATTCGCTCTATTACATCGCCACCGATGTCGGCTGTATCCTGGCCGGCGTTGTCTCAATCTGGCTCATCCGCCGACGAGCGTCATCGCCCCACGATGCGCGGCGGAACGTCTATGCGGGTGCCTGTCTGCTGACGTCCCTCAGCGTGCTGATCCCCTGGCTGGACAAAGGCTGGCCGCTGCTCGCCACGTTGTTGATGATCGGCGCCGGCGGCCTGGCGTTGTTTCCGTGCTTTTACAGCTTTGTGCAGGAACTCTCCGCCACGCACGTCGGCCGCCTGACCGGCTTGCTGGGTTTTTGGGTGTGGGCGGTGACGTCGCCGATGCACAGCTTTTTCGGAATGCTCGCAGATCGCTCGAAGAGCTACGATCTTGGCCTCGTCATCGCCGGATTGGCTCCGTGGCTCGGTGTTATCGCGATGACGTTTCTGTGGCGAAAAAGCGATCGGCCTGCCACTCACCCTTGATCTCATTCACTCTTCCGGCAACCTTTGCCGGGTGCCGCTTCCCCTGAGTGCGATGGAGGCGCCGCTGCCGCTGGCGTAATCAATGCCGTGCCATCGGATGCAATCGATTGTTTTATGCTAACCGAATCCAAACGCTTGGACGATTTTCCGACCCTTTCGGGAATCACCTACCTCAACACGGCCGCGGAAAGCATCCCGCCGCGCTGCACGGGCGAAGCAATCGACGCCTACTGGCACGACAAGTTGCGCGGCATGAACGGACGCGATGGCCACTTTGCCCAAGTCGAAGCGTGTCGCGAGGTGAGCGCGCGGATGCTCCACCTGCAAACCTCCGAAGTGTCGTTCTGTTCGTGCAGCTCGGAAGCCTACAACCTCCTCGCCTCGGCGCTGCAACTCAGCGGGGCCGATGAGGTCGTGGTCACGGATCTCGATTTTCCCGCGGGAGTCACTCCGTGGTTACGGGCAGCGGATGCGCCGACCCTACGGCTGTGGAAAGCCGTTGGGGGTGTGCTCGAATCGAGTGATCTCGCGCCGTTACTCAATGAGCGCACGAAATTGGTTCAGGTGTCGCTCGTGAGTTTCTACAACGGCCACCGCATCGACTGGAAACCGTTCCACGACAGCGTGCGACGGCTTGCTCCCAACGCGATCCTTTCGGTGGACCTCACCCAGGCGCTGGGTCGCGTGGTCCTCAACTGCGACGGCGCGGATATTCTCATCTCCAGCACCCACAAATGGACGCTCGGCATCCATGGTGGTTGCATTATTGGCATTCCCACCGCCGGTGCCTCGCGACTCACCACGCACGCGGGGGGGTGGCTCCATTTGCAGAATGCCTTCGATGCGGATCGCTTCAATCGCGCGATCACGAAGTCCGGTGCCGCGAGTTTCTCCGTGGGGATGCCCAACTTCGTTTCGTTATATGCACTCAACGCGTCGCTGCGCTATCTGGAACGTATCGGCGTGGCAAACATCGCCGCTCACGCCGATCCCCTCGTTGCGGAGGCGGAAGCCGGCCTGCTCAGTCTTGGAGTGAAACCGCTGTGCCCCTGGGACGGCTCTGGCATCCTCGCCTTCCAGCATCCGCGCAGTACCGAGCTTCACGCGGCGCTGGAGCGCGCAAGCGTCCACGTTATGCACAGCGCCGGGCGCATCCGCATCGCCGTTCATGGCTACAATACACAGGAAGATATCCACCACGTCCTGCGAGTGCTTGCCACCCTGCTGGAGAAAGTGTGACCCATCCGAACCACTTTCCGTTTCCACCCAAACCAACCCCCGCAACAATGCACACGCCTGCCGCCCATCCCCGCCGAACCTTCCTTCGTTCCGGCGTACTCGCCGCCCTCGCAACGACGGGTTGCGCATCACTCGACGCCCCACGCAGTGACTGGATTGATGCCCACGTCCACGTTTGGACGCCCGATACGCAGCGCTACCCGCTCGACGCGGGGTTCAAGCCGGCGGATATGAAGCCCGCCAGCTTCACGCCGGAGGAACTCTTCGCCCACTCCAAGCCGGAGGGCGTGAGCCGCATCGTGCTCATTCAGATGAGCTACTACCAATTCGACAACCGCTACATGCTCGACATGATGGCGAAACACCACGGTACATTCAGCGGCGTCGCCATCGTGGATGAGACGAAGCCGGATGTCCGTGACACTATGAAATCGCTGATGGCCCGAGGCGTGCGTGGTTTCCGTATCTATACAGACAAGGCAAAGGCTGAGGCCTGGAGTCAGTCAAATGGCATGAAGCAGATGTGGGCGTACGCCGCCGATGCTGGCCTTTCCATGTGCTTGCTGATGGGTGCCGATGCGCTGCCCGCCGTGCATCGCATGTGTCAAGCCTACCCGAAAACGCGCGTTGTCATCGACCACTTCTCCCGCATCGGTGTCACGGGATCGATACCGCCAGCCGACCTCGATACCCTGTGCCGCCTGTCCGACTTCCATCACACCTATGTGAAAACGTCCGCTTTTTATGCCCTGGGCGCGAAACGAGCCCCCTACACGGACCTCGGACCGATGATCCGCCGTTTGCGCGATGCCTATGGCGCTTCGCGCCTCATGTGGGCCAGCGACTGCCCGTTTCAAGTCCAGGAAGGGCACACCTATGCAAACTCGATTGCCCTGATTCGCGATCGTCTCGATTTTCTCACCGCCGAAGACCGGCGTTGGATGCTGCACCGGACGGCGGAGAAGGTGTTCTTTTCATAAAATGATCCTACACGAAACGTACGATGAAATTTCGGTAGAACTCGAACGCTCGCTCGACTTGAGCCAGTTCCACGAACTCCACAGCGGCATGCGCCTGATCAATGCTACCAGGCCCGAAGACAAGGCTTGGAATGCCCTGACGAGAGAGTTTGCTCGCGTCGCTGCCAAAGGGAACGCCGCCGAGGGCTCCATCCAGCCCCATCGCGTCGAGCAGCGAACGGGCAAGTTTCGCCGGCGCTGAATCGGCGGGGGTTTCCAGCGCCTCATCTGTGAGCATCGGCGGTTCCATGAACGCGTCCAAGGTGGGATGCTGGATCTTCAACTCATCCAGCAGCGTCTGGTAGTGCGCGAGCACGGTTTCCACCGTCTCGCCCGGCAGCAGGCGACGATCGATCTCGATACTGCAGCGGTCCGGCACAAAATTCACCTGCACACCGCCCTGGACGACGCCGACATTCACGGTCGCTGGACCGAGCAACGAATGCACCCGCGCGGCGAGGTTTCGATGATCTTCTTCGAGCGCAAGGATCACACGAGCCATGTGATTGATGGCGTTCACTCCGAGGTGTGGTTTGCCGCTGTGCGCCGCCTTGCCTCGGACGAGGATCCGCCAGCGTAACACACCCTTGCTGGCGATAACGGCTCGCAATCCAGTCGGTTCCGCGACGAGCGCGGCCTGGCCCGTGAGCCCTTCGCACAGCTTCACTACGCCGCGATAGGAAAACTCCTCGTCCACCACGGCAGCCAACCAGACATCGCACGGAGGTTGAATCTGATCTTTATGCAGGGAGGCGACGGCGCACATCATGGCCGCCAGACCCGCCTTGGTATCGCAACTGCCTCGGCCGTACATTTTTCCAGCCTCCACTCGCGGCTCGAACGGCGGGATGCTCATCCCTTGCACACTCACGGTGTCCGTGTGCGCCTCGAGGATTACGCGGCGCGATCCATCCCGACCCGGCAATCGCGCGATAATGTTCGGGCGGCCCGGAAAAACCTCCTGCTCCCACACTTCGATGCCGCGCTGCTCAAAGAATCGTTTTATCCAGGTGGCAATCTCGCGCTCTCCCGGACCGCCTTCGTAGGAGGAGTTCACACTATTGATCCGCACCAGTTCGGCGAGCGTCTCGATCACGGACGAGGGATTCATCGGACGGAATCATCGCGATGCCGGTGCCTCGGGCGCCAGCAAATCTCGAAAAAGTGACGAGTGTGAGACAAACATCTCCACGAATTCCTCACACAAAGATCGCAAAGGTCGCAAAGGTCGCGAAGGTGAATGGGAGCTCACACTCGGAAGGCGCGGAGCGCCGCCAGACCGTAGCCCATGGCGCGAGACATGGGGTTTCGACGCGCGCGGTGTTCAAGCCCCAGCGGGGCGACAGGTAACACGCAGACGTAGCCCTTCGCATACGTCCTCCCCCCCCTGGCAGGGCGGAACTCGTTCAAAACAAAGTGACACAAAGTGACAGGCCCACTATTTTAAAATGAAATGTAACTATTCACTAGTTTAGCGATGAAATCCGGAAGGTGTCCTGAGAATAGAATTTGTAGGGCCTGGGTCGGCGCGAGATCGTTTTTTCTGCAGGTAGAAAGATAACTCCGTACCCGACAGAAGATTTGGGCTCCTTCGAAAGACCGAAAGCAGCCAGAGATTTTCTGCTGCACTTTGGTCATGCGGAGGTCGTTTTC
>CAMDJH010000364.1 GCA_945900455.1 Akkermansia muciniphila
ACCAAAGTCGCGCCCTTGCATTCTGCTCGGCAGCACCATTGGCCGCGGAGCGTTTCAGAAATCGAAATCAGAGTCCCGGGAAAAATGAAGAATTCTTCCGTTCAACAATCGCTGACTCGAAAACCACCGTTTCCGTGAGATGCACCCGACTCGCAGTCTCGCAGTCGGTTTACCTCGATTTCTCCTGAACTTAAGGTATGGATTCGGCAGCCTGCAGTTCGGTTGGGATCGGCGCCGATGTGACCGCCGGAGACTCAAACCTTTCAGCACTTGCGACCAATGAATCTCACACCCTTCGAAAGCGGTCTCGTGGCGCACCTGATCGCGGATTGGATTCTGCAGGACGACTGGATGGCGCGATACAAGATGAATCTGCTTCATCCGGCGGCGTGGGTTCACGGCTCAATCCATGGGGTGGGCCTTGCCCTCGCCCTGGGTTGGCAGGCGGGTCTGGTGCTGGGCGTCATTCACATGTTGATTGATACCCGCTGGCCGGTAGCGTGGTGGATGCGCCGGTTCAAGAAATGCGATAAAGCCCCCGAAGCCGGACTGATTTCAATCTGGCTCGACCAGACCCTGCACATTGTCTGCATCGCGGTCTGGGTAGCAATGATCCGAAGCGGAAGCCGCTCCTAAAATCCCTTGCCTGCGTGATACCGCCCCGCCCTTCACAATGAAATGTCAACCTACAGATTTTCCGTCACAGCCGCGGAGGCGGTTCGCGAAAAGTGAATTGAGTCTTCGTAACGTTTGGTCAGCGTCCGCACTCTTTGAGCAATCACCCGGGTCAGGGCGAACATAAATGGAGCACTTAGCGCCGGTGCCTCGGTGAACATCTTCTTCAATGCGGACGCGGACATCTTGAGCAGGACACTGGGTTGATTGGCGATCACATCGGCCGAGCGCGGCCCCTGGTCCACAATCGCCAATTCGCCGAAACATTCTCCGACGCCCATGGTGGTCAGCGTCGTTTCCTTCCCATCAATGGTTACACGTGCCCGGACCTCACCCTCCAGCACCATGAATAACGCATCGCCCTGCTCCCCTTTGTTCACAACCGTCCCGAACGCCGAGGTTCGGACCACTTCGAGGTAGGTCAGCAATGATGCCAGCAACCGATCGTCGACGTCCGCTAACATTTTGATTCGTCGGAGCGAGCCGGGTTGGATCCCCAGCGCGTCGGCCGCAGCGGCGGTATTTTGCGGCAACTTGGACTTGAACAAGACCTTGAGTTCAGTCAAGTCCGCCGCCCGCGACCAGACGCAGTCCCGTTCCCTGAACACCCAGCTATTGGCCTTCACCTTGCCGATCTTGATCCAATTTACCAGGCCAGGCAATTCCACGGGCCCGTAGGCGATGTTATCCATTCCCCAGGCCAGATAATTAAAGCTCGTGTTCTCTTCCATAGACGGCTTGGGATATCCAAATCCAGAGTGACTGTCAAAGCTTCCGCGTGAAATTGGCTCCGAAGGGGTGTTGGACAAGAATCTTCACGACTTCGCGTGAGTATTTGGGTCCGCCGTCAAAGACTCGAGCTTGGCCTCGCGAGTCGCGTTTGATAGACTGACACGAATGCCCCTTCGTCCAGTGCCGCAATCGGATGTCCGGATTTCGATTCCGGAGATTCTTTTTGAAGACGATCCTCCCGTACCGCAGCCGCTCGGCTTGGGTGAAAGCGTCTCGACCCTGTTTCTCCAGGCGCGATCACCGGGGTCCGTGGCGGTGCATTGGGATGTGGATTCGGTCGCTTTTCAGAGGTTTACCGCCGGTACGGAAGACGGTTGCGTCTGGGTTCGAGTGTGGATCGGTCCGGAATCGCAGGGCACGGTCGTATACCGGGCCGTATGGCGGGAGAGCGATACGGTTCTGATGGCGATTCCATCCCGGCCTGGAACACTTCGGGCTGAGTTGGGGGGCTGGTCGGGTCGACGCGAATGGAGGTCCATCTCGATCTCGGACGTGACGCAGAGTCTTGCCCCGCCTCCAGCCTGTCAGCCGGGCGGCGACGAACGCGAGACCGACGCCGCGGTGGCGCAGAGCTCAACAATTGCGGAGGATCCTTCTCCGACGGCGAGGATCTTGGGGGGTGTCCGTGACGCTGCGGCAGTGGACCCGGGGCGTTCGGGTGAATTGTTCCGTTCGCGACAGAGAGTGGCGTTGGAATTATTTCGTCTCGTTGGCATCGCGAATGCCCTGGATCCATCGTTTCGGGAAGCGTCTGACGGGATCGCATCCGAGGGTATGTCATCCCCGTGGAGCGGATGCTAGGGATACTAGTGACGGGTGCAGGCCGAGAGTTTTCCGCCGTTCTTGTTCGGGAAGCGCTCAGCGGTCATTGGGCCATTGCATGATAGCACACGAGCGAGATCAACATTCCGACGATGCCCACGATGGTTTCGCAGACAGTCCAGGTTCGGAGCGTTTGTTCGACCGAAAGTCCCAGGCAATCCCGGACGATCCAAAATCCGCCATCGTTCAGATGAGATAAGAAGAGAGAGCCGCAACCGACGGCGCAGATGATGAGCGCAATTTGATGTTGGGTTAACTCCGGATGTTGGCCAATGACCGGAGCCAGCAGGCCCGAGGCCGTGGTGATCGCCACGGTAGCGGAGCCCGTGGCGACACGGATGAAAGCGGAGACCATCCACCCGTAGAGGAGGGGGGACAGGTGGGCTTCCTGTCCGAGGCGGCCGACGGCGTCGGCGACACCGGTGTCGGTAAGGACTCGGGCGAACGCGCCGCCTCCCCCGATGACCACGAGAGTCATACCGACCGAGGCGACGCTTTGTTCGGTGAACCTGAGCAACTGAGAGAGGGAGTAGCCGCAGCGTGTCCCGAGAGCCCACAACCCGAATAGAACCGAGAGGAGCAGGGCGGTCGTGGCATTGCCGATGAAGGAGGCGGATACACGCAATTGATTTCCTTTCGGCAACGAAAGTTCGGCGACCGTGGCGACGAGCATCAGCATCACGGGCAGCAGAATTGCAAGGAGAGTGAGTTTGAACCCGGGATAGCGAAATCCGGCGGGTGTGTTCTCGGACTTGTCGAGAACTTGCGGTGGGTTCGCCTCGACGCGTCGGACGGCCCAGCGGGCGAAGAGGGGGCCGGCAATGGCGGCGGTGGGAAGGCCGATGATGAATCCCCAGAGCAGGACGAGTCCATTTTGAGCATTCAATTTGTCTACGGCCAGGACGGGACCTGGGTGGGGAGGCATTACACCGTGCATCACGGAGAGGCAGGCGAGGAGAGGCAGGGCCAGGCGAAGAAACGGTTGGCGGGTTTCCCGGGTCAGCGTGACGAGGATGGGCAGGAGTAGCACCAGCCCCACGGCGAACCAGGTGGTCAGGCCGACCGCCAACGCGAGAGCCATGATGCACAGTTGAATCCGTTGCGGACCAAAAAACCGGATGAACTCCTTTGCCAAGACTTCCGCACCGCCGGATTCCGCGAGCAGTTTTCCCAGCATGGTTCCGAGCGCAATGATCGCGGCAATGCCGCCGAGGGTATTGCCCATGCCGGTCTTGATGGAATCGGCGATCTTCAACATCGTGAGCGGGACTTCCACTCCGGACGCGTTTGGCAGGGTGCGCCCCAGCAAAACCGCGCCACCGCCGACGATTAGCGAGGCGATTAGCAACGCGATAAAGGCGTTGATCTTCAACTTCGTCACCAACACCACCAGAGTGCCGATGGCCAGAAATGCGAGGAAGATCAGGATCCAGTCGGAGGCGGTCACTGTTTAAGGTTTTTAGATCGAAAGACGGCGGGCGCGGGCCGTCACCGGCCATCTCGTGCCGGCAACACCGGATTCCACCACCCAGACCTCGGCGTGCAGCGCCACGGTGGGACAGACATGCCAGGGAATCGCGTACAACTCGCGACCGGTTCGAAGCGCGTCGGCGGAGGCGGTCTGCAGAACAAGATGTTCCTCACTGTGACTCACGAATTTTGCATCGGGCAGATCGAGGAACAGCGCCCGTGGCGGTGGCATCTCGGAGGCGACAGCCTTGTGTCCAAGGTCGACGCAAATATGCCCCGGTAACGGGTGACTGATGACCCGGGTCAGCAATACGGCGGCGGGCAGAAATTTGAGGTCCGGAAAGCGGTGGCCGTATCCGGCATCCCAGAGAACCGTGGTTCCCGGACTGCATTGAACCCCGGCGCGGCGCGCATGAATGGGAAAAGTTGGACTGCCCCCGGCGACAATAGCGGGTGCCTGCAGCCCGGCGGCATCGAGTTGCGACATCAAGGCCGTTACCGGCCTAAACGCCTCGTCACAGAGCGCCGTGCGTTGGATTGGATCGGCCTCTTGGAGGTGACCATCGTAGGCATGCAATCCCGCAAAATAGAGTCCGGGTACGCCACAAATTTGTCGAACGAGAGCCAGGGCAACCGGACCCGGAGGCACTCCCGTTCGATGTTGGCCGATATCCAGATCAACCCACGCCCCGAGTCGTACTCCAGACTCGCCGGCGGCCCGGGATAAGGCGTGGATCACGTCGGCGTCCTCAACCGTCGCCGAAAATTGAGTCTGCGGAAACTGCTTCGCGAGCAAGGCGAGTCGCCGGACGCCGGGTCCCACCGGTTGGTGCGCCAGGAGAATGTCGGGTGCTCCGACGGCCGCCGCCATTTCGGCCTCAGCGATCGTCGCGCACTTAAAGCGAGTGATCCCCAACTCGATCTGCCGTTTCACCAATTCCGGCAGCTTGTGCGTCTTGATGTGTGGGCGAAGTCTGTTGGGATCGCCTACCGTCGCGATCATGCGGCGAAGGTTC
>CAMDJH010000365.1 GCA_945900455.1 Akkermansia muciniphila
CGCCTTCGGCTCCCGCCTCAGCAGCTCTTGAATCTTACCGATGTCCTCTTGCGACCACTCTTTCCCGCAATACCTGTACACGCCGACGAGTGTGGCAGTCCGTCAACACTGTGTCCAGCATTTCCGAATAAAATATAATTATTCCGCCCATCTACCGCTCACAGGGATGCATTGTGCTGAATAGTTACAATAATTGAAGGCATCGCCTTTCTCGTGTACCCCACTCCTCATGAGACTCGACACTCTGGTTCTGGTTCTTCCGTTCGCGCTCGGCTTGTCCGCCGTGGCACTCGCCGCCCCGCTTCCGCAGCTCAGGGTCAGCGACAACCACCGCTTCCTCGTCACCGCGGATGGCAACCCCTTCTTCTGGCTCGGCGACACGACGTGGGAGCTGTTCCACCGCCTCAATCGGGAGGAGGCAGTCCGGCTGATCGAAAATCGCGCGGCGAAGAAGTTCACCGTGCTCCAATCCGTCGCTATCGCTGAACTTGAAGGCCACACCGACCCGAATCCCTACGGTCACCTCCCGTTTGTGGACCTCGACGTCACGCATCCCGCCCTAAAGGACGGGCCGCAAAACGACTACTGGGACCATGTCGATTTCATCGTGGCGGAGGCGAACAAACGCGGCCTTTACATCGGATTTCTGCCAACGTGGGGTCGGTTCTGGCACGACAAGACCGCGACGCGCCAACCGCTCTTCACCGTCGCCAACGCTGAGACCTACGGCGAGTGGCTGGGCAAACGGTACGCCAATGCCGGGTTGATTTGGGTTCTCGGTGGCGACCGCAGCGTGGACAACGACGAGCAGAAGGAAATCATCCGCGCGATGGCTCGCGGTTTACGCAAGGGTGACGGCGGAGCGCACTTGATGACCTTCCATCCGCCGGGCGGAGGGGGTTCCTCCACCGGGTTCCACGACGACACCTGGCTCGACTTTAACATGCGGCAGAACGGGCATGTTCCTGAATTCACCGGTCGCTATGACAACACACGCAAAGACTACGACCGCACACCCGTGAAGCCGGTCGTGGACGGCGAACCCCTCTATGAGGATCATCCCGTCTCGTTCGATGCGAAGAAGCTGGGCCACTCCATCGCAGCGGATGTGCGTCGCCCGCTCTATTGGGATCTTTTCAGTGGAACCTTTGGCCATACCTACGGTCACCATTCCGTCTGGCAAATGTGGTCGCCGGGCAAGAACGCGATCAACAACCCGCTGATGCCGTGGTTCGAGGCATTGGATCAACCCGGCGCGGGCCAGATGCAGCACGCACGCCATCTCCTGGAATCAAGACCGTTCCTGACGCGCATTCCCGACGACTCGGTCATCGTGACGGACCGAGTGCCCACGGCAGTTCCGGGGACGGGCCGTTACCACTTCGCCGCCACCCGCGACACCGACGGCACCTACGCGATGGTCTACGCACCCGTCGGGCGCCCATTCACGGTGCGAATGGATGTAATCAAGGCAGCACAGGTGAAAGCGTGGTGGTTCAATCCTCGCGACGGTAGCGCCACCGCCTTCGGGAATTTCGACAATCAAGGTGAGCGCGAGTTCGTCTCACCCGACAAAGGTGAGATGGTCGATTGGATCTTGGTTCTGGATGACGCGGCGAAGAACTATCCGGCCCCGGGGAAGATTCTATGAAATACACCTACGAAGAACTCGCCAAGATGATCGACCACTCGCTCCTGCATCCGACGATGACGGATTCCGAGTTGGAGAACGGATGCAAGATCGCGGCCCAATACGGCGTCGCCTCGGTCTGCATCAAACCCTACGCCGTGAAACGCGCCGCCGAACTCCTCCAGGGCAGTGGCGTGTTCGTCGGTGCGGTTATTGGATTTCCGCACGGCAACTCGACCACCGAATCAAAACGGTACGAAACCGAACTCGCCTGCAAGGATGGCGCCGGCGAAATCGACATGGTCATCAACCTCGGCAAGGCGCTGAGTGGCGATTGGGATTACGTCGAGCGCGACGTGAAGGGCGTCTGCGACGAAGCGCACAGACACGGCGCGAAAGTAAAAGTGATCTTTGAAAACGATTATCTGACGGAGGGCGGGGCCGGTCTAAGTAGTGATGACTTTAAACAGAAACTCTGCCAGCTCAGCGAGCGCGCTGGAGCGGATTGGGTAAAAACGTCGAGCGGTTACGGATTCGTGAAACAAAAGGACGGCAGCTACAATTACCAGGGTGCGACCGAGCACGACCTTGCGCTAATGCGGGCCAGCGTCTCCGCAAAAGTACAAGTGAAAGCGGCCGGTGGCGTGCGCGATCTCGACGGATTGATCAAAGTTCGCGATCTCGGCGCATCCCGCTGCGGCGCTTCGGCCACCGTTGCCATGCTCAACGAATATCGGCGTCGGGAAACGGCGGAAAAAGCCGGTCAGAAAGCCGTCGATAAATCCGCCGTCATCGGGGCTCAGGACTCCTGATATCGCACCGAAACGTTTTGCCGACTTGGAAAAAGAGAAGCACCGGCTGGCCTCTCTCCCCGGCCCGGCCCCTGAACCGTCTTCCTGGGAGCGCCGGCATCCTCCCGGAGACTGGAGTTTGGACATTCGTGGCGTCATTCAAACAACTTCAGGATGCGCCCATTACCAAACGGCGCACCGTTCTGATGTGGAAAAGGTTCAGTTTGTCGTGCACTCTCATCCGAACTTTACTCAGACATGTCCACCGAACTCAGAGCTCGCGCCCGGGCTTTTCTCAATCGGGGGATCCCGGCAGGGATTGACTACGCGCCTGATTCGATCGCAGAGAGGATCATCGCAACTTACGCCAATCGCGGTCGTCTGCCCAAGGGGGACGAAAACGGCGAACTCATCGAATTGGCCCATATGGAGTGTTCGGCAATGGCCGATCAAATGACGGATCCCTCGGCCGCAGAATACTTCCGTGAGTGCGCCGGGATTCTCGACGCGTTGATGGTCTGAGGGGACGCTTCCAGATTTTCGGCCAGATCTCGTAGTGTCCGAAAACTCGGCTCTCAACACCATTTCTATGTGCCAAATCCTCGCTTCGTTGTCGCCCCCTCGATGACCTCCCGCCGACTCCTTGGCGCTGCGGCCAGGCACGCCGCTCCTTCAAGGAAGTCTGGAATACGCTGATTGAAAAGGACGACGCATTTCCTCGCTTCCAAACCCCGGATCGTATCCTCTTGCGACCCGTAACCTTATGCACTTGACCCACCGATTTCGCATTCAATCCGGCACCGCGCTTTCTTTGTTCGCCTGGCTTTGGTCCAGTGCCGCCGCGTCGCTGTTCGCTCAAGTCGATCCGCCTGCCTCCATTGTCTGGACCGGCGCGAGCGATAACTCGTGGAACGTGGCTGCGAACTGGAATCCCGCGCGGGTGCCGTTGACCAGCGATTACGTCGAGATCGCCAGCCCGGGCGCCGTCGTAAATCTAAACGAGTCCGCGATTATTGCAGGTCTGCGCCTGGGTCAAAGCAGTGGCAGCTCCACGCAAACGCTGGTTATGAGCTCTGGACAAGTCCTGGATCTGGCCACGAACAGCACGGTTAATGCGAGGGGTATCCTCCAGTTCGTGAGCGGTGAAATCCGAGGTGCAGGGCTTCTGTCGGTCCAGGGCAAGTTGGAATGGTCCGGCGGAGCGATGCGAGGGAGTGGCAAAACGACGATCAGCAACACGGGGACATTGAACCTCAGCGGCGGCGCACCACTGCTCAGTCGGGTACTGCAAAATGATGGCACGGCCACCTGGACGACGGGCAACTTGCTGATGAATGGCGGTACGTTCAATAATAACGGCCAGTTCACCGCCAATAGTGCCCCCGCGTCGCCAAGCGATGCCTACAGCGACAGCGGCGGTGTCAACGCCTTCAACAACGCCGGCACGTTCACCAAGCTGGGCGCGGGGGTGACGAGATTTTTTCCCTACGCGAGCAGCGTGGCCTTCAACAACAGCGGCACCCTCAATGTGCAGGCCGGCACGCTGGCGTTGGACTCGGGCGGCACGCATAGCAAAGACTTTTTCGTGACCGGCGGCGCGACATTGCGTTTAGACGGAGCGCACACGTTCAATGCGGGTTCACACGCCACGGGGGCCGGTGATATGAACGTGGCGGGCGGCACGGTCAACATCAACGGGACGACGACTTTCGCCTCGGGAACCTTCTCCGCCGGCACGCTCACCGGCAGTGGGAACGTGACGGTGACGGGGGCGCTGACCTGGACCAGTGGAACGATGAGCGGGAGTGGCAAAACGATTATCGGCAGCACGGGCACGTTGAACCTGAGCGGTGGCGCACCACAGCTCAGTCGGGTACTGCAAAATGATGGCACGGCCACCTGGACGACGGGCAACTTGCTGATGAATGGCGGTACGTTCAATAATAACGGCCAGTTCACCGCCAATAGTGCCCCCGCGTCGCCAAGCGATGCCTACAGCGACGGCGGCGGTGTCAACGCCTTCAACAACGCCGGCACGTTCACCAAGCTGGGCGCGGGGGTGACGAGATTTTTTCCCTACGCGAGCAGCGTGGCCTTCAACAACAGCGGCACCCTCAATGTGCAGGCCGGCACGCTGGCGTTGGATTCGGGCGGCACGCATAGCAAAGACTTTGCCGTGACGAGCGGCGCGACATTGCGTTTGGACGGAGCACACACGTTTAACACCGGCTCGCACGGCACTGGAGCCGGGAATTTGAGCGTGGTCGGCGGCACGGTCAACATCAACGGGACGACGATCTTCGCTGCGGG
>CAMDJH010000366.1 GCA_945900455.1 Akkermansia muciniphila
TGGGCTGGGCTAAGGAATTGCAGCCCGTTGGGCCGCAGAATAAAAATGACTCCAGATCCAAATGGCCAATCTCCAGTCCAGGGCTCCGAAGGAGCCCTGGGGGTGTTTCAAAAACGCATGAAGATTTTTGTCTTACACCCGGGGCCAGAGTATCGGATCTCGTTGGATCTTCCCAAAATGACCGAACTCCAAGGAGAAATCCTATCCTAAAGCCGTCAGCCCGGCGCGCACGAAGGCGATGACGTGCGCGGCGGCCTCTTCGATTTTCACCGGTTGCATTGAACCGCCACGGGGCTTCAACTCGACTTCTCCCTTCGCCAGGGATTTCTCGCCCACGTTCACCCGAAGCGGAAAGCCCACGAGTTCGCTGTCTTTGAATTTAACTCCGGGCCGTTCATCACGGTCGTCCAGGATCACGTCAATGCCGGCGCCTAAGAGTTCCGCACGCAGTTTCTCGGCGACTTGGCGGGGTTGGCTATCCGCAGCCACGTTGAGCGGCGTGAGACAGACCTGGTAGGGTGCCACACTTAGCGGCCAAGAAATTCCGTCCTTATCGTTGCACTGCTCAATTACCGCCTGCAGCGTCCGGGTAACACCGATCCCATAGCAACCCATCACGGTGGTCTGCCGGGAACCATCCTCGGCCAGATACGTCGAATTCAGCTTTTCACTATACTTGGTTCCCAATTTAAAAACGTGGCCAACTTCAATCGCGCGGCGGATTTTCAACGGCTGCCCGGTTTCCACGCAGAGTTCGCCGGCGCGCACCGTACGGAAATCGCCCCAGTGGCTCACCCGGATGTCGCGATCCATCTCGACATGCTGAAAGTGAAATCCATCCGAATTGGCACCGGTGGTCATCCCTCGCGCACCGCGGAGCAACTCGTCGGCATAGACCGAAACGCCCTCAGGAACATTGTGGACGGCACCGAGCGAGCCGGGATGAGCACCCAGGATCCCGACAATCTCCTCAGCCGTGGCGGGTCGCGCCTGGATCGCTCCCGTCTTGGCCAATAGTTTAGCGTCGTTCAGGGAGTCATCACCGCGGATCAGAATGAGAGCCGGCTTTGAATCGAGGACGTAGACGAGCGTCTTAATCTGAGCATGGGCCGGCACCGAGTGCGGTGCTGCCGCGAGAGCGTCAATCGTAACCACCCCGGGTGTCGGAAATTTCGCCGGCAAAGCGCCGGTTCCCGTGGTCGGAGTTGGCGGCGAGGCTCCGCGACTGGTGGCCTTCTCGATGTTCGCGGCGTACCGCCCGGACTCGCAGTACACGACGTCATTTTCCCCGGTCTCGGCCGGGACCATGAATTCGTGAGAATAGTTTCCGCCGATTACGCCGGTGTCGGCTTCCACCGGAAATGCCTGCAGGCCGCACCGTCGAAAAATCCGGGTATAAGCGTCATACATGCGGCGGTAACTCGCCATGGCGCCGGCATCGAGCGTGTCGAACGAATAGGCGTCCTTCATGATAAATTCCTTCGCGCGCATCAGCCCGAAACGGGGTCGGATTTCGTCACGGAACTTCGTCTGAATTTGATAAAAGATTCGCGGCAATTGCCGGTAGGAATTGATCTCGTTGGCCGCCAGAGTGGTGATCACTTCTTCGTGGGTCGGTCCGAGGACCCATTCCTTGCGAGCGCGATCACGGACCTTGTAGAGGACGTCCGCGGCGGTTTCGTAACGCCCGGACTGCTTCCAGATTTCGGAAGGCTGGAGGGCCGGCATCAGGACTTCGATCCCGCCGGCACGATTCATCTCTTCCCGGATGATTTGCTCGATTTTCCGGAGGGCACGCAGGCCCATGGGCAGGAAGGTATAGAGGCCCCCCGTGAGTTTCCGGACCAGACCCGCGCGGAGCAGAAGCTGGTGGGAGACAATTTCGGCGTCGGCCGGTGTTTCCTTGAGGGTGGGAATAAACGTTTGGGTCCAGTACATGGAGAAATGGGGTCCGCCCGAATTCGGCGGAGCAAGGAAGGGGAATCGAAGCGAACCGGATCGGGTTCCGGGATTACTTAACCATGTTCACCAGCGGGGCCATCCCCTCGATGCGAACTTCGAGACGGTCGCCGGATTCAATCTTGCCAATACCGCTCGGAGTGCCCGTAAGGATGATATCTCCCGGCAGCAGGGTCATGTTCACCGAAATGAAACTTACGAGGTCGAAGCAATTGAAAATGAGCTGATTGGTGTTGCCATTCTGCCGAAGTTGCCCGTTTTGAAACAGCTGGATACTCAGGTCATGCGGGTCGATCTTGGTTTCCACGTAGGGTCCGAGCGGCGTGAACGTGTCGAACGACTTCGCGCGAGCCCATTGGCTCTCCGCTCCCTGAACTGTCCGATCAGTAATATCCTGGGCGGCGGTATAACCAAAAATATAGCGCGCCGCCGCCGCGGGGGTCACATTGCGCATGCGCCGGCCGATAACGATCGCCAGTTCCGCTTCGAAATCGGTCCGGTGATTCGCAAACGGGATTTCGATTTTTGCCCCATCCGGTATGAGCGATGTCGGAGCCTTCAGCCAAAACAGGGGCTCCTTCGGCAGTGCTTTGCCCGTTTCCCGCGCGTGGTCGGCATAGTTAAGCCCGACCGCAATAATCTTCGACGGTTGGACGGGAGTGAGTGTTTTCACGCCCTTCAGCGGTGTCGGCTTCTTATCAAATGACGGAGAACCGAAAACGTCCCCGTGCAATTTGAAGATCTCTCCGTCCACAACTTTCGCGTAATAAATCTCGTCTGCTTTTTGGAAGCGGCCGATGGCAGCCATAATTAGAACGGCACCCTAACAGGTGTGTTGGCTGCACCGCAAGCTAAAGGCTGGGAGATGTTCAGGATTCGTTCGAGTAATATTGTTTGTATCAGTCTTACAATCAACGTGATACGTTATTCTATGGGATGGGTCAATTCGATTCGGATTGCGGTCTGGACCGAGGCTTCGTGACGGATTGACCTGGAAACAGGAAGTTTGCCCAGGTTGTTTTTCCGATTTGCCCTCTGCCATCCGGTCCGTACGGTTGACGCATGGCAAAAAAACCGGACAAGCCTTCGGGCGAGCCCTCTAAGCCCTCCAAACCGTCCAAGGCGATCCTGTTGGGGATCGGACTCGATACCGATGGTCACAAGCGGGTGACGACGGGGCCGAATTTTGCGCTGCTCGGCGGCACGCAAGATACCCACGATGAAATGACGGAAAAGGCGATTAAAATTAACGAGAAGCTGACTCACCGTGGCAAGCAACTGCACGAGGTTAGCTCCGAGGAATTTGATGAAATTGCCCATGCGGTCGGCCTTCGGCGCAACCCGCCCGGTAAATCGGAGTGAGCGGACCGGCGTGCTTGGCGGTGCGACCGTCCCGATCTACGATCCCTCGAACTTTCTGCCATGACGTCTTCAGGTTGGTTACTGACAATTTATTGCGCATTCGTATTGCTCGCCTCGCTGGCGGGCGGGTGGTTGCCGTTGTTGATCCGACTCACGCACACTCGCCTGCAAATTGCCATCAGTCTGGTGGCGGGGTTGATGCTCGGTATTGCCCTGCTGCATTTTCTGCCGGACGCCGAGGAACAACTCCACTCGTTGGATCGGACCGTTCCCTGGGTATTGGGCGGATTTCTCGCGATGTTTTTTCTGCAGCGATTCTTCCACTTTCATCACCATGACATTCCGGAGGGAGATCCGGAGGACTGCTGCTCCCACGATCACGGCACGAGGACGGATCCCGTCCACGCTCCTTCGGCGCATGCTCACACGCTGGCAGACAAATCGGCGAAACAACTCTCCTGGGTTGGCACGGCGCTGGGATTGTCGCTTCACTCGCTGCTCGATGGCTTGGCCATGGCTGCCGCCGTCGAGGCCGGCACTCAAGGCCATGCGGGATTCGCGGGTTTTGGAGTGGCGACCGCAGTGATCCTCCACAAGCCCTTCGATGCAATGGCTGTGTCCACGCTGATGACGGCGAATGGCAGTACCCGGGGTTCCCGACATCTCTTGAATGTTCTTTTCGCGTTGGCGACGCCCCTCGGGGCGGTTTTGTTCTATATGGGGGCAAGCCAGTTTTCCGATTCCAACGCGGCTTTCCTTGGCTGCGCCCTGGCCTTCTGCGCCGGAACATTTCTCTGCATTGCGTGCAGCGATCTGCTGCCAGAACTGCAGTTTCATTCCCACGACCGGTTCAAGTTATCGTTGGCTCTAATGATTGGAGTCCTGGTCGCGGTAATGATCGGCGAATTGGAGGAGTCCGACCACGGCCATCAACATGGCGGGACCCATTCCGAAAACGGCGCTTCCGAGAGCAATCGAGTCGCCGTGCCTTGAGGGACCGGGGACGCACTCCGGCTCGAAGGAACGCAAAACATCCGGTTCGTTCTCGTCCGTCCTCCTCGTCCTCGAACTCGAAACCTAAACCGAAAGCGGAGCTCAAGGATCCCCAACTCGACGGACGAGGACGAGGGCGAGGGCGAGGACGAGGGCGAGGACGAGGGCGAGGGCGAGGACGAGGGCGAGGGCGAGGGCGAGGACGAGGGCGAGGGCGAGGGCGAGGACGAGGGCGAGGGCGAGGGCGAGGACGAGGGCGAGGGCGAGGGCGAGGACGAGGGCGA
>CAMDJH010000367.1 GCA_945900455.1 Akkermansia muciniphila
CTTTTGCACCGCCGCGTCGAAGACGCGCACACTGGATGCCCAGATGTCCGGACCCGTGCCGTCGCCGCGGATGAAGGGAAGAATTGGATCGTCGGGAACGCGGAGCACACCCTGCTGGATCGAGATCTTATTGCCGGCGGGAACAATGCAAGTGGAGTAGGCCATGGAGGAGAGGAATTCAGTAGTTGAAATGTCAATCAATCGATGTGGCGTCCGCCCGTTGGAAATCTCCCACGGACGGGAAAGGCCGGTTTAGCCGGCGGAAGGCCGTCCGGCAAGACGATTACTCATCGTCATTCCGGCCGCGACCGCCGCGAGAGAGCTTGGCGAGGCGGACTTTGAGAGCGGAACGGCTCTCCTCCCAGGATGCCCAACTAGAGTCCGAAACGTCCTGGGCGAGCGCTTTCTTGGCCTTTGGCCAGAGATCATCGAGGGATTTGAGTGTTTCGGCCAGGAGGGTGCGATCCCGTGAGCGGTTTAGGACTTCGGCGTAGGCGATCCAATTGTGAGGATATTCGGGCCTAAGCTCAATGGCTCGGCGCAAATGTTCCCGGGCCTTCGGCTTGCTACCGACGCTGGTGGGCCAGCCTGGGGCCTGAGAGTAAAGCATTCCGAGGCAACGATCCGGTCCCGCAAAATCGTATTTTTCATCCAGCGCTCGGGCACGGAGGAAAAGTTCTTCCAGTTCCTTCACAAGTTTGAGGGCCGCGAGCAGTTTTGTTCGAGCCAGTTCGCCAAGGTTCATCGCAAGGTAGTAGGTGGCCCCGACTTCCTTGGGGGCTTGGACCGCCGCTCCCCGGCAGGCGGTGATGCCCTGCTCGGCCACCCCGGCGCGTTCGGCGGAGGAACCGGCGATGACCGCAAGCTCATACGCCGCCCGTCCGAATGAAATGGCGGCGGTCACGTTGGTGCGGGACGATTGCCACTCGGCCTTCCGGGCCGAGAAATTTTTCAGAGCTGACGGGTGAAAGGATTTGAGGTCCAAGTCGGCTCCAAGGCAAACGCCGGCGAGCCATCCGGCCGACAATACCCACCGAAAACGTTGTAAAAAGGAAACAATCACGGGTAACAAGGAGCCCACACAATTCTGAGCACACGCCTTGAATGCCACATTTGAAACCTCATTCAAGGGAAACTCGATAAAATTACGACTTGCATCGGGACGTCGGCCAAGCCTACATCCTGGCCAATCGGTGTCTGAAAGAATGGTTTACGAAAACCGCATGATCAAATTGCAACTGGAGGCGATCGCTTGAGTCGCCCTTACTCACGGTATCAACCCGCTCAACCGCAATACCGCACCAACGGTCGAATTCGAGCTCGGGAGGTTCGGGTAATTGGGGTCGATGGTGGGCAATTGGGGGTATTGGAGCTCAGTGCAGCCATCAAGATCGCCATTCAGCAGGGCGTGGATCTTGTCGAGATCGCTCCCACGGCGGTGCCGCCGGTGTGCCGGCTTGTCGACTACGGCAAGTTCAAATACGAACAGGCCAAGAAGGACAAAGATTCCCGGAAGCATCACCATTCCAACGAGGTCAAGGAGATCCAATTGACGCCCCGAATCGATCCACACGACATGGGGATCAAGCTGGAGCACGCGATTGGATTCCTGTGCGAGGAAATGAAGGTAAAATTGGCACTCCGTTTCCGTGGTCGCGAATTGGCCCACAAGGAAAACGGCTTCAACGTTGTCAAAAAATTTCTCACCGACGTCGCCCCGTGGGGGCATGCCGATAACGAGCCCAAGCTGAACGGCAAGATGATCCAAGTAATGCTCAGCCCTCAGCCGAAGCATAAGCGCGCAAAGAACCCGCACGAGGATGAGTCCGAAACGTCCCGTCCCGCCCCTTCTTCTCCGGAATCCGAAGAGAAGCCCGCACCCGTCCGTGTGCCCATTAATTCGGCCGGATCCCCTGCTGTTCTCAACAGCCCCTTCGCAGACCTCGATCTGCCTTCCGGTCCCCCGGTCCCCCATCAAGAAGGTAATTCCGAGTAGATTACTTCGTTTTTCTCCCTTCGTTTTTCTCCCTTTGTTCTCCTAGAGCAGGTGGCCGAGCTTTTCACGCTTGGTCGCCAGGTACCGCTCGTTGTGAGGATTGGACGCAATTCGAATCGGTAACTGCTCGACAATTTCCAAACCGTAGCCTGTAAGCCCGACCACTTTTCGTGGATTGTTGGTAAGCAATCGGATCGTCTTCAACCCGAGGTCGCACAACATTTGTGCTCCGATCCCATAATCTCGCAAATCCATTCCATACCCCAGCTTGAGATTTGCCTCGACGGTGTCGTAACCATCTTCCTGCAGCTTGTAGGCTTTGATCTTGGAGGCGAGACCAATACCGCGGCCTTCCTGGCGCATGTAAAGGAGTACTCCGGCACCGGCCTGTTCAATGGTCTGCATCGCGCGGTGCAATTGAGATCCGCAGTCACAACGCCGCGAGCCAAAAACATCCCCGGTCAGACACTCACTGTGCACCCGGACGAGCACATTCTTCCGGCCCGCCACTTTCCCCTTCACCAGTGCCAAATGGTGACTGTCGTCGATCCGTGACCGATACAAATGGAGCTCGAATTTCCCAAACTCCGTCGGCATCTCGACGGTTTCAACCCGTTCCACCAGCTTTTCACGTGTGCGACGGTATTCGATCAAGGATTCGATGCTTCCGATCTTGAGCCGGTGCTTTCGGGCGAACCGACGCAACTCCGGAAGTCGCGCCATCGTGCCGTCGTCACTCATGATCTCGCAGATGACGCCAATGGGCCGGCAGCCGGCCAGCGTCGCCAGATCAACCGCCGCCTCCGTGTGCCCCGCCCTGCGCAGGACTCCTCCGGGCTTCGCCCGCAGTGGAAAGATGTGTCCGGGCTGAACGAGATCCTCGGCTGTCGTGCGGGGGTCTGCCATGACCTGGATGGTGCGGGCTCGATCCGCCGCACTGATGCCGGAGGAGATCCCCTTCGCGGCGTCAACCGTTACCTGAAAGTCGGTTTTGAACGATTCGCGGTTGTGAGCAACCATCCGTTCGATGCCCAATTGCCGAAGGCGGTCATCCGACGACGGCACGCAGATCAATCCGCGGCCGTGCTTCGCCATGAAATTGATGGCCGCGGGCGATACTTTTTCAGCCGCCATGACGAGGTCGCCCTCGTTTTCGCGGTCCGCGTCATCAACAACAATCACGATGCGTCCCTTCTTGAGATCCGCGATGAGGCTTTGGGTGGAATCAAATCCAGACTTCATTTCGCGGGCGGACCGTAGTCGGCGAGCTGAGGGAACGCAAAAGCGGCAAATTGAAGTCGTTGGGTGACCGACGATCACTCACCACTCTCGGCATTCGAAAAGGAGTCCGCTACGTTGACCTGGGGGCCACGGATCCTAAGGCGCAGGAGGAGTGTAAGAGCCTCGATGACGATTGACACATAACTGCAATGGGACCACAAAGGAGGAAGCATACGCATTCCACGAGTTTCGCCATGAACTTGCCCCGACGCTTTCGCCTTCCGCCTCCGCCAAGTACTGGTTTTACCCTGATCGAACTTCTTGTCGTGATCGCGATCATTGCGATCCTCGCTGGAATGCTGCTGCCCGCGCTGGCACAAGCCAAAACGCGAGCGAACACAGTCAAGTGCATGAGTAACCAGAGGCAAATCGGCCTCGCGTACAAGATGTACGCCATGGATAGCGCTGATTTGTATCCGCTCCACGATGGTTGGGGTACCACGGGAGGCAAGTTTTGGTCCAACGCTTACACCGCCGGATTCGCCGCTGATTATGGCGGCAAGGTTGCGGAGAGCAATCGACCGCTCAATCAATACGCTGGTTCCGTGGAGGTGTTCCACTGCCCGGCCGACCAAGGTGACGCATTGAATCCGGTACCCAAGTCCTGCTGGCTTGGATGGGGAAACAGCTATTTGGTAGCGTGGCAAGGAGACGGCGGATGGGGCGTCGAACATGTCACGTCCGTTCGAGGGGGTGTTCCGCCGATCAAGGAATCGCGCATCGCGTTGCGTCCGACGAACAAAATCATCCAGGGCGATTGGCCTTGGCATGCAAATCGAGACGTCAATCTGAAGCAATCGCTCTGGCACAATTACAAGGGAAAGCGCTATGAAAACATGCTGTTTGGTGACTCGCATGTGGAGAATTTTCACTGGCCCGCGCAAAAAGAAATGGATGCATTGGCTGGAAAGATGCCAGATCCCAACTTTAAATGGTGGTGATTTTCGATGGCGGAATTCGAATCGAATTTATGAAGAACCTCTCAACAAACACAGTTCCACGCCTTGGCACCAGCAGACGGCAACCGTTCCTGCGGCGAGCATTCACCCTGATTGAATTGCTGGTGGTTATCGCGATCATCAGCATTCTGGCGTCCATGCTGCTTCCCTCCCTGGCAAAAGCAAAGGGCAAGGCGCAGAAAATCAAGTGCGTGAGCAACCTTCGGCAGATCGGCCTGGGTCTGATGCTCTATTCCGGTGATTATGCGGACACGCTGCCCGGGATTAACGCCGTGCCAACCGATCCGAGGCCGTGGGTGATGTACAAGCGATTGATCAAGTCGTAT
>CAMDJH010000368.1 GCA_945900455.1 Akkermansia muciniphila
TAGGAAGGCGGCTGACTCTTGCCGGTAGATGAGAACGGCCAGGAGATGGCTAGGCAGAGCCCAAAGCAGATTGAAATTATTTGCCGCCGCTGCGTGGTCGGTCGCCGCCCACAAAATAATCAACAAGGACCCCGCCAACCCCGTGACGCTGAACAGGATGAGATCAAACCATTTGGAAATCTTTCTTCTGCGAAGATCATAACCGCTCAAGGCGAGCGCTATTGAGAACAATCCACCGAAAGGGACCCACGGGTGTATCCGGCTACTTGGAACGGCGGCCGGTTGGGAGAGGTAGGCCGGTTGTTTGATTTTTACGATGGGCACGTCGATCCCGTTTTGTCGGATGAATGCGTGATCGAATGCCGATTCCAGGAAATCCGGCAAAAACATGTATTCATAGGGAGTTGCCTTCTTGTCCATTGGCAATCCGAGGCAGATGTCAATTCCCAAACGACCCCACGGCTGTTCCTTGAGATAGAGACCCGCCAGCTGCCGGATCGTAAAATGAGTTTTTATATAGGAACCATCAAACCGAATTGAATCGCCCAACACCTCCTGAAAGACATCGCGCACTTTGCTGGAGCAATTGTTGTAAAAATAGTCGTAACGATATGTTTCGTTTTCAGGCCGGGCATTTCTTTCGAGATAATTGTACACCGCCTGCCTTTGGGTCTGTGAAAGATCAAGGGTTTGCAGTGTCACCCATCGGTTGTGGCTGGCGTAGGAATTTACGAATTCAGGATACTCGTAAACGCCAAGTTTAAAGAGCAGAAGCCCACGGGTATAATTCAGATAAAAGTACGGCTGATTGAAATCAAATACACCATAATTATAGGCATCATCGATTCCATTGTCCGGGTCATAGACTCGGATGGCACTGTGACCAAAGGCCAGGAACACTTCGGCCTGCGACGGTCCACAGGTAATGATGGCGATTTGCGCATGGGTCGAAAGTTCGGCCCCCTGCCCCACAGCGGCGAAGGTCACGAAAAGCAGGATCAACCATAGTGATTTTTTGAGCCTTTCCATAAGACGCCGCCAACCGCCGAGTCGCTCTGGACGGGTTGGGTTTTCATTCTTATCCCAGTGTTTGTATCGTTCACTGCAAGCCGGCGCACCGGACCTCCGGGGTGCTCCGCGCACCCCTTCCAGCATCCTGCCCACGCGTTCCCGGCGATTTCATAAAGCCCATACTCTTTGGGAGTGACGGCGGCAGCATTGGAACGGATTCCGCTTCGCGCGCATCCATCCCACGGTCAGGCGGATTTCATCTCAAACAAAGCTTCCGCAAATTCCTTGGCATTGAACGGCTGCAGATCGTCCGGCTGTTCGCCGATGCCGATGAATTTGACAGGAAGGCCCAATTCCCGCTGGATGGCCACGACCGCTCCGCCCTTGCTGGTGCCGTCCAGTTTAGTAATCACAAGCCCCGTGAGGGTCACCGCCTTGTGGAACTCCCGCGCCTGATTGAGAGAATTCATTCCGGTCGATCCGTCGAGGACCAGCAATACCTCATGCGGGGCACCGGGCAGTTTTTTGTCCATCACTCGATGGACCTTTTTAAGTTCCGCCATCAAGTTATTCTTCGTGTGGAGACGTCCCGCGGTGTCCACGAAAAGCCAGGCGGCGCCGCGCGACTGGGCCGCCGTGATCGCATCGTGCGCCACGGCCGCCGGGTCCGCTTGATAGGCACCCGATATCACGGGCACCTCGAGTCGGGTCCCCCAAAGCTTCAACTGCTCAATGGCCGCCGCCCGAAACGTATCACAGGCCGCCAGCACCGCGGGTTCCCCCTGCTCGGTTGCCCGTCGCGCCAGTTTCGCACAGGTGGTGGTCTTACCCGTACCGTTGACGCCGACGACCGAAACGACGGTGACTCCGACGGGTTGCCGCCGGAGCGGGGCGGCCGCCGAGGAGAGACTCGCTTCGACTTCCCGGGTGGCGATCTCGATGAAATCCAATCCGCTGCGCCCCTGCTTTTCAAACGCCAGCCGGGCGGCGGCCAGAATCTGCTGCGTCATGGGCATTCCGAGATCCGCCCCGAGCAATACCGCCTCGAGTTCCTCCATGCTTTCGGCGGATAATTTGGGAGACCGGCTAACAATCCGCTGGATTTCATGCGTCAGACTCTGAGTGGTCCGCTGGATGGCCTTCTTTAGTTTATCAATAAAACCCATGATGAATTACGTAGATGCGAATGGCTTTTGAAAGCAGGTAGATTGCGGGAGCGAACGCCGTTAGATCGGCGGGATCGGGCGGCGCGCACGCAGGGCTTCGACCCGGGCATAAGGAAGCTTCACCCGGCCGATGAGGGGTTCATCCTTGGCAAATCCATGACAATCGCTTCCCCCGGTGGGAGCGAGATTGAGTTGTTGGGCGATGTTCAAAAAGTGCTCCGCCGCTTCTGCGGAATGTTTGGAGTGCCAGCATTCCAAACCATCCAACCCTTCCGCCGCGACCAACGGGATCAGTGAATCCATTCGATAAAGCCCGGGATGCGCCAGAACCGCAACCCCGCCGGAATCGTGAATCAGCTGAATTCCCGTCCGAGCATCCATTTTCGCCTTCGGCACCCACGCAGGCCGGCCCTTTTTGAGATACTTGTCAAAGGCTTCATCGAAATTCCGGCAAAAACCGCCCTGAACCAGCGCTCGGGCCACGTGCGGTCTCCCGGGCGATCGACAATTGGCGATCGCGAAGACGGACTCGACACGTAAGGCCACTCCGCGTCGGTTCAAACGGGCAACCATCTCCGCAATTCGATCAATCCGAACTCGTTGTGCTCGCGCCATCGCCTCCGCCAACGGGAGGTAACCTGCATCCAACCAGTAGCCCAAAATGTGAAGTTCATGACCTTCCAATTCGGAGGTCAGCTCCGCTCCAGGAATCAACTCCATGCTCCGACTCCGACACGCATCCGCCATTTCGTCACACCCGTCCAGCGTATCATGATCGGTGAGGGCGATCGCCGACAACCCCTGCTCCTGGGCACGGCCCGCGAGCTCCGTGGGCGTAAAAGTGCCGTCCGAATGGCGGGTATGAAGGTGCAGGTCGGCAAACACAAGAAACGGAGGTTGATGGGGGAGAAACGATCCAGGCCGTCAGGGGGACATCCATTCAAACCGAGCCTTCGGTGGCCGTTCGGGCCGGCCGGAGAATCTCGGCACGCACCTTGTCGAGGATGCCGTTTACGAATTTGCCGCTATCGCCCGTGGAGAATTTTTTCGCCAAATCCACCGCCTCATTGATGCTCACGACCGGCGGAATGTCGTCTCGATGCATCATTTCAAATATCGCCAACCGCATGATGGTACGGTCCATCACGGCGATCCGGTGAAGATCCCAATTCCGCGCATGCCGCGAGATCGCCGCATTAATTTCGGTCCAATGCTCGACGACGCCCCGGATGAGCGGATCGGCGAACAAGCGCACGGCGGATTCATCCGCCGTCGGCGCAGGTAATTCGACGCTCTCGCCCCAGGTTGCCCCCTTGCCTTCGAGATACAAACTCAACCGATGTGACTCCCAAAAATGATCGATGGCCGCCTGGAGATTCTCCGGCGGGTTCATGTCATGCTGAAAGAGGAACTGAATGGCCCGTTCCCGAGCCTCGCGGCGCTTGCCCATGGGATGAGTCTGGGGAAGAGCACGCCGGAACAGGAGGTTTTTTATTTCCGATCGATCAAGTATCGATGGCCGGGGAGAGCCGGGGTGTTTTCCAGGGTAACTTTTCCAAACGACCATTGACACCTCGCACGCGCCACACCTAACTTTCGCCAACTCATCTTATGTCTGATATCAATCCTCCGATTCCTCCGGCCGGCACTCCTGGACCTGCGCCAGCCGATGCCGCCGCCAAGAAGCAGACGGTACGCATCAGCCTCCCGCCCAAGCCCTCCGGCGCTCCATCCATTAAGATTCCTACCGCCGGCGCGCCCGCTGCGCCCGCATCGGGTGCCGCCAAAGTCACTCAGGTCATCTCCGCCCCGGTTCCCACCGCCGCCGCACGGCCCACGGTCAGCACCGCCCCGGTGCCGCCTCGCGCCGCGGCCGCTGCTCCCGCCCGTCCTCAGGCCCATGCGGTCAGCGGCGTCGACATCGGCCTCGCCATCGGGACCGTCGTCGCCGGAGTACTGGCCGCGTTGCGCCTCGCATTCTTGTAAGCAACAGCCCCGTTCGCTCCCCTTCACGTCCGCTCCGTCCGCTCATCAAAGAATTTAATCCCTATGGCCTCACCGCACGTTCTCAATCTCACGGAATCGACGTTTTCCGACAAAGTTCTTAAATCCGTTCACCCAATTTTAGTGGATTTCTGGGCCGAATGGTGCGGTCCCTGTAAAATGATTGCTCCGATCCTGGATGAACTGGCCGAGGAATACTCCGGCCGGGTTGCCGTTGGAAAAGTGGACGTCGATTCAAACCAAAACCTTGCGGTGCAGTATGGCGTCAATGCCATTCCGACTCTCCTGCTCTTCAAGGGCGGTCAGGTCGTGGAGCAACTTCGAGGTCTGCGAAGCAAGAAAGACCTGAAGACGGCGCTCGATAAAGTCATCGCCT
>CAMDJH010000369.1 GCA_945900455.1 Akkermansia muciniphila
CTGGCCGAGCTTTCCAGCAGCAGGCAGGCGAGCGGCGGCGACGAGCTTTGAGCCTACAGCTCGCGTCGCTGCCGGTCGCCACGCGTAACGGACTCGCCTGCCTGCTGCTGGAAAGCGTCATTTTCACCCACAAATTATCCGGAAGAGCCGAAAATTGTTTGAAGATGTCGACGAAAGGGTCTGCAACAAGTGAAGGACTGCAGGAATTGCGCCCGACGATGATGCATCCGCTAGGTGGCAGCGGAACGGGTGTCGATGGCGGATGATGTCCCACAATCCCTACGACTCCAGGGGTTGAGCCTGGGTGGAAATAGAAAACCCCGTTCCCCGGCGGAATAATCATATTCGGCAGACTCCAAGCGCCACCCGAGTAGACGGTTATCTCATAGTTTGAAGTTGCTGTGCGCCATCGTTGGATTTGGGAGCCCGCTGCGACCGACGGAATAAGTTGCGAAATAGGCAAGGTTGCGTCGTTGCAGGGTACCGCAATAAGATTCCACCCAGGGGCGACGTCAATCGTGCAGGTGCACTGTTCCGCACGCTGCCCCCAGACCGACTGAAGTCCGGCGGCCATGGCGATCAAGAAAACTGGACCGAGACTCCATTTCGCTCGGAGGACCCGTGCGAGTGCGAGAATTACCTGCCGTATCGGCCCCCCAAAGACACGACAAACACCCGAGCAAAATAATGCTTGGGCACCGGGGTTTGGTTTCCGATAAACTGAGTTCATCGTCCTTACAAATGAGTGCGAACGAAGCCACCGCCGCAACCGTCAGGCATGATCGGTTGCGGCGGCTTGCGCTGCGGGCAGGATTAGCGCTCGATGCGAATCCGGAAGAACTTCGCGCCATCACCGGCATCGAGTTGCATTTTCTGGACCTGGCCGTTGCCCACCATTTGCTCCATCGTCCGCCATGAACCCGCCGCTAGGTCGTCTGCCACCTCGATTGCGCAGTGTTCACCCGCCGTCGTTTGCATGGACAGATGAAGCTTGCCGCCCTCCAAAACCACGGACGTGAACCCCGGGAAAACCGGGGGATTGACGGATGGAATGATATAGACGAGCACCGGCAACGATTCGTCTTGGGCGCCCGCGGACGCTTTCCTCATCCCCATGGCGATGATTGAGTAGCTGCCTCCGGGCACTTTGGACCACGGCAGTCGGAAATTGGCCCCGGTGCCCTTGCCGATCGATTGACCGTTCGCGAAGTATTCGACCGATGCCGTCTGGGCTACGGCTCCCTCGACCGTGAAAACCAAGTCCGCAGGCGCCCCGGTGGTGGGAACTCCGAAGACACCAGGGGTTGCTCCGGTGACAACCACGTTCAACGGATGCACGTCAATATAGGTCATGCAGGTGGAAGTATTTCCCGCCAAATCCGTGGCAGTGAATTTGATGCAGTTGTGACCATTGGTTAGGACGACGCCCGAAGCCGGTTCTTGCGTCACTTTGATTTGGTTCGTCGGAGTGCAGTTATCTTTTACCAAGACCTGAGCCGTCAGATTCGGGAGTGTATAGATCCACCCATCCACAACCTTATCTGGCGGACACGCAATCATCGGGGGCGTTTGGTCGCCCACCTCTATTTTGGTCTCACAGATTGTCGGCGCGCCATTGCCGTCGCTCACACACACGGTGATGACGTGCATGCCCGGCGGGAGATTGATCACCAAGACGACTGGAGTCGGCGACGATGAGATGCCTCCTGGTACCGTCGCCGTCTTCACCGGTGTTCCGTCCAATTTCCAAATAATCGTCAGCGGATCACCGTCCGGATCTTGGACGACCACTTTGTTGGTAAAGCTCTGGCCTCCTTTTGGATCACAAAGGAGCACGGACTGGCGGCAATCCACAGTGGGCGGATGATTACCGTCCTTGCACCTTAGTGAAATGCAATGGACGAAGGAACAGCATGACAAGAAGTTGGTGTCGTGCAATGCCAGGCGGAAACAAGCCATGTCGCAGGGACTATTGGTCACCGAAATGGGGACATTGACTGTCGCGGATGCCCCAACGGCCAGGGGCGGATTGAAGACGATCACGTTGGGATTGACGGAGGCACAACCGGCCGGCTCCGGAATGATATAGAGATACTTCACCGGCACACCGCTCAAGTTTTGGAGATTGAAAATCCAGGAAATGGATCCAGCAGCGGCGTCGCATTTCACGACTTCCCTGGTAATCACGGCACAGCATTCCGGGATTTTAAGGCACTTTGTGACGATGCAACACTCTGCGTAGTCCGGCTGATGGACTGCGATGCGGAAGCAAAACTTGTTGGTGGCCTGCTTCGGATCAATGGTTACGGTAACCTTCGTGCAGAATCCCTGGCCTGGGGCGAGGGGCGGATTGATGTCAATAATCGGCGGATTGATAGTGACTCCGGGTGGCAGGTCGATAAAGACGAGATGCCCATTGGTGAGGGTTCCAGTATTGGTCATGCAGAACGACCACTGGAAGGTGTTCGTTGCGAGGCACTCGATGTGTTCCTCGTGAAACGTGACGCACTCGCAGCAGCGGTTAACCTCGACATCGCCCACCGACAGTTTGTCGTAGATCGAATCAGTACCGTCAAAATCGATTACCCAGCTTGTGTCAACAATGCTGGCCGGAGTGGGGTAGATCTGGAGCCCATAAACGGCATTTCCCGTATACGGGAATGATAGATTACTGTTGATGAGGGCATCGCCAGTTACGAATTCATGGCCAGCACAATCGAAATCAACACCGCCTGCCGAGTTGACCCGGCCTGCAGGGCCCACGATGGCGCCGACATTCAGTATCTGAGTCTGAACCCAGCCCGCGACATAGTTGTATTCAACGGCACGCGCTGCGTGTGCGCCGCTGGCCAAGTCCGTCAGATTGCCGGTGCAGATGCTTCGTTCGCCAATCAACATTCGGCCGTCCTGGGAAAAGGCAATGTCCGTGACGGCCGGTTCAGAACTTAAATATTGGGAATAAGGCGCAAGCCCGGTCAACGTCAGCTCCTTGCGCGGACCGGCTGTGCCGGCGGCGATCAGGTCGCCATTCGGCAAGAGTCCAACCGACCAAATTTCATTGTATCCCAACGGTCCGCTCGTCCCGGGCGCATACCAGACAGAATAGTAGAGGCGGGATCGGAAAACCTGGACTCCAAAGACACGGCGGCCAGATCGGGTTAGGTCTCCTGGCGTTGAAGAAAGATCAGGAATTACCGGGAGCGGCACATTATTCAAGCCGGTGATACCGTGGTCGTACGGCGCGCCGCCGGACGTCACCTCGGCACCTGTTGCATTCAAGCGCCGGATGAGTCCATGATCAAGATCGGTTACAAAAAATTGCTTGTGTTCGCGGTCGAAACAAATATTGCCCAGCGAAACAGACCCTACATCTGGAAATGAATGGAAAGTGGATATGCCATACGTGCTTCCCGACAGCTTATACACGCCGCCATCGCCACCAGGCCCGCGTCCCGAGCCGAAGTAAATGGATGTTGCTGTGACATAGATATTGGGGGGTGAGCTATCATCGAGAGCTATCCCGAACACTTCACCCAGGTTTTTCGCATTCCATGCATCGGTCGGAGAAGAGTCGTTATGCCACATGGGTGTATTCCATCCCAGTCCCGCGCTGCCGAACGGAGCTCCTGCTCCTATCGGATCGCGAGTGTCGACGAGGGCGACGACGTAGGCATTGGGGGCAAGGTCGGATGGGCCGTTGCCACAGGGTACCCAGCCGTTTAATCGGCTCGCGGAAGCACACGTCACCGCCGCCATCCCACACTGGAATTGAGACTTGTTGGTTTCCGAATGCAGCTCCGCAAAATAAGAACCCACACCATCACCCTCTGTGTTGCCGGAGATTGCGCCAAGCCTTCCATAGAGGATGATTGTCTTTGCATTGGTCGGAATATTATCCCAAAACTGGGCATTGCTATGGCCTCCGGTGCCGCCTCCCTTTGAGGGATTTACAAAGTTCCCAGTCGGCGGGTCCAACTTCATGATGCTGGTGGTGCTGGTCAGCAGACTGTTTTCGTCGTTGCCCTTGGAGGTCCAACCAAAAGAGGGGGCGAGAAGTGCGCCGTTGCCGTCACGAATTTCAAGACGATACGGCGGAGAGACTTCATCGGTCATATTCCACAACCCAAATACTGTGTCCTTGCCGAGGATGTAGTTGGCCAAATTGTATGTTACCGTGACAGAGGCGCCATAAAGAGTCGAGGTCAGATGCCCCTGCACGCCTCCAGAGCTCGGAAATAGTACTAAGAACTTGGAATTATTCAGTAACGAATGCTGGTTATTGTAGGGACCCATGCCATTGGGTGAAAAGGCGGTGGTTACCTTGATAGTGCCTCGGCCGTTTGGACTGGTCATCAAGGTGGTCTGACCCGATGGCACTCCGACACTGAGGAAGTCGGGCTCTTCCGGCTAATCTGTGGGTGATTTTCAGTGATGGGAAGGCGAAAAGGGGCAAAATCGGATGAGATTGGAGAGTCGTCCAAGGCACCACGAACCTGTCGTCCAGACTACGGTAGGTCTACTTGGTCCGCCCACCAGCGCGAGC
>CAMDJH010000370.1 GCA_945900455.1 Akkermansia muciniphila
CGGCGTGGACGGCCATTTTGTCCGCCTGGAACCGTTGCTGCGCCGTGTTCAGCTCACTCCACGGGAGTGGACGATTGATCTCGTTGGGCCCTAATTTTGCAATGGCTTCGGGAAAGGCGTACGGCGGACCGACGTCCCGTTCGAGAGCAGAAAGCGCGCTGCCGCCGATGCCCAGCTCGTTCATTCGACGCCAGCGTTCCTCCCGCAACACATCCCACCCGCGCAGATAGCGATCGCGATAGCGCGCGATGTCCGCCGCCGGGGCCTGCACGGGGAAGTGGGGCGCGGTGAAGGCAAGATACTCGAAGAACGGCTGTGCCGCATGCTGCTGCGCGTGTTCTTGTAGGCACCGGATGGCGTGATCGGCAATGGCGGTGCTCGAGTAATAGCCGCTGTTCGTTGCGGCTGCCGGGAGCGGACCGTCGTCCTCCGTATGCAATCGCGGGGCGAAATGTCGATCGTGATCATTGAGGCTGTAGGAATGGTCGAATCCATTCTGCAGGGGCTTTCCGTCCACGTGCCACTTGCCGGAATGATACGAACGATAGCCGAGCGGTCTCAGCATTTCGGGCAGCAACCGCGCCCAGTGCGGACGGGTGCCAGCGGCACCACTCGTCACCCCGGGCACCTTGTCACGTCGCACTTGTTGCGCGTAGTAGCCCGTGAGAATCGCCGCGCGCGAAGGCCAGCAACGCGCGGTGTTATAGAACTGAGTGAAGCGAATACCACCCCGGGCGAGCGCATCCAGATTCGGCGTGGCGATCTCGCCACCGTAGCACGCCGGATCGGAAAAACCCAGGTCGTCGGCCAGGATGAGAAGGATGTTCGGTCTTGATGCATCGCCCGCGTGCAACCCGGGCAGCCAAGCCAGCACCAAGGCGGCGACGAGTGCGAGGGCGCGTTTGTGGAAAGGTCTCATTTCGATAGGCGGAATACGTGGGGCGAATTCAGCACAGAGGGTGGTCCAATGCGAGCGTGGTTTCGACATTTACTCACCGCAATCTCGCCCGGCAATAGGACCCGTCGAGGGAAATGTGCCCGGATCACTCGAGTGGAAAAGTGATCTCAACCATTGCTCGGTCGTTGCGTAGCCGTTGCTGGGCCGTTGCTTGGCCGTTGCTTGACTGAGCGGTTGAGCAGGGTCTAAATGGTGCCTGGGACAAGTCAATGGCTCCGCCGGAGATCTCTGTTTTCTGCCCTCCTCAGCAGAATCTGTGGGCACATTCTGAATGATTTCGGATGGAAGTTGCATGTTGTCAATGTATTACAGCGCAATTGAACTCACCAACGTTTGACCACTGATCGCCTGCGCAGCGAGCCAAGCTTTCTGGCAGTAGGCAGGCGAGCGGCGGCGAGCTTTGAGCCTCCAGCTCGCGTTGCCGCCGGTCGCCACGCGTAACGGACTCGCCTGCCTGCTGCTGGAAAGCCTCATTTTCACCCACAGATTAGGCGGAAGAGCCGGAAACTCTTCCGCAACGGCACCGAGGTGGCTAGCGCCGCTGATGGCGTAGGCGCCCTTCCAGTGGCCGATGGAGGTTGGTCGATTGGCTCAACTGGGAATGGTTGGGAAAATTATTTCGCTGGCGGGATCGATGAAGCCGCAATCTATGCGAAAGCTTTATCCCCCGCCCAGATTCAAGCGCACTACTCGGCTGCGATTAACGCGCCAGGACCGCTAATCGTGGCTATCAACATTACTGCCGGTGCCATCTCAGTCACGTGGACGACGGGTACGTTGCAAGCGGCTGACCAAGTGGGTGGACTGTACGTCGATGTCCCCGAGGCCAAGTCACCTTACACGCCGGCGGCGGGCAAGATCACCCAATACTATCGTCTCCGATAGTGGAATCCCCTATCGCTGCATAGCGAGTTCTGCAATGGACGAGGAGGTTCGGATTATTCCGAGCCTCCTCTTTTTTTGGGCGTTTTTCCGCGTTGGAATTATAGGAGACGAGATTGAAGACGGAGAACGGTCCAGCTGTGGCGTCATCACGCTCCTCTCGCTTGGTGTCGCACTGGCGAGCACGTTGATCGGACTCGCGCTTTCCAACACCGCCGACGTACCGCCCGGCCCGGCGATTGTCCTCACAGCCTTCGCGCTGTTCGTCGCCGCCTACCTTTTGCGCCGGCAGCGCGACCAACGGCACTCACACGCGCACCACCATCACACGCATGAACACGCGGCCTGAACTGCATTCAACCCACCGCCAAGCGCGCCGTGAGTTTCTCCAGCGTGAGGACTTCCACTGAGAGGTTGTCGTAGGTTCGCCGGAACGATGGCTCGGCGTCGGTGGCCACCACCACGCACTCGGCCTTGGGATACATGCGCGCGAACACGAGCAGGTTGGCCGCGTCGAAATCCTTCGCCGACCACTTGCACTCGATGGCCAGCGGCGCACGGCCCCGGCGCTGCCAGATGAAGTCGATTTCATGCCCGGCTTTGTCGCGCCAGTAACGCCACTCCGCCGACTGCGTTCGGGCGATGAGTTCGTTGAGAACAAAATGTTCCCACAACACGCCGAGGTCTTCCCGCCGCAATTCCGACCAGTCGCGATGCGCGCAGACGAAACCGGTGTCGAAGCCGTACACCTTCGGCGCGGAAACAATCTCCGTCGCGCGGCGCGTGCTGAACGGCCGCAACACCAGCGCCACCATCGTTTCCTCCAGCACGGTGAGGTAGTTCGTGATGGTCGGGCGGCTGACTTCGCACGGTGCGGCAAATTTGTTCGCCTCAAAGATGCCGCCACTTTGCGCGAACAACAGTTCCAGAAAGCGTTGGAACGATGCGCGACGTTCCAACCGGAACAGTTCCTGGATGTCCTTCGCCCAATAGGCGTCCATCCATTCCTGGAAATCCCGCTCCGGCGGTTCCGGCGAAAGGAAGAACGGCGGCAGCCCGCCGTGCCAGAGCCGGCGCTTCAAGTCGCGGCGTCCGAAATCCTCGAGGTCGGCGAGAATCATCGGCGTGAGCCACAGCTCGGTCTTCCGCCCCGCCAGTGTGTCGCGGAATCGCGCGCTGGCACCCAGCGTCGAAGAGCCGGTCGCCAGCAGGCGCGTGGTCGGGAAGTGGTCGGCGGCGATCTTCAGCAGTTCCGAAGGGTTGTCGAGGCGATGCACCTCGTCGAGCACGATACGCTTCCCGCGCAGGCCGGTCAGAAATTCCTCCGGGTCGTCCATCGTGCGGCGGACGCGAGGCAGCTCGCAGTCGAAGTATTCGATGCGGTCGAGGGTCTGCGCGAGGGAGGTCTTGCCTGCGCGGCGGACGCCTTTGAGCCAGACGATGGAACGTCGTTCCCACATCTGTTCGACCTGTTTCCGCCAAAATTGACGTTTTACCATACGAAAGTAGTATTTCGTTTGGTCATACTAAACGCAAGTGTGGTTTCTTTTGGTATTCTACCCCTGTCGTGCCCGATGTCCGTTTTGCACCCGCTCCAACGCACGATCCATAGAACCCATGAACCCATCCAATCCAATCCCCGTCACAATCCTGACCGGTTTTCTTGGTTCGGGGAAAACCACGCTGCTCAACCGCACAGGTGGCGCTGCCACCTCATTCCTCGTCGTAGGGGAATTTCTTTTCTGGTTTGACGCCATGTTTCCGCGCTGTTTCGCGCATCCAATCAATGTAGCGATGCCGCTGTTCCTTCGTCATATCGAGATTGACACTCGCGAGTTCTTCACCGAAAGCGCGGACATGGAAATCACGTTCGATCTCCCGGACAAGTGCGAGTTTTTCCGGTGATAATTGCGCAAGAAGTTTCGTCGGCGCTTTCATGACGCCAGGAATCTAAAGTGAGGCCGCACGTCCGGCAACCAGCGGATGAGTGCGGGATTAACGAATGCGGCGGTGGATGTCCGCGCGTCTTCAATCATTCGTTCCACGCCGTACCTTCTCACTGGATGTTTTTCCAGAGTTTTTTCTGCGCAAGCGAGCCGGACCGCGTGTTCTTCCTCAAAACTGGAAGTCGCCGTAATGTTTTCCCGTCCCATCGCCATCACATAAGGGCGGAGCGCCACGCGACAGATGCTGATTCGCAAGCGGTCCAATTCCTTCCAGAAATATCGTTCCGCCAGTAACGCGTGTTGAAGGGCCGGATCGCGCTGCGCCGCAAGTTGGAGTGCGGGTCGGGCTGCAAGCAGTTCGTCAGGGATCGCATACGCCTCCAGCATCTCCGAGATGGAATCCGCGTCGAAGAGATGCAGCCAGCCGCGGGGATCGCGCGCGTGAAGCAGCGCAACCCCCAGGGACGTGACATACGGCCAGTCCTTATCGCGGTCGGTGCGTTTCATTTCGGCGACGACATTTTCATTGGCGTAAAGTCCCGCAATGTCGTCCTGCCACGGTGATGACTCGCGCAACGCATGGCCGAAGACATCCAACGTTGTGAATTCCGGCCTGGATCCCCATTGAAAGTGACTGGTCCATCCACCTTGATGCCATCGTGCGTCGAGCGGAGGACTGATGTGGCCGCGATAGTGACAGGGGGAGCCGGAGATTTTTGTTTCCGCGATCAGAGT
>CAMDJH010000371.1 GCA_945900455.1 Akkermansia muciniphila
CGAGAGCGGCCCATTTGGAAGTCGAAAATAACCGATCCTCCAGGAGTGCTGAACTGCCACATGAACCCGCGATGATTGCGACCGCGGACCGCCGCGCTTTGCACCGGCACCGGGGTCTCGTCGCCCTGAATGTATTCTCCGGCAACGAGTTCCACTTTCATCGCACGCACCAATGCTTGCATCAAATCCCCGCAATTCATCAACCCATCGGTCAGGGTCTGCCGGCTCACCTCGACTCCGGCATCCCGCAGAATCGCGGCGCACTGGCGGTATACCGGCATGTGTTCGGATTCCTCATACCCGATGAGTTCCTTGAGCCCGGAGCAGTTGGAACAGATGCACTCGTCGGCTGGGAGGGGGACGATCACCTCGGTCCGGGGCAGATGAGCCGGCAGCGGGGTGCGTCCATGAGGACGGGCGGTCTTCTTCGTGGCGCTTGGCGCCACACTCTCCAAGCCGCCGGTCCCCCGGGCCACTTCGGCGTCGACCTCTGCGGCATGAGCGCTGGGTTCGAGTTCGAGCAGTTGCAACTGGTCGTCGGACAAGGACTCGCTCTTGGGTCCGTACTTTTTGATCAGGGCCAGCCGGAGAGTCTCGCGCAGCACCTTATTCTCGCGCTCCTTGCGCATCGTGGGCGGAGTGTAACGGCTCCTTCACAACTCACCACACCAAGTTGACATGCCCTGTTCATTTTTGAAGAAACCTCCATGTCATATTTCGGATCGTGGCGCAAATGTCCAACCGCTCAGATGGCTTCGCATTGGAAATGGATGGATGCGCTTTGTCAATTGAGCCGGGATTACCGAAAGTTGGCGGTGACCGACACGGCCTTGGTCATCGCTACCGTGATCGTGCGGCGCAGGCTGGTCACGTCTCCCGTCCAGCCTTTCCATACCGCGCTCTTGTCCGTCGGGTCAGGCGTGGCGGTGAGCGTCACCACGGTGCCTGGGGCAAACGCCGTGCCGGAGGACGACGTTCCGGTCGGACTGAATGCGATCGTGCCTTTGCCGTTGCGTTTGATGTCGAGTTTATAGGTGGTGGTCACGACCGGCGGTGGCGGAGTTACGACCACGGGTGCGTCGGAGAGCTGGAACGCGAGTTCGAACGAGCCGCCCGGAAACGTAACGCCGCCGTCTTGCGAGTAAGCGCCCCACGACGGGTAGTTCTGGATAACCGAAGGCATCCAGCCCCACTTCTCGCCCTGCGTGTTGTTGAAGACGCAGACGTAGTAGAGGGTGTTCGGTTGCAGCGCGAGGCCGGAGAAGCCTAGGTCATAAACGTATTCCGAATCGGGCACGCCAAAGACCGCGCGTCCGGTCTTGCTGCGCGTCACGCTCGTGGGAGTGAACGTGCCGAGGACTTTTCCCGCCACCGGAAACGACGGCCAGGTGATGGCGGCCGAAACTCCGTGCTCGATGAACTTGATGGTGAAGTTGTCCGTGCCCGCCTTGAAACGCGTAAGGTACGTGCCCCAAACCCGGACGCCGCTCACGGTCGTGGCGGACTTGAGCATGAAGCCCGAGGCTGCCAGTTCAAGCCCGGCGCTGGGGTCGTTGACGTATGCGCCGTTCAACTCCGCCGTGCCGCCATCGAACACCACGGGTGCTTGCACCGGCGTGAGCACGCGCGGATAAAGCACCGGCGTCATCATGCGCGCGAGCGTGGCCGAGGTGTAACCGTCGGCGTCGGTCGCGGTGAGCGTGAAGTTGCCGCCCTGGATAAAGGCGTCCGGCGTCGGGATGCCGATGATGGTGTTGCCCACGAGGCTCAAGCCAGCGGGCAGACCCATGGCGCCGTAGGTAATCGGCGTGCGGCCCGTGGCGGCAATGGTGGTGCTGTAGGCAGTGCCAATCTCCGCGTCCGGCACGGTGTAGAAGATGAGGTAGTTTTGCAGCACGAAGTCGGGCAGGCTGGGCACCCAGACGATGGGCGTGTAGTCAGGGAAGACTGGCCCGGGCAGAACCGTTACCTGCACGGACGACTGCGAGGCTACGCCCGCGCTGGTGGTGGCGGTGACGGAATAGCCGTAGCTCGTCGCCACGGCGGGATTCGCGGCCCGGATAGATTCGCTGCCGGACAGCGGCAGTTCCGTGGCGAATCGTTCGCCCCAACCGCGCTCCACGCGCCAGGTGTCGGGAGTTGCCGCCCAGGTGAAGGTGATGGGAGCGCCCGCGTTGACGATGGCACTGCTGCCGCCGTTCACGAGCAAGGCGACCCCGGCGAAGCTGCTCAAGGTTGAGAGCAACAGTCCCAAAGCCAGCGTCAATACAGCGCCGACGGGCCGCGCCCTGGACGGGAATGGCGGAGAGGTGAATTGGGTGTTCATAATTTTGTTTGGCTGGTTTCTGGTTTCAGGGGGAATTTGTTCCATCGAACGTCGCGGCCTCCAATCAGCGGCAGCGCATCACACCGTAATCAATCTTGGTCAGCCCGGGTTTGTAGAGGAAACTGAACTTCGACTGACAGGTCGCGCTCGCGAACTCGATTTCGACGACTCCGTCCACGCCGCCGCTCTTCTTGATCACGTAGCCAAATCCCGGCGCCGGCACAATGCCGAGAATGGTGGTGATAATCTTGAACTGGCCGCTGATGACCACGCTTTCCATGCGCAACGAGACGGTGCCGGAATAGGCCGCGCCGTCCGGCGAGAAGCCGACCTGGTCGGTGAATGTGACGATGTTGCCGTTCACGGTCCAATCGGCCGCGGCCGGCAGCGGGCTGAAACCGACGCCGAGCGTGACGAACAGCGCCATCAGGGCAGACAGCATGGACGCTCCATTTGTTTTGTTATGTTTCATAGTTTTGGTTTGGTTGTTTGTTTTTCGTGCGGTTAGAGTTCATTGCGCGGCCGGTGTCAGGAGAAACGCGCGGGCTTGTCCGTTGTGCATACCGCTGCCGACGATCTGACCGAGGTTGTTGATCGCCGCAGCGCCGGTGACCGTCCAACCTGCGCCCGTGACGGGTTCGAGCACCGATTGCAGTTCGAACACGCCGCCATCGCGCCATACCACCAGGCGGAGAAGAGTGGCGTTGTCCCAGGTGCCCGGATCGCTGTGGTAGCTCGATCCAATGACGTGGCCCAGGTTGTTGATGCGCGAGGCCTGACCCGAGTTGTCGCCGGGCAACTGCGGCAGTTCGCTGGGCGAGTGCGCGGCGTCGTTGTTCCAAACCACCGGCCGTGTGCCGAACGCCGGGTGGCTTTCTCCGGCAATCTGGCCGAAGTCGTTGATTCCGTAGGCGACGCTGCTCCAGTCGCCGGGAAACATGCCAAGGTCCACAATCGAGTGCGCCGCGTTATTGTTCCAGAGACAGGCATGCTCTCCCATGAGGTCATTCGATGCGGAGCCAACCACCTGGCCGGCCTGGTTAAAGGCGGTGGTGAACACTTGGGTGGATTTCGGGTCGATGCCTGGAATCACCGGCAGGTCCGTGGTGCGATACTTGCGCGGATCCTTCGGATCGGGCGTCCAGATGGCCGCCTTCCACGATGCAACCCAGCCCGACAGGCTTTTGGTGTAGTTGCCGCAAATCGCACCCGCTTCGTTGATCCCGACGGTGTAGGTGTTGCCGCCGTTGTTCGGGAAGAAATTGTAGAGTCCGGATGCGGTGCTTACCCAGCTCTGGGGACGGCCGTTGCCCGTGTCGCCCACGCCCACGACCACGCCCGACGAGTTGATGGCGTTGGCGTAGCTGTAGAATCCCTTGGGCAGCCTTCCGGTGCTGGTCATGACGCCGTTGCGCCAAACGAAGCCGGTGGTGTCGCCGGAGTAGATGTCCGGCCAGCAACTCCCGACCACGTCGCCGAGGTCATTAAGGCCGTAGGCAGTGCTGCTGCCGCCCCCGGACAAGGTGCCGAGGTCCGTGACGGTGTAGCTCGGTTGCGCGGAGGCGGAAGTGATCAGGGCCAGACCGGCGAGGGTGCAAGCCAGCAGGGACGCGCCATTTGTTTTGTTATGTTTCATAGTTTTGAGTTTTGATTTTGTGTCGTTGGTAGACCCGTGAATCCCTATTGCAATTGTGATGCCACCGCGCTGGAGCGGTGATTCCGAGGCAAAACCCAAGCAAGTACTACTTTCCAATGCCGCGCTCGATTCGCTGTTCCGCTTCCGGAACGAAACACGCCCCGTATTCGGAACAAGGGGCGTGTGGCGCGGCGGATAGTTCTGTGGAACTAGAGTCAGATTTGAATGTGGAGGAACGGGAGGGATTTTCTGGTTCTGAACGGGACTGGATTGCGAGTTGTGTGGGTGAGCTATTTCGTAATCGCTGCGGGAAGGAATGGCGGAACGGCCGTGGAGCGCGCGGCAGGTTGGTCTGTGCAGAATAAAATAAAGGGACAGGTCATTAGTTGAATAAAGCTTGCAGCGGCGCGGTTGTTTTGGTTTGGTTTTCGAATGCGACAGGCGCGAATGAAAGTCCCGGAAAACCACCCGGTCGGTTACTACCACTGCATCTCCCGAATCGTGGATCGCCA
>CAMDJH010000372.1 GCA_945900455.1 Akkermansia muciniphila
ACCAAAGTCGCGCCCTTGCATTCTGCTCGGCAGCACCATTGGCCGCGGAGCGTTTCAGAAATCGAAATCAGAGTCCCGGGAAAAATGAAGAATTCTTCCGTTCAACAATCGCTGACTCGAAAACCACCGTTTCCGTGAGATGCACCCATGGTCATGCCGACGAAATAACGGAGCTTGACTAATTCCGCTTTTTGCGGGTGGAGTAGGGCAAATTTTCCCAACGCCTCGTTCACCGCCAGCACCTTGTCGTCGGTTTCCATGACCGCCGAGGCGAGCTCCGGCATTGCCACCCGCTGCTGACCGCCGCCGTGTCGTTCGGCGCGTTTGCGCCGCGCATTGTCCACGAGAATCCGGCGCATCGCTTCGGCAGCCGCAGCGAAGAAGTGTGTTCGGTCATTCCACTTCCGCTGATCGTCGTTGGTGAGTCGGAGCCAGGCTTCGTGAACAAGCGCCGTAGGCTGAAGCGTCTGACCCGGCGCTTCCAAAGCCATTTTCGCCGCGGCGAGCCGGCGCAATTCCTCGTAGACGAGTGACAACAATTCATCGGCGGATTTTGGTTCGCCGCGACTGATCGCTTCAAGGGTTTGGGTAACTTCACTCATGGGCCAGCGTGGGGTTCGCTTTTTCCAATCGCATCGAGGATGCGAGTCACGTTGCTCATACGTTAAGGGTCTCGGTACGGAGTATTCGACTCGTACAGCTTCAGCCGTGTCGCGTAATGTTTCTTCTCTTTCACATCGTGCAGAAGGGCGATGGCCTCGTTCTGGACGTCGGCTGCTTTCGCAAATTCGCCAACCTCCGCGTAGGCAACAGCCAGCGTGTCCAGAATCCCCGAATCTTTCCGCGCTGTCTTTGCGACCGCCTTTTCTGCAAAGCCCACAGCACTCCGGCCATCCCGTATGTCAGAATCACTGCACGCGGCTAAAAGCCAGGCGAGCCTATTCAAAGCGTCAACGTCGTCATTCTCCGCGGCCGCGCGGAGCGCTTCTACTCTCTTAAGGCGCACCGCTTTAAGCGCGCGAGAATCCCCGAGATCCTTCAGCACGGCTTCGAGCACCTCCAACGTATGTCGTCGTTCGTCGGCAGGCCAATCGGCGTGGCGGTCGTACACGGTCATTGCTTCTTCGGCGAATGTGCGGGCCTCGCCGGGCATCTTCCGCTCCCGGAGGACATCCGCCAGGTGATGCAGTATCACTCCCAGTATCGGAATCGCCCTTGGCGGCGCATTGCTAAAAGGTGTTCGGAGCCGGTTGAGCGCATCGCGATACAGGGGCTCGGCCTCGGTAAAGTTCTTCACGTTTGCAAAAGCTCCAGCCAGGTTCGACATCAATCTCAACGTGTCCAGATGGTCCGGCCCGAGCTTGGCCTTCGCGAGTTTCAGGGTCTCCTCAAAGAGCGGCAGAGCTTGATCCTCTTTACCAGCATGGTCATACGCCACCGCCAAATTGTCCTTCGCGATCAGTGTGTACGGATCGTCCGCCCTCAGCCTGAGCTTCATGAGTTTCAGCGTCTCCTCGAAAAGGGGCAGAGCTTGATCGAGCTTGCCTGCGTCGCGATAAGTCATCGCCAGGTTCACCATCGATCCGAGTGTTTCCCGATTTTCCGGCCCCAGCTTGGCCTTACTCAGTTTCACGGTCTCCTCGAAGAGCGGCAGAGCTAGGTCGAGTTTGCCTGCGACTCGGTAAGCCGACGCAAGGTTGTTCATCGATCCCAGCGTGTACGGATCGTCCGGCCCCAGCTTGGCCTTCCTGAGTTTCAGCGTCTCCTCGTTCAGCCACAGAGCTTGATCGACTTTGCCAGTGTCGAGATAAGCCAACCCCAGGTTGTTCATCGCCATCAGCGTGTCCCGATGGTCCGGCCCCAGCCTGGCCTTCTGGAGTTTCAAGGTCTCCTCGTACAGTGGAATGGCTTGATCGGGCTTGCCGGTGGCTTGATAAACCTCCGCAAGGGCCCATATGTAGAATAGCGTATCTCGATGGTTCGATCCCATGGTGGCCCTCCGAAGTTTCAACACTTCCTCGAACAGCGGCAGAGCCTGGTCGAGCTTGCCGGCGGCGCGATAAGTTTGCGCCAGGTTGAACATCGGGTTCTGTGTGAAGGGATCGTCCGGCCCAAACCTGGCCATCATGAGTTTGAGCGTCTGTTCATAGAGCGGCAGAGCTTGATCAATTCGGTCCGCCTTGCGATAGGCATCCGCGAGGTTGTTCATCGCGTTCAGCGTCTCCCGATTTTCCGGCCCCAGCTTGGCCTTCCGGAGTTTTAGCGTCGCCTCAAAGAGCGGCAGAGCTTGATCAAGTTTGCCTGCGTCTTCATAAGCCATTGCCAGGTTGTTCATCGTGCCAAGGGTGGCAGAATGGGTCGGCCCAAGGCTGGACTTCATGAGTTTCAGCGTCTGCTCGTAGAGCGGCAGAGCTTGATCGAGCTTGCCCGCGTCGAGATAAGCCGATGCCAGCGAGTTCATCGTGGCCAGCGTGTTCGGATGGTTCGGGTCCATTCTCGCGCGGGCCAACTCGAGGGAAGTTTGCAGGTGCGGTATCGCTTGCTCCGCCTCTCCCACCGCCCGAAGTGCACTACCAATGGTATGCCGAACCTGGGCCTCTTGCAGTGGGTGGTTTTTGAACCGATAACCAATCCGCTTTGCCGCGCGCTCCAGCGCCTCGCGCACTGTCAGATTGGGATCCGGTTTGAAGCGCGACTGAGCCTGACGATAGCTGGAGGCCTGACTCAGCAGGTCGTCTTGCAGAAAGTCATTCACCGTCTGGGCAATCGCTGCCTGCTCCTTGGCCCTGGCACCCTCCTCATTCGCTCGCTCCCGCGCCGCCCGTTCGCGGAAAAACAAGAGCGTGGACAGGGTCAACCCAATCATCAGGGACGCTCCGACCGCACTCGTGGCGCCAAAGGCGAGCCTGTTACGCTGAATCCACTTTTGGAGCCGATACCACTTGCTCGGAGGGCAAGCGGTCACGGGTTCGTGGGCCAGGTGGCGCTCAAGGTCATTGGCCAGCCCATTGGCTGTTTCGTAGCGGCGCGCGCGATCCTTCTCGAGGCATTTCATCACGATCCAGTCGAGATCGCCGCGAAGTTCACTGAAGAGTTTCTGCGCATCGAGGCCGCGCCGTTGCGCCGTGGTGCTCAACTCCTGGCCCGGCAGGGTGCTGAGACGAGTGGAGGGCTTCGGCGGTTCCTGTTCGCGAATGGTGCGGCGCATTTCGTCGAGACCAATCGCGAGCAGTTCATTCCCATCGAATGGAGTTTTGCCGGTCAGCATTTCGTAGAGCAGCACGCCGAGCGCGTAAATGTCGCTGCGCGTGTCGATGTCGAGACTCGTCAGCACGGCCTGCTCAGGACTCATGTAGGCGGGCGTGCCGATAAATTGCTCGAAGGCGGTGAAGAGCGTTTTATCGGTGAGTTGTTGACCGCTCGTGGCTTTAGCGATGCCGAAATCGATCACCTTCGGGACGGGCACCCCATCGTTGATTGTCACGAGAACGTTGGAGGGCTTGATGTCGCGGTGAATGATGCCCTTTTGGTGCGCATGCTGGATGGCCTGGCAAACCTGGATGAACAGATCGAGCCGGGCGCGCGTGGAGAGTTTCGCTTCGTCGCAGTAATCGGTGATCTTCATCCCGCGGACGAGTTCCATGACGAAGTAAGGGCGGCCCGCTTCCGTCGCGCCGGCGTCGAATATTTTCGCGATGTTCGGGTGATCCATCATCGCGAGCGCCTGCCGCTCGGCTTCAAAGCGCGCGATCACGGATTTGGTATCCATGCCGAGCTTGATGATCTTGAGCGCCACGCGCCGGCGAACCGGTTGTGCCTGCTCGGCCATGTAAACGACTCCGCAGCCGCCCTCGCCGATCTGCTGCAGCAACTTGTAGCTGCCAATCCTGTCCCCGGGCTTCTCGGTGAAGGGAACGGTGATGTGGAGCGTCGGGCGCAGTTGAGGCGCCGCCGCCTGTTCCAGAAAATCTCCGGCCTGGTGACTCCCGAGCAGAGACTCGACCCGCCGGCGTAGATCGACGTTACCGTTGGTGGATCGAGCGAGGTAGGCCGCGCGCTCGTCCGGCGGCAGACACAACGCTTCGGCAAAAATTGTTTCTTCGCCTGTGGGCTTGTTCATGGCAACGCGTCTGGTCTTCTACCACCCTAAGCGAAATTCGAGAAGAAAAGGGATCACTCGCTGCAAAAAGAATGGCGGCTCAACGTGCGGGTGCAAAGGGGGTCAGGGAATAGTAATGTAAAGTCGTTGTACATTACTATTCCCTGACCCCTCTTCGGGCAGATCCAGGGCAAGTGTCCGGATTGCGGGCAGCGTGTCCCGGATATGACCGGCTGAGTGCCAGGACGTGGAGTCAGGTGCCATTGTGGGGCATCCCGTGCTACTACCATTATGGGCCGCGAAGGCTGGAATGCCCGGAGCACGGAATTGTGGTTGAGCATATGCCGTGGAATGAGGGCA
>CAMDJH010000373.1 GCA_945900455.1 Akkermansia muciniphila
GCGAGAACCTCGGGCCGTCAAACGGCGACCCAAACCATACCCGCTTTTGACGACGCACCGTCGACACTATAAGGAAATCCTCCACCGGAACCGCTACCGTCGCCCAGGAAATGACCCCAGTTTTCCGCAGGCTTAACTAAGCGCCATTCTGACCTGTCCCTTTATCCCATTTTCAATTGTCCCTCCGGGACATACCCGCAAGAAGAGGCCGATACTCGGGCATTGAATCACGTAATGTGAATATTCTGGATACTCAATACCGCCCATGAAGGACACGGGTTTGATACGCCTTCATTGTTGTGGTGTGACGTGTCCGTGACGCGGTTAGCGTCTGCGCGGGGACGCGGGGAAGATCCGTGGGAAATTCTGCCGAGGGTGTCGCCGGTATAATTGTTGGCGATCACCGTTTCCATCCGCCGTAGCCTTTCATGTGACGTGGATTGCGGGCGAGATCCGGCGGCCCGCCCGTAATCGAACCGCAAAGATCGCGGGCTTGATCGAAGAGACTTGGCTTGTCGGTTGGTCGTTTGACGTTCAATTCCGCTTCAAGCGTCTTCACCACGAAAAGCTCCGGCGACAACTTTTGCCGCTTCGCCTCCGAGCGGACCCGGCGACTGAGCGCGGGAGGTAGTTCAATGCTCGTCGAATTCATCAACGGAGTTTATGCTAGGGAAGTCCGATTTCCAATCTGGATAACAGGGGAATGCGGTTGGGATCACCAACCGCACCTTGTCTCCCACTCCCCTGCCCCATCGATGAAAATCAGGAGTGATTCAGCTTCAGTTTTTTCAAAAGTGATTCAACGGCGGCGCGCATTTTGTCGTTCGCTCCCCTGCCAGACGGGCCTTGGACGCTGGCGGTGTAGTTACCCACATGTTCGGCAATCCGTTCGGTCGCTCTCCCCTGCTCTTTCCGTTCCAGGATGCGACGACGAATCTCGTGCACCGAGGTGCCCTTCAGCGTGGCATCCAGCAGGGATGCCTGCTCTTCCCTGTCCTTCACGCGTGCGATGCGAATCATCGCGTCATAGGAGACCGAAAGTTCGGACATCCTAACTTTCTGCTGTGACTCTGGTGGGAGTGTGAGCACGCGCAACATCTCGCTCACCCATTCTTCCTTCTTGCCAATGACACGGGCGAGGGCGGCCTGGGTCTTCACCGTAGGGTCTTCGCTGAGCATGGACTGCAACGCCTCGGCCATTTCGACCGGGCCGACGTCCTCACGCTGCACATTGGAGACGATACTCTTCCGGCGGCGGGCGAGTTCGTCCTCGGGATCACGTACGATAATTTCAACTTCTTTCACGCCGGCGGCACGGGCCGCACGGGCACGACGATGGCCAGTGAGGATTCGGAACCCATCACCTTCAGGTGTGACGGTGATGGGTTCGATCACACCTAATGTTTTTACGGAAGCTATCAAACCTTCCATGTTGCGGAAGGTTTTGCGCTCGTTCTGCGGGTCTTCGACCAGACGGTCAAGGTTCACCACCAACCGACCGCGCTTAGCCAGGCCTCCCAAGAGACCGGCCTTCACCAAATCGAGTCGGCTCTTTCCTTCAGGTAATTTCATAATATTGAAACGGAGTCCGTGAGAGCGGCTTCCGGGGTTGGGCTGTGCCCGTTAGTGGGTAATGAAAACAATCCGCGCACTTCTTCGACGAGTTGCGCCATGTCCAATGCCCCTTTGGCGAAGGGACGGAACTGGAAGATGGAGCCACCGAACTCGTCCACCTGGGCGAGCCAACCGCACGAGCGGATTTCGGTTTGTGCGCGGGCAATGCTGTCCTGCTCCATTAGCGACAAGACCCGGGCGCGGAGTCCGGGCAACCGGGTGAGGTTACTCAGGACGTGGAGAATGCCGTAGTCCCCCGCTGGGCGGAGACGGAGCAGTAATTTGAAAAAGCTCGCATAGCTGCGAACGGCCTTTGTGCTCTCGAACGGTACGATGAACAAGTCCGCCGGGAAGATGGCATTCTCCATGATGGGGCTGATCTGGTTCGGGCTGTCGATGACGAGGAAGTCGAAGTCCGGAGCGAGGCTCTCGGTCGCGAGCAACTGGCTCAAAAGCGACGAGTACCCTTCATGCTCGGTGATCTGGCGTCCGAGGTCCTCCAAGCCGTCGGCACTGGCGACGAAGGACAGGTTTTCGAATTGGGTCGACTGGATGACCTCACGCAAGGTTTGTTGCCCTGTGAGCGCGGAGAGCAAGGTACCGGTGGCAGTCAGACCATCGCCGGCCTTCAGCCATTGCGTGACCTGTGCCTGCGGATCCATGTCGAGGAGTAGCACTCTCCCCTCGCGGGCAAGGCCGCAAGCAAGGTTCATGGCGATGGTGGATTTTCCACAACCGCCTTTGGCGTTGATGACAGTGATAACTTTCATAGTTGTGGTGTTGGGTTAGTAATGGCGGCCTTCCACTGCGCGAAATCCGGCAGGTGGAAGAAGTGTTGGAAGTCGTTCAGACGCCTCGACTCGGCGTCGAACAATTCGAGCCAGCGTGGAGAACGTGACCAGAGCGGATCACGGCCGAGCTTCTCGCGCTCGATGACGCGGTGTGCGAGGAAGTCGGCGTAGTCTTCGAGCTGCCGGGCTTGAAACCGCTGCTCTTCCCCGAGCAGAAAGGTCTCGTAGCCGATGGTCAGCGTTTGGAGGCGCTCCTCGCGCTCCCGCTCCCGTGCTTCGCGCGTGGTCTGGTCACGTTCCGACTTTATGCGAACCAACAATCGGTCGCCCAACTGCCGCAGGCCGAGCTGAAGCGACGGGAACGGATTGCGCTGCTCACGCGCCAACTTCCCCAAGGCGCGGCCGGCCTCGGACGCAGACATGTCTGGATACTCCGCAACCAACCGTTGCACGAACGCCTCAGCGGCTTCGCAGTCCCGCGGGGACGGTTCACTCACCGGTTCGGCGTGATTGCCCGCGAACGCGGCATAAAAATACTGGGCGAACACGTAGCCCGGCATCCCAGAAAGTTGGGATGTCCCAACTTTTGCAGGCTCCGACCAGTCCTGCTCAATCGCCTGTCGCAGCAAGCCCAGTCGGTTTTTCGTCGGCGTCCGATCCACCAGCCAGGCCAATTGGCGCTCGATGGTTTCCAACAACGCGCATTCGGCGAGCTTCGCCGCCACCTTCGTTCCATAGCCCGCTCGCCTCAGGAGTTCCTTGGCCTTCGTTTGGTGAGCAACCTGTTGTTTGTCCGTTTCGTTTTCTAGTTTCGTTTGAATACTGCTATGGATTTCTGACTGTTCGGCTGCTTCGTTTTTCGGACCGTGGCTGCTATGGATTTCCGACGCTTCCGACCCTGCTATGTTTTTCCGACCGTGCCAGTCGTCCGCCCAACACAGGGCATAGATGGCTGGCTTCCGCTGATCGATACGGTGGCTGAAGACGCCGGGTTCTAGGCGCACGAGGTAGTTCTTCTCCAGGGCGGTGCGGAGTGCCTTGCTCAAGTCAATCGGGCTGCCGATATGCGTATAACGCTCAATCTCCCGGTAGGAGAGGGCGACCTGCTGACGTCGGCCGCCATGCTTGGCCTGAAAGCCGATGGAGAAGCGGATGACGGCTCCGACGGCCTTGATGACGGACAACGGTTCGTTCGGGACGATGACATCGAAAAACTGGTTGGGGATGTCGGTGCGGTTGCCTTGGCCCTCGAAGAAACCGCGGAAGTCCGCAGGCTTCTTGCGGTATTCCGGTGAGGCATCCCAGCGGAGTTGATAACTCGCGCTCTGACCGGCTTCACCCGTGGAATTGGCCCGGCCTTCGCGCACGCATTCGATAAAATGGCCGGCCACAGCCTCGTCGAGGGCCTGCCGAATCATGTCGCGGCTGATGCCGGCCTTGGTGATCAGCTCACGGTAGTTGACGGCGATTTGTTCCTCCTGCGGATTGCCCTCGGTGTCGCACCAGCCAAGAGTCTTGCGGATGAGATACGCCACCAAACGAACGACCCCACGCGAGTAGTAAGGGAGACACGCATCGAAGAACTGGTTCGGGACGAAAGTGGTGTTGCTGGTGGGAGCAGCAAAACCTGCGAACGGCCTGCTGGCTTTCGTTCGCGGATTAAATGGGCTGATTATTCGGTTTTCATGGATTAGCAGGGACATGGATTAAAAGTTAATCGCCCGCTCCGATTTTCTGGGCTTGGTGCGCTGCTGTTGCTGCGCGTAGTCGCGGACGATGGCGTTGATGACGAAACTCCGGTCGCGTTGATACTCCGCACACAAGCCGCGAAGGAATTCGAGAACCTCCGGGTCAAAAGCTACGCCAGCGGCAATCTTGGATTGATTCATGTATAAAGAAGTTAGGTAACTATTCAGCACAATGCATCCCTGTGAGCGGTAGATCGGCGGAATAATTATATTTTATTCGGAAATGCTGGACACAGTGTTGACGGACTGCCACACTCGTCGGCGTGTACAGGTATTGCGGGAAAGAGTGGTCGCAAGAGGACA
>CAMDJH010000374.1 GCA_945900455.1 Akkermansia muciniphila
ACGTGCGCGCCTACTTTGACGAACTGGAAGGCGAGACGCGGCAGGCGACGGAGCAGGACAAGGCGATTTACAGCCTGTGCCGCCCGGAGCGACTGATGGAACTGGCGTGGCGCTTCATCGTTTTCGATGCCGGAGAAAAGAAGATCGCGCGCTACCAGCAATTTTTCACGGTGAAGAACATCGTGGCGCGAGTGCGCGAGCTGGGCCGGAACGGGCGTCGTCTCGGCGGCGTGGTGTGGCACACGCAGGGATCGGGCAAATCGCTGACGATGGTGATGCTGGCGAAGTCGCTGGCGCTCGAACCGGCGATTGTGAATCCCATCATTGTGCTCGTGACCGACCGGGTCGATTTGGACGAGCAGATTTGGAAGACGTTCCATCAATGCGGGAAAGAGCCGGTGCAGGCGCAGACGGGCAAGCACCTGGCGGAACTGATCAAGGGCGGCAGCGAGAACGTGATTACCACGGTGCTGGACAAGTTTGAATCGGCCATCAAGGCGGGTGAGAAATGGAGCGATTCGGAGAACGTGTTCGTGCTGGTGGATGAAGGCCACCGCAGCGTTTATGGCGGCAAGGGCGCGAAAATGAAGCAGGCGTTGCCGAACGGCTGTTTCATCGGGTTCACGGGGACGCCGCTGATGAAGGGGGAGAAAATCACCGCCGTGGAGTTCGGCGGACTGATCGAGCCGACTTACACCATTGACCAGGCGGTGAAGGACAAGGCGGTGGTGCCCCTGCTCTACGAAGGGCGGCTGGTGCTGCAACAGGTGGATCAAAAGGCGATCGACAAATGGTTTGAAGTGGTGACCAAGCCGCTGAGTCCCGCGCAACGGGCGGATTTGAAAAAGAAGTTCGCCACGGCGGACCAACTGAACAAGGCCGAGCGGAAGATATACGAGGCGGCGTTCGACATCAGCGAGCATTACAGCCAGAACTGGCAGGGCACGGGGTTCAAGGCGCAACTGGCCGCGCCGTCGAAGCTGGCGGCGTTGAAATACAAAAAGTTTCTGGATGAGTTCGGCAAGGTGACGAGCGAAGTGGTGATCTCCGCGCCGGACACGCGGGAGGAACAGGAGGCCGTGGAGGAAGTGGACACGGAGGAAGTGCGGGCGTTCTGGAAAAAGATGATGGCGAAATACGGCGGGGAGAAGGAATACAACAAGCAAATCATCAACGCGTTCAAGCACGCGCCCGAGCCGGAAATCCTGATCGTCGTCAGCAAGCTGCTGACAGGATTCGACGCGCCGCGCAACACGGTGCTTTACGTGTGCCGGTCGCTGGTGGAGCACAATTTGTTGCAGGCCATTGCGCGGGTGAACCGGCTCCACGAGGGCAAGGATTTCGGGCACATCATTGATTACTTCGGCGTGCTGCAAGAGCTGGGCGAGGCGATGGATGTCTATGGGCATCTGCCCGGTTTCGAGGAAAACGAACTGGTGGGAACGGTCGTGGACGTGGCGACGGAAGTCGCCAGCCTGCCGCAGAAACATTCCGAGCTGTGGGACGTGTTCAAGACGGTGAAGAACCGGCTCGACGAAGAGGAATATGAGCAACTGCTGGCGGATGACGAAATCCGGGCGCGATTTTACGAGAAGCTGTGCGCCTATCACAAGGCGCTGAGCATCGCGCTCTCGACGATGGAGTTCCTGCGGGACACGCCGGAAAAGAAGCAGGAGCGCTACAAGAAGGACGCGGCGTTCTTCCTCAAGCTGCGGGCCTCGGTGAAGCGGCGTTACGCCGAGGAGATTGATTTCAAGGAATACGAGAAGAAGGTGCGGAAGCTGGTGGATACCCACGTGAAGGCGGAGGGCGTCCAGCAAATCACGGCGCAGGTGAACATCTTCGAGCGGGAGCAATTCCAGGCGGAGATTGACAAGCTGACCACGACGGCGTCGAAAGCCGACACGATCGCGCACCGGACGCAGCGCACCATCACGGAAAAGATGGACGAAGACCCTGTGTTCTACCGGAAGTTTTCCAAGGTGCTGCAAGAGGCGATTGAGGCGTATCGGCAAGGGCGGATCGATGAAGTGGAATACCTGAAGCGCGCCACGGAGGCAAAGGAGGCGGTGCTGAACCGCAGCGGCGACGATCTGCCCGCCGGCTTGCAAGGCCGGGATGAGGCGAAGGCGTTTTACGGCGTCGTCAACGAGGTCGTGCCAGGACTGGAGATGAAGGAAGAGGCCGTGCCCTACCGCACCGCCAACGCCGCCGCGGACATGGCATTGCAGATCGATGAGGAAATCCGGAAGCGGCTGGTGGTGGATTGGCGGACGAACCCGGACGTGCAAAACGCCATGCGCAACGCGATTGATGATTTGCTTTACCAGGCGCGGGCCGCGAAGGGCGTGCCGCTGACCGCGCAGGATATGGACACGATCATCGAACGGGCGCTGGAAATCGCGAAGGTGCGATACGCGCGCTGAGGTCCTTGCGGACGGCCACCATGAACCAAGAGCACGAAATCATGTTTGGCGCGGCGCGGATAGCGTTCCGCTTGCGCCATTCGAAGCGGAAGACACTGGGGATCACGGTGACGCCGGACACTTGCGTGCGGGTGACCGCGCCGCTGAAGGCGGATGTGGAGGCGGTGAAACGCAAAGTGCGGAATCGGGCGGTGTGGATCCGGCGACAGCAGCGATTCTTTGCGAACTTTCTGCCGACGCTGCCGGCGCGGCGGTTTGTGAGCGGGGAGACGCACCGCTACTTGGGCCGCCAATACCGGCTCAAGGTCATTGAAGCCACCGAGGCCAGCGTGAAGTTGAAGGGGCGATTCATCTGGGTGCAAACGCCGCGCAAGGGGGACACGGCGCGAGTGCGGGCACTGGTGCGCGGCTGGTATCTGGGCCACGCCACGCAACGGTTCGCACGCAGCCTGGCTGACGGGGTGAAGCGGCTGGGCGGGCGGGTGGCCACGCCCCGGATGCTGTTGCGGCGGATGCCGAAGCGGTGGGGGAGCTGGACGAAGCGAGGGGTGATTTATCTGAACCCGGAACTGATTCTCGCGCCGCCGTCGTGCATTGACTACGTGGTGACCCACGAGCTTTGCCATCTGGTTCACGCCTCGCACGGGAAGGCGTTTTTTGCGCTGCTGCAAAAGGCGATGCCGGATTGGGAGCAACGCAAGGCGTTGCTGGAAAAGGTGGCGGCAGAAACCGGCGTGGAAGCGGAGGCGTGCGGGCAGGCTGCCGACAGGTAACCGAACCCGGAAGAGAAAAACACAACACGCCATGGGACACAGCCGCATCGGAACGTCGCCCGCCACCCGAAGATGGGAGCAGGTGGTTGAACCCCTGGCGCAAGGGGCGGATGGCCAAACCATGACGAGTTTTCAAACAGGCTCATACTGAAAAGAAGGCCAGCCAAGATTACCCATGCCCACGTTCGCTTCGACCATCGGAACCTATGCTGAGAAACTCCCGTCCGGAGGAACCCTCAAGATATCTGCGACAACATGGGAGATTGAATACTACTTTCCAGGACCAGACCTCCGCTACAACGGCGTTCTTCTCCGCATTCCCGGCGGGAGAGTTGAGTCCTTCATTGCGGCCCTGCAACAAAACTGGGATGAGTATCAATCCCTTACGACGACGATTCCGAAAGGCGGTTCCTTCGTGAAGCCTGGCCGGGAGAACATGGTTATTTATGTGGGCGGCCCTTTCGACGGCGTCTGCCTCATCTCATGTGAGGGCCAAATGAATAGTTACTCCGCTATCGCAAAAACAGTGGAGTCCTACCGCTATGCCATTGACCGTGCCACCGCGATGCAGTCGTTACTCGCTCATCTTTAATCACGTTTAATGCTGTATTCCGAACAGACGAAGACTAAATATAAGCTGCTGCGCCTTGGACGGTTGTGACGTGCTTTGGGTGGGCCTCTTGGAAAGTAGGGGTGTTATTTTCAAAACGGGGGGTCTGATGGGATGTGACCGATTCTTTTCACAGAAGGGAACGGAGGAAACGAAGATTCTGACGAGAGAACCACGGATGGAATTAATTCTCAGGAACTATTCGATCGGTTCGGACTTCGTTCTCTTGGTTTCCTTCTGTTCATCAACGTCTGTTTTTCGCTGGTTAAAATGGTTTCAACCGCTGGTGAAGTTCGTCCCGTTTTCTTTTCCCCATAATTTTATTGCCCGGGAAAATCGGTGACGGGGGATTTTAATTCTTTCCCTCTCGCAGTGCGGTAACTTTTCTTCCTTCAACCATCCTCAACCATCATCGTCCGCAACCACGTTCTTTTGAAAGTCCGTTCGCCCATCGTCCTTGGCAATCTCAACGTCGTCGTGACTCTCAACGCGCCCGGTCAATCGCAGCTAGGGGAAAGGTCAGTTCGCAATCCTCACAGGAAAGTCACTTCGCGCCTCGTTCCTCACCGCTCACAAACCACGAGGCGCGCAACCGGCGGGAGCGTTTTCCAGTCATTGAGTCGTGGCCGCGCGCGGACGCCG
>CAMDJH010000375.1 GCA_945900455.1 Akkermansia muciniphila
GGAAGACCAACCCGAAGACCAAACATAATACGAAGAGTTTCCGTAAGCGCTTACTCTCGGCCCGGGGCGGTCGAGAACGCCTCCAGGCGATGATCTTTGCCAAACACCCTCAGCTCTTGGATCTATGAAACTCGAAAGGCGCGTCCTGACGTTAGGCCCGTCCGAGCGAAATCATCTTGTGAACTGTTTCGGTGCTCCCCGTTAATGTACTGCTGAAAAGTAGCCCCATCCCACGTGACGGTCAGCAGACACCAAGTAGCAGCCGGTGGTACGTCGGAAAAGGCGCGATACTGCCTGCCGTTCAGGTAGGTTTCGACATAGAATTGGTTGTTAAGGATCGCTGTGGTGGCATCTCCGTCTTTGCGAACCAGTGAAAAGGTCGCGCCGTTGAATATTGGGATATTGACCCAGCACGAAATCGTGAACGAATCGTGAAGTAACAAGACATCGGAGTTATTCGTCTCTATCAAGAAGCCGGGACCTTTATCAAAATTGTATGCAGCGTTGCCTACACCAAAACGGTCAGAAGAAAGCGTCGCCCCATTGTTCTGTAGTGACCGGTCATTCCCGCTCTCGTCATGCGCATTCCCATTGAATGGGTAGTAAGCCATCAAGCCCTGCCACTGCCAAGGGAAGGGCACGCCTCGTATGCTCAAGAGCGCGTTGGAGCTGGCGGTCCAACCGTAAAGGTTTGTGATGTTTACAGCGTAGTAACCCACCTGGTTGGATTGCAGATTTGGAAGCGCTAAAGGGCTGTTGGTGGCGTCGGTAATGGGGAGACCGTCTTTGCGCCACTGGTAGATGAATGGCTCGCTTCCGGAGACGGTAACGCTGAAAGCGTTGCTGGTCCCAATGATGTTTGTAAAGGGCTGCGGTTGCTCAACGATGAACGGTGCATAGCCCACATTCAATTGTGCCACCAGACTGGTCACGCTGCCGACTGGGTTAGCAACTATCAGGCTGTAGCCGCCGGCGTCCAGTAAGGTCAGATTGGTGAGCGATAACACGGGACCGGGTACATCGAGAATGTTCGTGGCATCTTTCAGCCATTGGTAATTGAGCGTCGTCCCGGTAGCGACCACGGTGAACGTCACGTTGCTGCCTACTGGGATGTTTTGGCTTGTGGGATTCACGACGATGGCCGGCGTACGGCGCTGGACGGTCAAGTTGGCGGCGTCGCTGGACACCACTGCCAGGGAATTGCTCACCATAACGCTGTAGTTCGCCATGTCGCCGAACTGGGCTTTGGAGATGTTGTATGAAGATTCCATTGCACCGGGAATGCTCTGGTCACCCTTGAACCATTGGTAAGTGACGGCAGTGCCCTCTGCGGCGATCGAGAAGGTTGCAGCCTCACCTTCGCCGACGGTCTGGCTGACCGGTTGCACCGTGATGCTGGCCGGAACATTGACGGTCAAAACAGCGGCGGCACTGGTGATGCTATTGAGGAAATTGCTGACGACCACCGAGTAGGTCGCCGAGTCGGCTCTGACGGTCGCCGGGATGGTGAAAGTTGAGTTGGTCGCCGTAGCGATGGGCTTGCCATTCTTTCGCCAAGCGTAGCTCAAAGGTGTCCCAGTCGCCTCGACAGTGAACGCCGCGCTTTGCCCCTGAGTGACGCTCAAGCCTGACGGTTGCTTCGTGATAGTGGGGGCGAAGCCGACTTTGAGCACGGCGTTGCTGCTCACGGTTCTACCAGCGGCATTGCTTACCAATGCTGAGTAGGTTCCCTCGTCGAACAACTGGACATCGAACAGCGTGTAGGACGCCCCGGTTGCCAAGGGGATGGTTTCGCCGTCCTTCCGCCACTGGTAGGTTGACGGGGTTGAGTTCTTGACCAACGCCGAAAAGGTTACAGTGGTGCCAATGTTGGTCGACCGGGACGCGGGTTGGGTCACAAACTCAGGCGGATAGAGATCCCCGTAGAGACGTCCCAGAAAGGATACATTGGCGTTGTCGATCCCTGTGAAGGTGCCGCCGGTGAGAATGGCTCCGTCACCCTGGACGGCCAACGCTCGGACAAGATTGTTGATCCTGACCGCGGTAAAGCTGCCATCGCGTGTGCCATCGGGATGCAGACGGGCAACTCTGGAAGTGTTGGAAGACCCGTAGGTCGCAAATGCACCGGCAATAAGGACGCTGCTGTCGGGCTGAAGCGCAATGGCATAAACCGGTTCGTTCGCGCCCGGGGACGAAGCAAAGCCCGTATCCAAGGACCCGTTGCTGTTCAAGCGGGCGATGCGACCCCGAGGTGAGCCGTTGACCTGGATAAAGTCCCCGCCGATGAGAACCTTGCCGTCTGGCTGGATTTGCAAACAGCGCACGACCACCGGTGCTCCCCCCAATCCATTGAGAAACGTGTTGTCGAGCGAACCGTCGGCATTGAGACGTGCGATCCGGTTCCGCGCCGCGCCGTTGACGGTCGTGAAGGCCCCGCCGATTACGATCTTCGCGTCTGACTGGATCGCGATGGCATTCACCGGTCCGTTGGGAATGGAACTGAAAGCCGTGTCCGTTGTTCCATCTGCATTCAGTCGGGCATTCCAATTTGGAAACGTTCCGCCCGAAAAGCTTCCGCCGATGAGCACTTTGTTGTCGCTCTGAACGGCAACGGCCAGAACCGACGCACCGATATTGGTGCTGGGAACAAAGGAGCCGTCGATACTGCCATCCGAATTCAGACGGGCCACCTTGGTTCTTTTCGCCCCATTTACCAAGGTGAAGTCGCCACCAATGAGAATGCGTCTGTCCGGTTGCAAGGCGAGGCACCAAGCAGTGGCTGAGACGCCGACTCCACTATTGAAGAACGTGGGGTCCAGCGAACCGTCAGCGAAAAGGCGAGCCAGACGGGAGCGGGAAGAGGAACCATTTACGGCCGTAAATGCACCGGCAATCAACAATCTATCATCTGGCTGCAGCACCATCGCGTTCACGGCGCCACCTGTCACAACCGGAGCATAGGTCGGGTCCCGAGCCCCGGGACCAGCCCGGGCTACACTAGCCGACAACACGACCAGAAATGCCAACAGCGTCGAGGCGATCAGGCGGCCTGACCCTTGCTCGGTGCTCATGACCTCCTCCCGTATGGTCAAAAAACTCGAACCTACCAATATTGCCTCCTCAGCAGAATCTGTGGGTACATTCCGAATAACTTTAGATGGAAGTTGCATGTTATCAATGTATTACAACGCAATTGAACCCACAGAGGTCCGACCACTGATCGCCTGCGAAGCGGGCCATGCTTTCTGGCAGCAGGCAGGCGAGCGGCGGCGACGAGCTTTGAGCCTCCAGCTCGCGTTGCCGCCGGTCGCCACGCGTAACGGACTCGCCTGCCTGCTGCTGGAAAGCTTCATTTTCGCCCACAGATTAGCCGGAAGAGCCCCAATATTCAACGATTTGCAGGGCGATCAACAGATTGCTCCCAGACCTTTGGCTCGGTTAACTCTCTTCGATGAATTGGAAACGAATGCTGGCGTACATCTCCGGTTCGGTTGATCAGGAACTCCTCCTGCGCAACGAGTATCAGTGATGGAGGCGTTCGCGAAAAACCCCGTTCGACAATGCCGGACGGGGTGGTGTTGGGTTTGGTTCAGCTTATAAGACCAAGCTCGCGCATGGATTGATGGCGGCTGCGGCCTACGATGATGTGGTCGTTGAGGACAATCCTGATGATTTGGCTTGCCCGCACCAATTCACGAGTCGCTTGAATGTCTGCTGTGGATGGACTTACGTCATCCGATGGGTGATTGTGCATACAAATCACGCATGCCGCACGGGCCAAAATTGCGGTGCGGAAGACTTCTCTTGGATGCACAAGCACGGCATCGAGCAGTCCGAGCGTGACGACATGATGACCAAGAATGCGAAGTCGCGCGTTGAGTAGCAAGACCACGAAGCACTCCTGGTCGGGCCGAAAGTCGGCTGCCGTTTCAATATGCTGCCGCCAGTAATCCACGGCGCGCTTTGGTGTGTCGCACACCGTCTGGCGGTCGTCCACTTGGCAGTCTCGCAAGGCGACGATCTTGAATTCTTGCGGCGACTTGAATCGACGCCTTCGTCGGCGAACTTTTGCATCGAACAATTCGAGCTGTTCCACTTTTTTCCTCCTTGCCGTCCGCCTGTTTGAGCAGGTCGCATTGGGTGTGGTTACTCCTCACCGGACGCGTGGACGGCACTTGGTTTTCTGGCGGTGAGAAGGCTGCGAAGGCAGCGGGGAATGAAAACCTCCCCCGGGGCGGGGTGAGGTGGCGGAGGATCAATAATCCTCGGGCACTAACAGAGTTGTTGCCGAGCGGTTTGCCTCGGTGATAATCCAGAACTTGGTTCCGTTCGCAGCGTGATACGCCGACAGCAGACGAGTTCCGTGAATCAACGCTTGTTCGTTCGCATCCCGGTCTTCGGAGTCCAATTCGCCCCAGTCACCGGATAGATGCCGACGCAATG
>CAMDJH010000376.1 GCA_945900455.1 Akkermansia muciniphila
ACAGCTCGCGCTGGTGGGCGGACCAAGTAGACCTACCGTAGTCTGGACGACAGGTTCGTGGTGCCTTGGACGACTCTCCAATCTCATCCGATTTTGCCCCTTTTCGCCTTCCCATCACTGAAAATCACCCACAGATTAGCCGGAAGAGCAAATACAAGCGTTGCCCCGCCGGCACCGACACGAATGCGCTCGCGATGTGCCCCCGCATGTTCGGCTCGATGGGACCGGTCGGACTCATGCGCCCGTCTGTCCCGAAGGTCTGATCCAATCCATGCGGCATGAACACCAACCGTCCCGTTGCACGGTCGTGAAAGACGCGATAGTTATTCCGATTGAGCGCATAGCCGTCCCAGTGACATAACATCACCTCCATCGCAATGAGGCTCGCGAAACGGTCCACGTCGAGGATCCCGTTCATGCGATCCCACCGGTTTGTTGGATCGGGATCGGAAGCCGCCTCCACAAGGTTCTTCAATTCCTCGCGTCCGTCGCCATCATCGCCGGAATTGATCTCGAGACCGGAATCTATATCGCGCACGAACCCGCCGTCGTAGAGATTCCCGTTAACATCCTTGAAATGTCTGCGCAGGAATGGTTTTCCCCATCCTTCCACGACCACGTACAGCCCGAGATCACGATCGTTGAGAATGACCGTGGCATGGTCGGCCCGCGGTACCGGTATGCCCGCTTCTTCAATGATCTCGCGGCACACCACCTCCGAAACATAGGTCGGGTCTTGCACCGAATTGTTCAGGGAAATCTTGTTGAACCCATGAAAACGCTGGCCGGGCGCCTGCTTGGAAAAGTTCAGTGTCAGCGCCGGCTTGTCGTCAATCGAACGGAAACTGCCCGCAGACCCCTTCGAGTGCACCATGACATTGGTATAGACAACACCTCCTTCGCGAATCGTTGCCGAAACCTCCGGCCTCTCTCCTCCTCCCCCTTCCCCTCTCCGACCTCTACTTCAAAAATAATTACGAAGTTTCGCCATGTCCTGCACTGAGATTTCAATGGAAATCCGCCATAGATCGGGCGGGACAGCCGTAACGGGGGGATTAACGCGTGTCGGGGGACGCCGGCCCCATTGCCCGCGTTCTCCACCGCCAAATTGGTTACCGCCGACTCCCGAGCGGCCCGGCGGAAACGAGCCGCTTCTTGGGGCTACCCGCTCGGGTGGGTTGAAAAACCGGAGGATGAGTACCAGACCAAATATCGACCATACCAATACCCGACTCCAGCGCCGCAACGGCGACAGCGATGGCCGTGATGGCCGCGTTGAACCAGGTACGCGTGTCCCCAAAATCGGAGGCGGATCCGGCAAGCGTGGGGGAATCATGAAATCCGTCTCGTTTCGTCTCGCATGAAACTACTTCTCCACAATGCAGTAAAGGAATCGTTCCCCCCGCAAGTACAGCTCTCCGTCGCTTAACGCCGCCGAAGCACTGAAGGAATCATTCAAGTGATTAACTGCCAACACCTCGTTGGTGGCGTCATGACGCAGCACCACGGTGTTGCCATCCCGAGCGGTGATGTAGATGCGCCCGGCGGCTCCCACGGGCGAAGCAAAAATGAAATCGCGGATCCCGTCCAGTCGCACCGGTTCCCCCCGTGGCACGCCGGTCAAAGGCTCCAGCCTCGACAGGATATTCTGATTGTGCCGGATGAAGTACAGCGTGTCGTCGTAGAGCAGCGGCGACGAAACGTACGGAGTCATCCGATTCAGTCGCCAGGCCACCCGGTCCGTGTCCGTGATGTCACCCCGGGCGCCGGCCAGGCGAATCGCAACCATCGCCTGCTTATAATAACTATTCCCCGTGATCAGCAGGCCGTGAACCGCGACCGGTGACGAAACGACGTTATCCGTCAGTCCTCCGCATTCCCAAATGAGCGCCCCCGTTTCAAGTTCGTAACTCCGTACGCGCTTCGTCGCGCTCACGATCACCTGGGCTCTGCCGTCCTGCTCGACAATCAGCGGTGTTGACCAAGATGTCTTTTCGTCGCGCGGCACTTTCCATCGCTGCGCCCCGGTGACTTTGTCAAAGCAGTACAGAAAGGATTCTCCCTCCTGATCCCAGGCAACGATGATCGCACTTCCATGCAGCGCCGGGGAGCTTCCCTCCCCATGGGAATGTAGTGTCTGCATCCGACCGAGATCCTTTTGCCACTTTATTTCGCCATCCAGCCCCAGACAATGCAGACCTCGTGAGCCCAGAAACGCATAGATTGACACGCCATCCGTGACCGGCGAATGAGACGCGGGACTTGCCGTTACATGCCCGCCCTCGTGCGGAAACTCCTCTCGGAGTACCCGCTTCCAACGGATGCGCCCGTCCCGTCGATCGACGGCCTCGACCGAGTACTGGTGACGATGAGTGACCGGAACGCTGTCATGCACACCCGGAGCCGTGTCGTAAACGGGAGCCTGCGCGTCACCCACCGGCCGAGCCATGATGAGAAACACGTTTTCGCCAAGTACGATCGGCGAGGAATGCGCTTTGCCCACTAGGGGAAGTTTCCATCGAATATTTTTCGTCTCACTCCACTCAACCGGAGGGTTGGCTCGGGGGGCAACCCCATTGGCCGTCGGCCCCCTCCATTGCGGCCAACTGCGAAGTAAGTCCACACCCGGAAGACCGTTGGTGGTGTCCGCCATTGACCAAGGTGAAAACCAAAAAGAAGCCGCAATCGAAGCGATCGCCGCCGCCAGTTCAAAGTTTATCGCAATGAGCCGCCGCATCATGAGGAGGCGATGAGTCTTGGGCCGTTAGCACAAAGAGTTTATGCCATCGGGGTGTGCTTAAACTTGCGCACGCGGCCGTAGGGTAGCCATTCGAGCACGTAAAAGTCGCCCTTCGAGTCCACGCACATCGCGTGCGGAGTGGCAAACTTGTCCGGGTGGCTCGTTTCAAATTCTTCCTTCTTCACGCCCTTGCCATCGCCGAGTCGCGCGACCGGTTGATCATTCCGGTCGATGATCGCGACGAGACCCCCGAGATCAGGGATGTAGATATGATCCTTGTGCTGATAGAAACAGCACGGGTTGCGCACAAAATCGCCGCTGATCGTGCGCTTGTACTTCAGACTGAGGTCGAACACCTCGTAACGGCTGTTCGCACGGTCGGCGATATAGATCTCCGGCTCGGTCCGCAGCGTGCTAACCCAGATGCCGTGGCAAGTGTTGAATGTGCCATGGGGCGCATTCGGACCTTTAGGCGCGTCCGCGGCAGCACGTCCACCGATCGTCTTGAGATGCCTAAAATTCTTGTCGAACCGGCTCACGATCTGGCTGCCGTAGCCATCCACCACGTAAATATCGCCGTTGGGCGCAACCGCCACGTCGGTAGGATTCGTCCAGGTGAATTTCTGCGACGTGGAATCCTCCTTTTCCACGTTTCCGATGGTGTAGAGGACCTTGCCTTTGAGATCGGTTTTGTAAACGCGCTTACCCAGGTTCTTGTCGGGCCCGGCAACGTTCTCGGTGAAGTAAAGGAATTCGTCCCGGCCTTCCTTGCTCCAATAGATGCAGTGCGCCGTGGCCATGATCTGCTCGGGCGAGTAACCAATCTTCTCGCCAAAGTCCTTGCTCCAGGTTTCGAGCAGTCGGCCTTCCCGATTGAAGACGGCGACGCATGGATTCACCGAGCGCGACGTGACATAGACGCGGTCCCTCGAGTCGACGACGATGCCGCAGCCGAGGCCGTACTTCATGCCGGTGGGCAACTTACCCCAGCCCTCGTCGAGCGTGTACGTCCACTGGCCAGAGCCGATCCGGACGGCGGTGCTCGTTGGATTTTTCTCAGCTGTTGCGCAACCGGCCATGGCGACTCCCGCAGCGGAAATGCTGGTGGTCTGGAGGAAATCACGGCGGGTTAGGCGGCGAGGGAAAAGATATTCGCTGGTGCTCATGATACGTTCGTTGGAATTTAGTCGGACCGTAGCAAACGGCCGGGGTGACGCCATAGAGGAAAATGCCGTTGGGATTGGAGAACGTTGCGCCCCGAAGTAGTTGGAGACGGTAGCGGACGCCGCGCTGCACCGTCCTCGCGCCGTTCAGGCGCGGCACCAACCGCGCTGCAGCCCTGTCCGCCCGCTGAACGCGGGCGGGGTTGTCGCAGCGCGACAACCTCTACCAACCACTTCGGGATGCATGGATTGGAGAAGGGTGGTTGTTGGTCCAAGGCGGGATGGACATCCCCAGGCCCGAAGGGCCGTCATTCCTCAGCCCAGGCCATCGGCCTGGGTCACGTGTCGGGGGATGTTCAGCGGCCTGAAGGGCCGCGATACGACTGTCGTCATGCGCGCATTCATCGCGCCCCGTTGGGGCTCAGACGTTTAATGATGGTCC
>CAMDJH010000377.1 GCA_945900455.1 Akkermansia muciniphila
TATTTCCTCGCTTCGTCATGGTGGGCCTGCCCGCGGGTATTACCGGAGTGATAATCGCTGCCGTGCTTTCGGCCGCCATGTCCAGCTTGGCGTCCGGCATGAACTCGTCGTCCTTGGTGCTCACGGAGGATTTCGTGGTTCGTTTCCAATCGTCTCCGCTGACGGATGCGAGTCGCCTGCGGATCACTCGCGGCATCTCCGTTGGCATCGGCATCGTTGTGATCCTGATCAGCCTGCTGGTGAGCCGGATTGAGGGGAATCTGCTCGATATTTGCTACCGTGCTGTGAACCTCCTGACCGCGCCCTTATTCGTACTTTTTTTCATGGCGATGTTCGTTCGCTGGGCCACGACCTTCGGCGCGCTGACCGCCGCGCTGACCGCTGTCGCCACCGCGGTGCGCGTCGCCTATGCCGAACCACTGGGTCTTCCCCCAATCAGCATGATGTGGATCATGCCGGGGTCGTTCGTCGTCGGAGTCTTCTGCGGCGGCCTGGCGAGCCTAGTGCCCATTCCGTGGCGATCAAAACACAGCGCGCCGGCGAAGCCCGCGGACGCCGGGAAACCATTGTAATGAAAAACCCATTCAACGAGCCGCCGGGGAGACGTGCTCCGCGGCTATTTCGCGGAATATCCTCCGTCCACCGGCAGGTTCACGCCGGTGATGTACCGGGAGGCGTTGCCTAGGAGAAAAACCACCGCACCGCCGAGATCCTCGTCACCGGCCATGCGGTTGAGCATGGTGTGCTCGGCGTAGCGTCGCACGAAGAGTTCAGGCTGGTTATTGTAGAAACCGCCGGGCGCAAGACAGTTCACGCGTACGCTCTTTGGGCCGTAGAGTGCTGCATAAAATCGAGTGAGGTTCGCCATGCCGCCTTTGTGGAAGAAGTAGTCGGGTGGCAGATCCCCCATGTGGGTGCCCGCATACAACTCATAGCTCGGGCCGATCAGGCCCTGAATGCTCCCGATGTTGACAATACTGCCGCGCCCCGCGTCAGCCATCGCGCTGCCGAAAACACGATGCATGAGCATCACGCCCGTCGCATTGACGCGCATCGACTCTTCCCACTGTGCCACCGTGCCGTTCGCACCTTTCATCGGTCGCAGCACGGAATTATTCACGAGCCCATGCAGGACACCGAATCGTTCCGAGATGCGGTTTCTTAGGGCCAGAATCGACGCCTCATCTCCCTGATCGAAACTCTCCGCAAAAACGCGATGGCCTAGGTTGGTTTCGTCATCGGCGACGGCTTGCAACGTGTCAACATTCCGCGATGCAATGATGAGCGTGGCTCCTGCCTGCGCGAGTGCAGACGCGAGCCCCCGGCCGAATAGGCCCGCCGCTCCGGTGAGGAGAACGGTGTGATCGTTGAGGGAGAAGGAGGGAAGGATCAAGGGAGGGTGCGGTTGATGATTGTTATGGATAATTCGGCCCAGCCCGATTTCTCAAACTAACGACCGGGTGAAGCATAGGTTGAACTCACCCGAACCCGGGTGTCATCACCCGCAAAGTCGGTAATCAATTTGCGGAAGGCGTTCCCTAATTCGAGCACATCCGCACCCAGCGTAAAGACTCGGGTCCCTTCGGCGATGAGTTGATCCTTCTGCCCGAAGAGCGAAGCGACCGCGACGAACTTCCCGTTCTTGACTGCCGCGGCGTGGACGCGTTTTCGTGCCGCCACAACGTCCGGATGCGTGACTTGGCCGAGTTTGCCGATGCGATGGCTGAAATCACCGGCGCCAAACAGAAGCATGTCAAAGCCGGGAACCGCCGCGATCTCTTCCACTTTTTCAAGCGCCTCGGGGGATTCGATCTGGAGGATGACGAATTTCTCGGTGTTGCAGTGCGAGACGTAGTCGGTCAACGATACTTGGCAGAAAAGGCCGTCCATGTTTCCGGAATCCAGCGGCTTATTACCGAGCGGGTGACAGCGCACCATATCCACGACGTTTCGGGCCTCCGCCGCGCTGGTGATATGCGGCACCATGATGCCGGTCGCATCACACTCGAAGGGCTTCACATACTCGCTGTAGCTTCCCTTGCTCACCCGCACGATGGTGTCCATGTCGTAGAGCTTTGCCGCCCGGATCTGATGCTCGAGATTGAGCCAGTCATTGGGCACATGCTCGTTGCACAGCCACACGGCCGAGGCTCCGGAAAGTCCGGCCAACTCAACGACGCGCGGGTCGATGAGGTTCATCTTGAGGACCGTAGAGTTTTGACCTGCGCGCAGTTCGCGAAGGATTCGGGAGGGGCGAAGTTTCATGGATTAGAGGAGAGTGCGAAAAGTGTGTGCCTGCATGGAAACGATTCTCTTGAGCGAAAGTACCACGATTGGGAGATTGCACACCGGAAAATCACGAGCCTTTGACGTAACATCCGGGGTGGCGGCTTGCGGAGGAGGTCGGGTAACTGCCTGAGCGCCGGCTTGCAGCCGCCTTAAGGTGAACGATGCAAACACGGGGATTGGAATGAAAATCAAACCCGCGCCGCGCCGGGTAGACTGGGGACCAAAAGTTGCGGCCGCCGATCCTCCTGGCGTCATGCCCCGACCTGAGGGCTGGCCGTTAGCCAGGCGTTAGGCGATGCTGATCTTCCAATGATGTCGATCCCAGGGCCCGACGCCACGCTGAACGACGGGTTCCAGCCCTTCCCCTACGATGCCCTGGTCGGATCCATTCCTGGGCGATTCGCCCAGATAGTGGCGGCGCGACCCGAAGCCATGGCCGTATGGACGCGCCACCAACGCCTGACCTACGCCGCCTTGGACCGCGCCTCCGATGCGGTGGCCGCGTCGTTGCCGGTGCCGCCGGAAGGTGGACCAGAACCCGTCGCGGTGCTGTTGGAACAGGGATTGGAGGCGGTGGTTGCGATCCTGGGGATTCTCAAGGCGGGGCACTTCTACCTGCCCTTGGATCCGTCACTTCCCCGGCCGCGGCTGGCGGCCATGCTCGCGGACTCCCGGACCCGGCGGCTGGTGACCTCGTCGACGAATGCGTCGCTGGCGGAAAGTCTCATCGGTCCGGATGGCGCCGTCATCGAGGTGGCGGCGGCGGGGCGCGCGGACCTCGGATTCGAGCCGTCCCACGCGGTGCCGCCGGACGCCCCGGCGTACCTGTTCTACACGTCGGGGTCCACCGGGCAGCCGAAGGCGGTCATCGACTGCCACCGAAACGTCCTGCACAACGTGCTTCGCTACACCCATGGGCTTCGCCTCGGCGCCGGCGACCGCCTGAGCCTGATCCAGTCGCCGGGCTTCAGCGGCACAGTGTCGAGCTTGTTCGCAGCGCTGCTGAACGGCGCCACCGTGTGTCCCTTTCCTCTCCGGCAGGAAGGATTCGAGTCGCTGGCGCGATGGATGGACGAGGCCGGCATCACGGTCTTTCATTCCGTGCCCGCGATCCTGCGCGGACTCATCGCCGGAGGTCGCCGGTTCCCTGGCGTTCGGGTGGTACGCCTCGAGGGGGATCAGGTACTGCCGGGCGACGTGGAGGGCTTTCGACACGGATTCGCGCCTCCCTGCTTGCTGGCCGTCGGTCTCGGAGCCACGGAGACCGGACTCTCGTGCCAGCACTTCATCCTGGCCTCGGGATCTACGTGGGAAGGTTTGGTTCCGGTGGGTTACCCCACCCCGGACATGGAGGTGATCATCCGGGACAACGAGGGGAAAACCGTGGGACCGGGCGAGCCGGGGGAAATTGTCGTGCGCAGCCGATACCTGGCAACGGGCTATTGGCGGCAACCGGAGCTCACCCGCGCCGCCTTCGCCGACGATCCGACCGGTCGGGAAATCCGGCTCTACCGGACCGGGGATCGCGGGCGACTCCGGGCGGACGGTTGCGTGGAGTTCCTCGGGCGAATGGACGGGCAGCCGAAGATCCTGGGCCAACGGGTGGAAGCGGCGGAAGTCGAGGCCGCCCTCGCCCGGGTGCCCGGGATCGGACAGGCCTTGGTGGCGATTCGCGAAGACGTTCCGGGCGCGCCCCGGCTGGTTGCTTACCTCGTGGCGTGGAGTCAGCCCGTCCCGACCCTTGCGGCAATTCGCCGGAGCCTGAGCGGAACCTTGCCCGACGCGATGATCCCGACGGCGTGCGTCTTCCTCGATGCGCTACCGCTAAACGACCAGGGCAAGGTTGATCGGCGGGCCGCCCTGCCCGCGCCGGCTGAATCGCCGCGGTTCGAACCGAATCGGACCAACGTGGAACCGAGGGACGAAATCGAAGCGGCCTTGACCGGAGTCTGGGAAGCGGTGCTTGAACGGCCCGGCCTTGGCGTGACCGAGGGGTTCTTTGACCTCGGGGGAGATT
>CAMDJH010000378.1 GCA_945900455.1 Akkermansia muciniphila
CCTATCGAGTTGGGTCGATCCACACTGCTTACAAGTAGATCGCGAATGCACGGTAGGCCCAAAGGGCCGTCATTCCTCAGCCCAGGCCATCGGCCTGGGTACCTTATTGCCGACAGATCACGCGGCCTGAAGGGTCGCGATAACCCCACTCCACGGTGCGCGAATCCATCGCGCCCCGTTGGGGCGCATGAATCTTTTAACGCCCCATCACCCAGCCCGTTGGGCTGGGCTGAGGAATCACGGGCCGTTGGCCCGAAGAATAAGTGACAATAAGTGACAGGTTCAATTGAGTTGTCATAAAGTGGTCGCGCTGCGATCACTCTGCCCGCACATCAGGAGGCAGAACGAAAGATCCGCAGTAGAATTTCGCCAGGCGCGTTGCGACTTCACCCGCGAATCCACGGGGGATCCGCAGGGCTTGCTCTGATTCTCCCGGCCTGCGAGCCTCAGAACAAGCCATGAAATCTCCAACCCGCTCCGACGCGGTCAGCCGGCGGCATTTTATGGGTGCAACCTCTACTCTGGCGGCGTCCGCGTTGGCTGGCGAACTTTCCAGCCGGGCGCAGGCGGCGGATGCTCTGGGGGCGCCCTTGATCAAGACGATCCCAGCAAAGACGGTAGGCTCCGGCTATCCACATTCCTTTCTCACGCCAGCCGGCCAGTTTAGGGACGTGTCACGAGGTGACCCCAAGCCGCACTCGCTCACGGGCGACAGGCTCGTTCAGGCCCGGCTCACGCCGGAAACCTGGCGATTGGAAATCACAGCCGACGAGACACCCGATCCGGCGATTAAAGAGCGAGCCAGCATCCGTAAGCCGCTCACAGTCACGGATGGTACCGCGCTGGACCTGCCCGCGCTGCTGGAACTCGGCCGGAAACACGAAGTAAAATTCATCAAGGCTATGCAGTGCCTCAACATTCCCACACCGCTCGGCCAAGGTTTGTGGGAAGGCGTGCCGTTGCGCGAGGTGCTGCGGCTCTGCGGCGCAATGCGCAACGTGCGCCGCATTTACTATTGGGGCTTCCACAACAACGATCCGAAGCAACTCTTCCAGTCTTCGCTCAGCTATACGCAGGCGGTGGAAACGCCGCCGGGCGAATTGCCCGCCTTCCTCGCGTACCGGCTCAACGGCGAACCCATCTCCCTGATCCGCGGCGGTCCCGTGCGCATGGTCATCCCGTGGGCGCATGGCTTCAAATCCATCAAGTGGATCCAACGGATCGTCCTCACCAACGACTACAAGGCCAACGACACCTATGCTGAACAAAACAACGATCCCGAGTCGCATCTTAAGACGGCGGCGTATCTCGACGACCTTCCGGCGAAGATTCCCTTCGGGCAGCCGGTGTGGGTCAACGGCCTCGTCATCTCGGGTTTGTCTGGACTGAAACGCGTCGAATACACACTGCGCAGCGACAACTCCAAACTCGGAGTGCCAGCCGGCAGCGAGCCCGAGGAGTGGATTGAGTGCCACCTCGAAGATCCGCCTGCCGACTGGAGCAGCGTGGTCCCCGCGGGCATTTCCTCCCGGCAAGTCCTTGGCTTCGATCCCAAGACCGGCCAACCCACGACATGGCCTTTACGCTACAGCACGATTTCATGGTCCGCGGTTCTCAAAGGGTTGGCTCCCGGCAAATATGCCGTGCGGGCCCGAGCGGTGGACCTCAACGGCTTCGCCCAACCGGAGCCAAGGCCCAGTCAGAAGTCCGGCATGAATGCCCTCGAAGTGCGCGAATTCGTGGTTTCGTAGCGGGATCCACCCAGTCCCGTCGCGGAGACAACAGGAATGGAGGGGCAAGGTTTGGCGTGGCCTGCGGTCGCTTGGTTCAAATGGACCCAGCCCCAGAAGAGGACACACTTTTTGTCGGCATCGCAGTTTGCACGCCGGCACCCTCGAATTCTCCCGACGGCGTCCCGTGGTCAAAATGGTTCCGGCTCATCCTCATCCGATCCAGGGCTTGGCGGGCTGGCTGCGCGGTTCGACCCTGAGTTCGGTGCGGTGTCCCAGGCCGGACGGAGATTCCATTCTTCATAGACATCCCTGGGCAATTCCTCCAGGAATCGTGATCCGAGTTGCATCCCATTTCCGCCGCCCCCCGCAAATCGGAGGAGGGGATAGCTCAGGTAAAGTTCGTTCTTGGCCCGCGTTACGGCGACATAGAATAACCGCCGCTCCTCCTCTTCGCCCTCGATTGAATCGAGGGAGCGTCCGGAGGGGAACATTCCCTCGCAGAGCATGATCACGAAAACGACGTCGAATTCGAGCCCTTTGGCCTGGTGCACCGTGGATAATTTCAACCGCTCTTCCTCCTCGGTGCTGGCCTTTGATTCTGTTTCCGCATTGCTGAGCAGAGCAAGCTGGGTGAGGAACTCGACGGTTGTCGTGAATTGCCGCGCATAGCTGGCGAGTTGATCAAGGTCGTCCAGACGATTGCGGGAGTTCTCGTACGTTGCCTCGATATAGGCGGAAATCTCGGCCTCCACCACCCGTCGGATTAAAGCAGCGGGGTCATTTCGGGTGCCGGGATCTTCACATTGCGAAATCGTGGCGGTAAACTGAGCCCACCCGACGGACGCTTTCTTCGGCACCTTGGGGGCGATGCGCACGAGGAGTGGGGCCACGGGATCTCGAGGGGGCGGGGCGGTGGCGGTTTCCGAAACTCCGTCATTGTCGGAATGTTCGGTCATGGGTGCCGGATCGGCTGGCGGCGGCGGTGTCGGGCAGAGGTTCCGGAATTCATTCCACAGTTTGTCGGCGCCCCGTCCTCCAATCCCCGGAAGCATCTTGGCCAGTCGCTTGAAGGCGAGTTCATCTGCCGGGTTGGTCACGAATTTGAGATAGGCGGCGACGTCTTTGATGTGGGCCTGTTCGAAGAAGCGGATACCGCTTGTGATGCTGAACGGAATGTTCCGACGGGTAAGTTCGAGTTGCAGTTCCAGCGCGTGAAAATGAGAGCGGTAGAGTACGGCCATGTGGTTCAGGCTTACTCCCTCGTCACGCAGTTCCAGAGCGCGTTGGGCCACGAAAACGGCCTGTTCCGATGCTTCGCCGCATACGGCTAGCACGGGCTTGGTGCCGGGCTTCCTTGCCGCTTGCAGTTGCTTTGGGAACTGCCGGGTGTTGGCGGCGATGACGGCATTTGCCAGCGACAAGATCTCGGGGGTGCTACGGTAATTGGTTTCGATCTTGTAAACCCGTGCTGTGGGATGCCGCTTGGGGAATTCAAGGATGTTGGCGAAATTTGCGCCCCGCCACGAATAGATGCTCTGCGAATCGTCCCCGACCGCCATGACGTTGTGATTTGCGCCCGCGACGAGATCAATCAAATCGGACTGAAGTTGGTTCGTGTCTTGATATTCGTCCACCAGCACGTGCTGGAACCGCCGCTGATACATTTCCCGGATATCTGCATGCTCCCGCAGCAACCGAACCCAAAGGCAAATCAGGTCGTCGAAATCCATTGCGCCCGTCGTCCGCTTTCGTTCCCGGTAGCGGCTGGCAACCTCCACAATCTGCTCTTCAATGGATAGGAACGACGGGTAGTTGGAGGCCAGCATCTGCGGAATGGTCCGTTGCTTGTTGGCGGCTAGCGACAGCATTTCCGAAAGAGCTTCGGGCTTCGGAAAGCGTGATTCCTTGACGTCAATCCCGGCGTCGACAATGCATGCCGCGAGTAGGTCCTTCGAATCCTCACGGTCAGCGATTGTGAAGTCCGCGCGATATCCCAACCGGTCCGCATGCCGGCGCAAAATCCGCATCCCGACGCTATGAAATGTGCCGCCCCACAGGCGGGACAGATCTCCCCCGAGCAACTCGCCAACCCGTTGCATCATTTCCCGGGCTGCCTTGTTTGTGAAGGTGAGAAGCAGGATACGATCGGCCGGAACCCCATGCTCCAGGAGCCAGGCCACGCGGTAGATGAGTGTGCGAGTTTTTCCGGCCCCGGCCCCGGCAAGCACGAGCGCCGGGCCGACCGGGGCCGACACAGCGGCGAATTGCTGAGCGTTTAGCTCCCGCTGATAGTCGATCCGCAGCTCGGCCGGTGGCTGAAAGGGCTGCAGGACGTAGTCGCGCGACACCTCGGCACAGTACTCCGAACCCGTGGCATGGGATGAATGAAAAAGAGAGTGAAAGACGATCGCGTGCGCCGGGTGCATCTCACGGAAAGGGTGGTTTTCTCGAGTGACAGTAAGATGAGATAAAAAATGCGCTGAGATTGCGAAGAGATTGTGGTCAGCCAGAAGGCTGGACGGAGAACTGCGCGTGTGGGAATAACTGCTGCCAGTAGCCGTT
>CAMDJH010000379.1 GCA_945900455.1 Akkermansia muciniphila
TTAAGGGAGTTACAGGCGATGGTCTGGTATAAAGTCCACAGCGCCCAAGTGGCCTCGACACCGCCGAAGAGACGGAAACCTACATGACGCCCAATCAGCCGAAGAAATCTCTATGCGGGGCAGGGATTCTTTCGGGGAAGGGTGAGCGCTCTGCCGGCGCACTCCAAATTCGCGCGAACTTTCGCAAAGATTGATAGCCACCGGCAAGGGCCTGCCGGTGTGGCGCTATTTCCGATTCGACAAATCGTCTCGATGCAATGCCAGCAGTCTTGAGTCTGGAATTCAAAAAACATAGAGTGAAAGCGAGTTACCGTGACTCGATATCTTTTTTTTGTTTCCAAGCTGTATTCGTTGGCAGTCCTCCGACCGCTGCAGCAGGCGATTCGCGCCCGCGGCGGTGAAGCCGCTTGGTTTTTTGAGCACGAAAAGGACTCCACGTACTTACGCGCGGACGAACGGCGACTCCATACCGTGCGCGAAGTGAGCGACTGGCAACCCGAGGCGGTGTTCGTGCCCGGCAATTGGGTGCCGCACTATTTTCCCGGCCTGAAAGTCGAGGTGTTTCACGGCTTTAGCGTCGGAAAGCGGAGCGAGTCGCGGGGACATTTCCGGATTCGCGGCTCCTTCGATCTATATTGCACACAAGGGCCGGACACCACCGGACCGTTCAGGGAACTCGCGCGCCACCACGGGCATTTCCGGGTCGTCGAAACCGGCTGGCCAAAAGTCGATCCGTTGTTCTCGGGTCCGTACGCAACGAATCGCAACGCGCCAGTTCGATCCACGCGCCCGGTCGTGATGTACGCATCCACCTTCACTGAAAGCATCAGCTCGGCGCGCGCCCTGCGCGATACGATCGCCCGGTTGGCGGCCATCGGTCCGTGGCAATGGTTGGTAACCTTGCATCCCATGATGGCACCGGAAGTGATTGCGAGTTATCAGGCGTTGCAGGGGCCGAATCTACGCTTCGTCATGAACGACGATATCCTATCTTTATATACACAAGCCGAGGTGTTGCTGTCGGACACTTCTTCGGTCGTGCCCGAGTTTCTGGTGATGCGCAAGCCCGTCGTCACGTTTCGTAATCGCAAACCCGGTCCGCACTTGCTGAACGTGGATCAACTTGACCAGGTTCACCCGGCATTGGAACACGCCCTGACGCGTCCTGCGGGATTGATGCAGGCCATCGAGCACTATTCGCAACAGATTCATCCGTACCGCGATGGCCGCTCCAGCGAACGCGTGCTGGATGCTACGCAACACGCCATTGAGTTGGGACAAGAAGGACTGCGGCGCAAACCGTTCAATCTCGTGCGCCGTTTGCAGGCGCGGCACCGACTGGGCCATTGGCGCGTGTGATCCAGGTTGCAAAACTCTTCGGCCAAAGATTCCCATTGCCATCGGGGGCAGACTCGCGGTAGTGAATCCCCCTACACCTCAATCCGTGCCAGGGCGCTCGGGCGCTCGTGGCCAAGCAATAACCCTAAAATCCTATGTGCAAGACCAAGTATCCGATGTTACGTCATGCAAGCGTGCTGGCCGTGTGCGCGCTGACATCTCTCGGAGCCCTGACCTCAACCGCTCAGGAGCTCCTCTACCGCGAAGACTTCGAGACCGACGGTGAAGCGGCGAATCCGCAACGCTACACCACCGTGGGTCGAGACGTCTATGAAGTCGCCCGGATCCGTTCCGAAGGGTTGGATGCAGGCCAGTTGGGTCCCATCTATTGGGCACACAATAACGAAGTCTCCTACGCCGGGGTACCCGCTCCCACCGGTGCCCGCCGCATGGTGATGGCGTGGGATTTGGCGATTACCGAGGCCGAGGCAAGTACGGCGTTGCTGGATCTCTTCGATTCGTCCATCAAATGGCTGTTGAACAATAAAGCGAACGCCAAAATTGTGGTCACCGGAGCGGGCGTTGATGCACTTGGTGTCCTGGGTGCCCGTCTGACAGCCGCTGGCCATACTTTAGTGGCTGACGATACTGCGGTGGTTGAAGAGCAAATCACCTCCCAAGGCGACATGCTTATCCATGCCGGCGGCGGCGCCCGTGGAGGCCGGGCGGGATTTCCTATGCTGGTAATCAACTCGACGGACGCGGATGATGTGCTGGTCAGCAGCATCGGCACTGCCATGGCACTCGAAGCTGGCAAAGGAAAGATTGAATCTCCTGGACATCCCGCTACTGGGGGCAAGACGGGAGAATTCGATATCGCAACCGGTTCGTTCACCTACCAACTCATGGGGGATCAGCTTCCCGCCAATCCTGTCATTGTCGCCAGCTTTACCGCGGTGGGAGAAGACCCGCCCATCGTACGCCCCCTCATCATGCTGATGAACAGTACCAACGACACCCCGGCGGGAACCGTCTTCGGTGGCGGCCCATTCACGGGCCAAAGCGGCAGTCGGTTCTTTGGTGGTGCCGGAATGAACAAGTGGACGGTTCCTGATCAGACCGACCGGAGCCTCACCCTTCTTAAGCCCATCAATGTCCGTGGAAAAACGAACGTTAAACTGACCATCGCCTGTGCAGGAACTTTCCTGGATTTCGAGGTGAGCAGCGGCACTCGCGGCGCCGCGGACTACCTCGAAGTGGTTATCGATACCGACGGTAATGGCCCGAATGAATTCGAACGGCTGATCTTTTTCACCCCACCTGCCGCAGATAAAAAATACGTGGACGACGCGACCACTCGTCCCGAAAAGCCGACCAGGTTGGGATTGGAATTCAAAGATATTACCTATGATATTCCAGCCGGTGCGACCGACCTTGTCGTCGAGGTTCGATCACTGAGCACTTGGTGGAACGAGATCTTTGCGTTCGATAACATCCGCATCACCTCCGGTACGATCGTCACAACGCCGCCGACGGTTGCAATCGCCCGGGACGGTACCGCGCTCAAGGTAACCTACACCGATGTCTTGGTATCCTCGCCGAATGTAAACGGCCCGTGGACGCCAGTGGCGGGTGCAACCAGCCCATACACGGTGAATACTGCGGCCGGAACCCAGCTCTACTACCGAGCGAGCCGACCGTAATTCGCTCTATCCATTAACCTTCACGAAAGAGGCCGCGCTGAGCGGCCTCTTTCTTTTTTCCGTGTCAATCGCACCGGTCGATCGCCGAAGTTTCACTAACGTAAACGGTTCCATTCTGAAAAGAAGATGAGCGAGCGCATCGAAGCGCTGACCCGCGAAGTCCACGGCCGGATCGTGCCGGGAGGAAACAAACCCTGATCTTCCCTACTCTACCGACCAAGCGAGCCGAACACTTTCTGCAACAGCTCGGTGGTCCGGGCCGCGGGGTTCTCCCGGATGCGCTTCTCCTCGTCGGCCACCATTTTCAAAAGGCCGTCGAGCGCGCGCTCATTCACATAGTTGTCCAGATCCAGAGCTCGGTCATCAATGACCTTATTCCGGAGGCCGCCAAAGAGTCCCCCGCCGAGTGAGTCCGCCGCGGAGAGTCGACTGGTCATATTCTTATACGACGCGGTGACGCCGACCTCATCGGTTGCCTTCTTTACGAGCGGGAGGAATCGTTGCGCGAGGTTCGTCCGTGTTGTCCGAGCGAAGAATTGTGTGGCCGCATCGGGGGGGCCGGTGAGAATCGTCTGAGCGTCGGTGATAGTCATCTGCCGGATCGCGTCGCCAAACACCGCCGTCGCCTCGGGCACCGCTCGCTCCGCCGCCCGGTTCATCGACCCAACAAAATCGTCCACGAGCTTGTCCTGACCGAGCGTACGCAGCGTGCGCTCGGCCGTTTGGAGTTTCTCAGGCATGAGGATCTTCACCGAAAGGTTTGTGAGAAATCCGTCCGTCCGGCCGAGGTTGGCGATCGCCTGTTTCACGCCTTTGCCCAACGCCTCCCGAAGCCCTCCCACCATCTGCCCCTCGCTGAGTACGCTGCCCGAGACCCCGGCGGTGGAGTCGGCGGCCTTGGGTTTCTTGAGGCCCAACCGTTCGAATATGTCTGCCCTCGCAGAGACCGGGCAGGTCACGACAATTATCAACAAGGTGAGCGCCGTTACGGGCAGCCAGGACCAACATTGGGAAGGGCGGGGACGGAAACTCGGGGGATTCATAGCGCAGCGTAGCGTACACCCGCGGCCGGGAAGCACAACCGACCCGTCAGCACCCAAATCCGCGGATAAGGAAGGACAGGACGGTTGGGGGCGGTTTTTGAGACCGCGGAATTCTCCGGTTAGGGTCAAAGCGGCTTAAAACGGTGACGGAAGACGACTTGGCGCAGCTTTTGAGCGAATTCCGAGGGGATGTTATCGGA
>CAMDJH010000380.1 GCA_945900455.1 Akkermansia muciniphila
CGGCGCGAAGACCGGGCGGCGCTGCTTTACGCCCCGGAAATCCAGTGCATCAAATACGACGAACGCGGGCGCAAGGTGCGGAAACAGGTTTGGAACGATTACAGCCTGAACCCGCTGGAGTTGATTGAGGCGGTGTGGCGCGAAGTGCCGGACTGGAAGGAGTTCTACGAGTTGCCGGACGGTTTGTTCCGCAAGTCCGTCCCGCATTACGACGAGGTGGTCGTGCGCGAGTTGCTGGCGAACGCGCTGGCGCACCGGCCCTACACGCAACGCGGGGACATCTTTCTGAACCTGCATCCCGACCGGTTGGAAGCTCACAATCCAGGCTTGCTGCCCATCGGGGTGACGCCGCGCAACATTCTGCATACTTCGAGCAAACGGAATCCGCATCTTGCGAAGGTGTTTTACGATTTGAGGCTGATGGAGGGCGAAGGCAGCGGCTTCGACCGGATGTATGAGGTGCTGCTGACCAGCGGGCGGCCCATCCCGGAAGTGCAGCAGGGCGATGATCGCGTGGTGGTGACGGTGCGGAAGCAAATCGCGCGGACGGCCATCGTGGATTTAATGGTGAAGGCGGACCAGACGTTGCAGTTGAGCCAAAAGGAACTCATCACGCTCGGTTTTCTGGCGCAACATGAGGCGCTGACGGCGATTGAACTGGTGAAAACGCTGGAGCTGTCACGCGCGGAAGACTTGAAGCTTTGGGTTGGCCGATTGAAGGATTTGGGTGTGGTGAACTCGCGCGGCAAAACGAAGGCGACGGAGTATTTCGTCGAGCCGGAGGTTTTGCGGACGCTGGAGTTTCAGGGCGAGACGACGCTCAAGGGCATCGAGCGGCATCGGCTGCGGGAACTGATTCTGCGCGACCTGGAGATTTACCGGAAGGCGAGCATCAGCGAGATTCACGGGCGGGTTGGGAAAGAGATTCCCCGGCGGAAGATTCGCAGGGAGCTGGCTGAGTTGGTTCAGGCGAAGGAGATTGGCAACCAAGGCGTGAAGCGCGGCACGGTTTACCTTTGGACAAAATGACCCCGAATCCCTCCCGCTTTGTCAAAAGCAACGCGCGTCAAAAGCGGTCAAAACAGCGCGAAACCCTGAGTTTCAAAGGGTTTTCTTTTGACACGAACCGGGGCAAATCAAGCGTTGGGTTTTCGCTGGATTGGTCAATTGCCGGAACATGAGCGCCCACGCCTACACCGAAGACCAGCTTGTCGAGCAGCCCGCCATCGGGTTGTTCACGGAGCTTGGCTGGCAGACGGTGTCGGCGTTGGAGGAAACCTTCGGTGCGACCGGCACGTTGCTGCGCGAGACGAAGGGCGAGGTGGTGTTGGTGTCCCGGTTGCGCGCGGCGTTGGAGCGACTGAATCCCACGCTGCCGCCGGAGGCCATCACCGCCGCCGTGGATGAATTGACCCGCGACCGTTCGGCCATGAGCCTGGAGGCGGACACAGCAGCTTGACCAATACTGGACTGATACTTGACCCAGGATTGACCCATAAGCAGACTGCCCGACATGAGCTATCAGCCGCAATTCACCATCACCCCAGCGCTGCTGGGGCGGGTGGAAAGCATCGCCGCCTTGCGCGAGCGCATCCAGGGGGCAGCGGTGCAAGTGCCGTGGATTCCTGCGCTGCAAAAGGACACGCGGGCGCGGAACACGCACAGTTCGACCGCCATCGAGGGCAATCCGCTGACGCTGGAGGAAGTTCGCGCCTTGGAGGAGGGAACGGCCGTGGCAGCACCGGTGCGGGCACGGCGCGAGGTGCTGAATTACTTCGCGGCGCTGCGGCATGTCGAGAAGCAGGCGGCGAAGAAGCGGTTGACGCATGAGGACATTTTCCGGCTGCACGCGATCATCGCCGGCGAGGTGATGGACCAAGGCGAGGCGGGCCGCTATCGGACGATGCGGGTGCGCGTGGGCCAGTTCGTGCCGCCACCGCCGGAGGATGTGTCGGGCCTGATGTTTGAGTTGCTGGAATGGTGGAACAAGGAAGCGCCGGTCCTCTCGCCGGTGCTGAGTTCGGCCATCGTGCATCATCGCTTTGAGACGATTCATCCGTTCGCCGACGGCAACGGGCGCGCGGGTCGGGCGCTGGCGTTGTGGGAGCTTTACCGGCGCGGGTTTGATTCGCATCACATCTTCGCGGTGGACGAATTCTACTGGGAAGACCGTCCGCGCTATTACGCGGCCTTGGATGCGGTGCGGCGCGAGGGTGACGACCTGACTTCGTGGCTGGAGTATTGCGCCGAGGGCCTGCGGCAAACGCTAGAGCGGGTGTGGGCGCGGATGGGGCAACTCTCGATTTCGGCTGCGCGGGAGAAGGTGATTCTGCGTCCGCGCCAGGAGCAGTTGCTGAAGTTGCTCGGCAAAAGCGGCGGCATGACACCCTCCGAACTTTGGGCGGCGCTGAAAGTGTCCAAGCAGGGCGCGATGGACTTGCTGCGTCCGCTGGTGAAAGCGGGCTTGGTCAAGCGCGTCGGCACGTTGAAGACCGGACGTTATGTTTTGAAATGAGCGCCCACGCCTACACCGAAGACCAGCTTGTCGAGCAGCCCGCCATCGGGTTGTTCGCGGAGCTTGGCTGGCAGACGGTGTCGGCGTTGGAGGAAAATTTCGGCGCGACCGGCACGTTGCTGCGCGAGACGAAGGGCGAGGTGGTGTTGGTGTCCCGGTTGCGCGCGGCGTTGGAGCGGCTCAATCCCGCGTTGCCGCCCGAGGCCATCACCGCCGCCGTGGATGAATTGACCCGCGACCGTTCGGCCATGAGCCTGGAAGCGGCGAACCGCGAGGTGTATCGGTTGTTGAAAGAAGGCATCCCCGTTTCTGTGATGGATGCGGAATCGACACCTCACCCCGGCCCTCTCCCCGGTCGAGGCGGAGAGGGTGCGAGCCGCACGGGCAATCACGGCGCGCTGGGGACAGCACGCCCTACCAAGGGAGGACAGACCACTGTCCGGGTGCAGGTGATTGATTGGGAGCAGCCGGCGAACAATGATTTCCTGCTGGTCAGCCAGTTCAGCGTCACGGGCGCGCTCTACACCTGCCGGCCGGATTTAGTGTGCTTCGTCAACGGCCTGCCGCTGGTGGTCATCGAGTTGAAGAAGCCCGGCGTGCCCGCGCGCGCGGCGTTCGACGAGAACCTGACGCACTACAAGGCGGAAATTCCGCAGCTCTTTTGGTTCAACGCGCTGCTCATCGCCTCAAACGGCACGGACAGCCGCGTCGGCTCGCTCACGGCGGATTGGGAGCGGTTCTTCGAGTGGAAACGCATCGAGCGCGAGGACGAGCCGCGCCGGGTGTCGCTGGAGGTGATGCTGCGCGGGACGTGCGACCGGGCGCGCCTGCTCGACTTGGTGGAGAATTTCACGCTGTTCTCCGAGCACAAGGCCGGGCTGGTGAAAATCATCGGCCAGAATCACCAGTTCCTCGGCGTGAACAACGCCATCGCCTCGATGCTCACCGCGCGCAAGCTGGGCCACGGTCGCGGCGGCGTGTTCTGGCAGACGCAGGGCAGCGGCAAGAGTTTCTCGATGGTGTTCTTCGCGCAAAAGGTGCTGCGCAAGGTGGCAGGCAACTGGACGTTCGTGGTCGTGACCGACCGCGTGGAGCTGGACGACCAGATTGCCAAGACGTTCAAGGCCACGGGCGCGGTGAGCGAAGCCGAGGGCGACCAGTGCCACGCCGCGAGCGGCGCGCATCTGCGGGAGTTGCTGCGCGGGAATCATCGCTACGTCTTCACACTCATCCACAAATTCCAGACGCCGGAGCTGCTCTGCGACCGGCCAGACGTGATTGTGCTCACGGACGAGGCGCACCGCAGCCAATACGACACGCTGGCGTTGAACATGCGGGCGGCGTTGCCCAAGGCGCTGTTCCTCGCCTTCACCGGCACACCGCTCATCGCCGGCGAGGAACGGACCAAGGACGTGTTCGGCGATTACGTTTCCATCTACGACTTCCAGCAATCCGTCGAGGACGGCGCGACCGTGCCGCTCTTCTACGAGAACCGCACGCCGGAGTTGCAGCTCGTGAACCCGGACCTGAACGAGGACATCTACAACCTCATCGAGGCGGCGGAACTCGACCCCGAACAGGAAGCGAAGCTCGAACGGGAGTTGAGCCGGCAATACCACATCCTCACGCGCGACGACCGACTGGAGACGGTGGCCCAGGACATCGTGCGGCATTTCCTCGGGCGCGGCTTCGTCGGCAAGGCGATGGTGGTGTCCATCGACAAGGCCACCGCGCTCAAGATGCACGACAAGGTGCGGAAGTATT
>CAMDJH010000381.1 GCA_945900455.1 Akkermansia muciniphila
AATCCGTTTCCTGTTCGTCTCCAACTCCGACAACCTCGGTGCGACGGTTGATATGCGTTTGCTGAATCACTTCGCAGAATCCGGCTGTTCATTTCTCATGGAGGTCGCCCTGCGCACGGCGGCAGATCGCAAGGGCGGCCATCTGGCACGGCGACGTGGCGACAAACGATTGCTGTTGCGCGAGGCGGCGCAATGCCCCGCGGCGGACGAGGCGACGTTCCAGAACATCGACCGGCATCGCTTTTTCAACACGAACAATCTCTGGATCCGCCTCGACCACTTGAAGGCGGAGCTCGACCAGCGGGGTGGAATATTGCCTCTGGCGCTTATCACCAATACGAAGACGGTTGATCCCCGCGATGCAAACTCGCCCAAGGTCATTCAGATCGAGAGTGCGATGGGCGCGGCTATCGAATGTTTCGAGAATGCGGGGGCGGTGGTCGTGCCGCGCAGCCGGTTTGCGCCGGTGAAGACGACCGGCGATCTCCTGGCGCTGCGTTCAGACGCCTATCGACTAACGAGCGACTATCAACTCGTGCTGGACGAATCCCGCCGGGGCCAACCACCGGTCATTGAGTTGGACCCCAAGCACTATAAGCTGCTCGCGGATTTCGAGGCGGCATTTCCGCACGGAGCACCGTCGCTGATTCGATGCGACTCGCTGAAGGTATGCGGCAAGATGGTTTTTCCCCGGAAGATGGAATGTCGCGGCACCGTTGAATTCACCAACTACAGCGGCGAGATCTTGGCTGCGACATCCGCCGAGAATCTCTCCAAGAAATGAGCTTGCGTGAACAAGCCCTGCGAATCACGTCACGCTACCCCGTTTGCGGTAGGGTCCGGGCTGAACCTGATGGCGGGGAGTGTGCTGCTGATTTCGGCCGTGCTGCGCGAGACACCCGAGTTCTGGCGCAACGCGGGTGGATTTCCAGTGCTGCTGCGGGAAGTCGTGTCGGTGGTTTTCTATCCGGGCATGGTGATGTTCGCCATCGGCGTTCTCAGCTCGACCTGGATTGTGTTGCGTTGGCGTCAGAACTCGGCGCTGCCGGTCGGGGTTTGGATCGCGGGTGCGATTCAATGGCTGTTGCTGCTCGTGGTGATTGCCGTCTTTGCATGGAACAACCTCCACAACCTGCTCACGGGAGCTTCCTTGCACCAACACTCACGATAAACTTGGAACGTCATCTACTATTCGAGATGGCCAGCGCAGGAAACACGGTGCATGGTTTTGAAGTTATGTATGGAATGGTAAATAAAGCGGTTGAGGACATGGTCGTCATGCATCACGGCGAGTCCGTGTGGGAACAAATCAAAGCCAAAGCCGGGGTGGACGTGGAGGTCTTCATGAGCAACGAAAGTTATTCGGACGACATTACCTATAATCTCGTCGGCGCGGCCAGTGCGGTGCTCAACGTTCCGGCCGAACAAATCCTTATCGGCTTCGGTGAACATTGGGTCCTGCACACCGCCCAGGAAGGTTACGGCGGACTGATGAGCGCGGCCGGCAAGACCCTGCCGGATTTTCTGCGCAACCTGCCCAATTTCCATTCGCGCGTCGCGATGATTTTCCCCAAGCTTCGACCACCGCGATTTGAGTGCAGTGATTTCACCGAACAATCGTTGAAACTCCATTACTTTTCGCACCGGCCGGGGCTCGCACCCTTCGTGGTCGGGTTGATGCAGGGGTTGGGCAAAATGTTTAGCACCCCGGTCACGATTCGGCAGGCGGAAGCCAAAGACCAGGGCGCAGACCATGATGTTTTTGACGTGTCGTGGACACCCGCCCCGGCCGCATGAGCCAGCCCGGCCAGCCAGTTTCTCCGCCCATCGGTCTGCCGCCGGAGCAATTCCGCGCGGCCTTTCCGTTTCACCTCGCGCTGGACCGAACGCTGAAACTGATTGAGGCCGGTTCGACCTTGCGGCGTATTTGCCCGGATGTTCAACCTTCCGCCGACCTGGATCAGATTTTCCAGTCTATCCGACCCGAGGGACGGATCACGCTGGAGTGGGTGCTGCAAAACATCCTCCGCTTTTTCCTATTGGAGCATCGGGCGACGAAGCTCCAGTTGCGTGGCGAATTCATTCTTCTTCCCGGTGAAGAGACGCTCTTGTTCCTCGGCTCACCGTGGTTTACCGACACCTCCGAGATTGCCGAGCGCGGGTTGAGCTTTGAAGATTTCGCCATCCACGACCCGGTGGTGGACATGCTCCAGCTTTTTCAGGCGAGCAAGGTGGCTTTGGCCGACGCAAAGAAGCTGGCCGCGAAGCTGACCGTCCAACGCACGGAACTTCGGGCGCTGAATGAGAGACTCCGCCAACAGGAGGCCGAGACCCGCAAGCTTGCGCTTATCGCGGCGCGCACGAACAACGCCGTGGTACTTACGGATGCCGCAGGCGTGACAGTCTGGGTGAACGACGGGTTCACCCGCCTCACCGGCTACACGCTCGCGGAAATGCTGGGCAAGAAACCGGGTTCGATTCTGCAGGGCCGGGGCACGGATTCGGAAACCGTACGGCGCATGGGAGAACGAATCCGCGAAACCGGGTCGTTCAGGGAGGACATCCTGAATTACGGCAAGGATGGCCGCAGCTATTGGGTGTCCGTCGAAGTGCAACCGATTCGTGACGACCAGGGTAACCTCACGAACTTCATGGCCATTGAGACCGATATCACCGCGCGCCGGGCAGGGCAGCAACGACTCGCCATCCAGTTTGAGGTCTCGCGCGTGCTAGCCGAGGCCAAAGAGATCACGAATGCGTTGCCTCTAATTATCCAGGCAATCTGTGAAAAACTCGGCTGGCAGGTAGGCCAGGCTTGGCGCACCACAGGTGAGCGACTTCGTTTCTTCGGAGCCTGGCATACAACGGCGGGCAACGTGGCGGAGTTTGTCAATGTCAGCCGCACCGTGGAGTTCGGGCGCGAAATGGGGTTGCCCGGACGGACCTGGGTGACGGGCGAGCCGATGTGGATTCAAGACCTGAGCCAGGATGCCAGTTTTTCCCGCCAAGAAACTGCCGAAAGGACCGGACTGCGCGCTGGATTTGCTTTTCCGGTGTTTGTGCGCGGCAATGTCTGGGGAGTGCTGGAATTCTTTAGCCGCACCATCGAAGATCCCGATGGTTCATTGTTACAAACGGTCTCCGCCGTCGGAAATCAGATTGGCGAATTCATTGCACGCCGCGAGACGGAAGACGCCTTGCACGAAACGAGCACGCTCCATCATGCCATCCTCGAGGGCGCGAATTACTCCATCATCTCGACCGCACCGGACGGAATCATTCAGACCTTCAATTCCGCCGCGGAACGCATGCTGGGCTACACCAGCGAAGAAGTCGTTGGCAAGGTCACGCCCGCCATCATCCATGACGTGGGCGAGGTGGTAGCCCGAGCCTCCGAACTCACGCGGGAATTGGGCCGCAAGGTCGAGCCGGGATTCGACACGTTTATTGCCAAGGTAGCGTTGGGAAAGCCGGATGACCGCGAGTGGACCTACATCCGTAAGGACGGACACCGATTCCCGGTACTATTGTCCATCACGGCTTTGTTTGACGAAAACGGCACGGTGGTTGGCTATCTCGGTGTCGCCTCGGATATCACGGAAAGCAAGCGTATCGCCGTCGAACTGGTTAAAGCCAAGGAAGCGGCGGAGGAGGCCAATCGGGCCAAGAGCGATTTCCTCGCCACCATGAGCCACGAGATCCGCACGCCCATGAACGGCGTGCTTGGCATGACAGAATTGCTGCTCAAGACGAATCTCAACTCCCGTCAAAAGGAATTCGCCGAAGCGGTCGCGCAGAGCGCCAATGCGCTGCTTTACGTCATTGATGACGTGCTCGACTTTTCCAAGATTGAAGCCGGTAAACTTGCCATCGTTTCCGAGGATTTCTCCATCCGGTCGCTTACGGATGCCGTGCTCGAAGTCGTCGCGCATCACGATCTGAAAAAAAAGATCAGCCTTGCGGCCATCATCCACCACGATGTTCCGATCAAAGTGAAAGGGGATGCTCAACGCTTGCGTCAAGTGCTCATGAATCTTGCGGGAAACGCGGTAAAGTTCACGGAACAAGGCGAAGTCGTGGTGCGAGTTAGCACTGCGCTTGCCCCTTAAAATCGCCGCAGAGCTTGTCTCAACGCTTTCTGGGTTTGGCGGACCGTTGGAGCCGGATGATTTCGACCATGTCGGAAAAGCGGCTATAGCCTTTCCAGAAGACCTCGAACCCCGGCGGACCATCACCCTTGCACTTGCGGTTGAGGT
>CAMDJH010000382.1 GCA_945900455.1 Akkermansia muciniphila
TTGGCGGGCCGGCGGAGACCCTTCCTAGCGTGATCAGGTTCGCTGTCCTCATTCTGGGATTGATCCTGGCAGGATGTCTTCTGCCGGGTGGGTCCGCATTGGGGCAGCCGGGGGAGACGGCGGAGCAGCTTGCATTTCATGCGGCGGCGCGGGCGATGGAGGATGGGAACTTCGAGCGGGCGATGAATGCGTTCCGCGAATATCGTGAGAGATTCCCGGAGTCAGTGCGGATCGTGGAAGCGGCGGAACGGGCTTGGTTGTCGGAGAGCGAGCTCGCTCTGCAACGGGGGAATTTGGAGACGGCAGCGCGACTCTTCGAAGGTTTTGAGGGAGCGTTTCCGCATTCAGACCGTAAGGGGATCGCCACGGTGGGTTCCGCGGAGACCGCACGGCGGGCGGGCAAGTCGGCGCGGGCACGGGAGTTGCTCATGGCCGAGAAGGGCGTGTTCCGCAATGCCCTTGCGGCCGGCCGCCCTCCTGAAGTGCTGTTGCGGGGATTGTTGTTGCTGTCCGAACTCGAGGCGGAACGGCGCGAATACGCGGCGGCGGAAGTTTACCTCCAGCAGGCCACCAACTATGTCCGCCTTCCGACGGATGCCTGGAGGCGACTGGCGGTGCAATTCACGGCGCGGAGCGACGCCGGCAACTGGTTGGGTGCCCGCGACACGGCGAGGCAATTGCGCACTCTTGCCACCAACGATGTCCTGGCTGTCCGGCGGCCTGAATCGGCGGCGATGCTGGGGCGGGCTTTGTCGGCCCTGGGCGAGAATGACGAGGCGATCCGAGTTTGGCGGGAGAATCTTGCGGTGGACCTGCCCGGAGTTGTTCGGAGCGAAGCGGCCTCGCGGCTCGGAGAGATCCAGATCAACCTCGGCCAGGTTGGTTTGGCTCGGGCAACTTTGGAAGCTTACCTGAATGAGAACCCCTTGGATGCGGATGCGTCGCGCGTGCGACTTCAATTCGCACGGCTGCTGCTGCAGCAGGCACTCACCATGACGAACGTCGGCGGCGGGCTGAGTGCGCCCGCGCTCGTGCAGATTGGCCGGGCCTCGGGTTTGTTTGAGATGGTAGCAACGAATGGTGGGCCATCGCCCCTGACGGGTGCAGGCTGGCTGGGACGGGGCTGGTGTTTTTGGGAGGAATACGGGGCCGGCGGCGGTACGAACCGCCTCGAGGACGCGGGCACCGCATTTCTGCGAGCGTCGAGCCAACTACCTCCTTCCCGAGATCAGCAGACGGCGACCTTCAAGCTTGCGGATGTTCAATTGGCTACCGGCCAGTCGTCGCTGGCCTTTACCAACTATTCACGAGTGGCCGAAGGGTACGCACAGGTTGCCGGGATGGATCCGGACTTGCAACAGTTGGCGAGGCTCCAGACAGCGGTGTCGGCCGCGGACGCGGGATTCCCGGAGCCGGCATCAAGCTGGTTGCGGCGTTGGGTCACCAACGAACCGACTGGCTCCGACCTGCCCCGGGGTATCCTTATAGTGACCCAGACGCTGGAGAAGAAACAGTTCAGAAAGGATGCCCGCAGCATCCTGCAGCAGGAAATGATTGAATCCGGACGACCCTCCACACTTCGACCCGTTCTTCAACTGGCCTTGGCAGGTTCCTACCAGCGCGAAGAGGAATGGGATGCGGCGCTGACCGTTCTGAATGACTGGCTTGCCCGATTTGCGGACAACGAATCCGCTCCGCAAGCGGCCGTGGAACGGGCGTTGGCTGCCGAACGGGTCGGACGGTTGACCAATGCCGTGGCGATGTTTGCAGAGCTTGCGGCCTTATACCCAACCAACAGTCACGCCTTACTGGCACAGCTATGGCTCGGGGATCACTATTATGGGCAGCAGGAATTTCAAAAAGCGGAAGTGGCCTATCTCGTGGTGCTCACGAATTCATCCTGGCAGGGCCGTCCCAATTGGCAGCATGCGCGGCTGCTCGCCGCCCGATCCGCTCTCGATCAACGCACGCCCGCTGGCCTTGCCAACGCCCGCGGCTATCTCACGAATCTGCTGAGCGATCTGTCATGTCCTTCCAATTTGCGTGCTCAAGGATATTTCGCCATGGGCGATCTGCTGCGACGCGAACGCCCCGCCGCGCCTGCGGACGCGTTGCAGAATTTTCGCGAGGCAATCATCGCCTATTCCAAGGTGCCGACGTTGGACAACACCGGAGAGCTTGCCCTCGCGGCGTGGGGTGCCGTGGGCGATTGCCACCTGACGTTGGCGGCGAAACACGCCAATAGCTACGGTGCTGCTTTCGAAGCGTACCGAAAAGTTGCGGATGCCCCGAACTCGGGCGTGACGATCCGATCGAAGGCTCGTATGGGTCTGGGATTCGTCGCTCAAAAACAGGGTCAACACGAGGTGGCTCTCGGACATTTTCAGGATGTCTTCTACGGAACAATTCTCCGTCCCGGTGAAGTATTGGATCCATTCTGGCTGCGAACATCCGGGCAAGCCGCGGCGAAGTTACTCGAGGAAATGGAACGTTGGGAAATTGCATCCCGCATTTACGAACGACTCGCCGTGCAGCTTCCGGTGGACCGGGCGGTGTTTGACGCGGAGGCCGCCCGGTGCCGAGGACGGGTCAAGCCGACTCGCCCGGAGTAATCCACGTCCGCGGGTTCACCCGAGCCGAAGACGAAATTCCCGACATGCTGCGGCGGGATCGGCATGGTTCAGAATCGCCGACACAACACACACTCGCGTCGCGCCCGCTGCCAACACCGAATCCAGGTTCTCCAGATTGATTCCACCAATCGCAAACCATGGCAGCGCCAGATGAGCCGCCGCCCATCTCACGTAGTCGAGCGTGACTCCCGGCCGACCGGGTTTGGTTGGGGTTGGAAAGACCGGACCGACTGCCACGTAGGCCGCGCCGACTTTCATCGCGCGCCGCGCGTCGTCCGGGCCATGACTACTCAATCCGGCCGAGGGCATCGGCGGGCCCGACAATCCCAGGTCGGCGAGATGAGGGTGCTGCGAGGACAGGAAATCTTCCTGCCCGAGATGACAGAAAGAAGCCCCGACATCGCGGGCGACGCCGGGAAAATCGTTGATCACCAGATGAACCCCCGAGCGGTCGGTAATCGACTTGAGTTCACGGGCAATGGGTCGGATCTGATCCGGGGTCCAATTTTTGCAGCGGAGTTGGATTAGATCTGCGCCTCCGCGACAAAGGGATTCGGCGATCTGACCCGGCGACCGTCCGTGCAGGTACGCCGAGTCAACGAATGCATATAACCGACAATCGAGCAGAGTTTTCAATGCAGGGGATCAAAGTACTCATTCGCTAGGGCGGCATGGTCGAGGATCTGCCGCACCCGTTTGTGTCGCAGAGATTCTCCGTGAGCATCCATGAAGGTGAAATTGACGCGGCCATTGTGGACGAGAAAAACGCCCCGCTCCTTTGCAGTGCCTTCGGGGTGGAATGCCGCATTTTTCATGGTTCGCGGATCCTCGTTGACGTAGAGGACTTTCGTAGCGGCATTGCGGACACTGCCCAGGCCGATCCCTCCCTGGTGGCGTTCGGCTTCCACCCATCCATTGAGGCTGAAGTTGACCCTGAGAGCGGCGCCCAGGGTTTTGGTGCTCGGACACCGGTAGGTCGGAAATGAATTGGTGAAACGTTCCGAATACGGCAACCGCTGACGGCCGGTGACGTGATTGAATACCGATCCTGCTTCGGCGTGAAACCCAAATGCCGGACGTTTCCAGCTATTCGGGTTCAGCAATTCCGCGTCGCTTTGCCCCCCAAAAACCCAGTCCGGACCAAGATTGCGATCTTCAGCGCCCGGTGAGGGCAATCGATCGTCGTTGTCGCCTGCATACAGGATGGTGCCGATCGAGATCTGGCGCATGTTGTTTCGGCACACGGTTGTGAGGCCAGCCTCTCTGGCATCAGCGAGCGCTGGCAGTAGCATTCCGGCAAGGACCGCGATCACGCTAAGAGTTACGAGCAGCTCAATTAGCGTAAAGGCACTTGGATTGGCATCGGAATTGCCAATCCGGGACTTCAACGAGCTCCACACCGAGCGCATCATCCTAAGAGGCATGAAGATTCAAGATCTGCAAGTGAAAAGGCTTACGAGTGCTCCGAAGCCAGGACGCGCCTTTCGAGTTTCATAGATCCAAGAGCTGAGGGTGTTTGGCAAAGATCATCGCCTGGAGGCGTTCTCGACCGCCCCGGGCCGAGAGTAAGCGCTTACGGAAACTCTTCGTATTATGTTTGGTCTTCGGGTTGGTCTTCC
>CAMDJH010000383.1 GCA_945900455.1 Akkermansia muciniphila
GTATAAAGTCCACAGCGCCCAAGTGGCCTCGACACCGCCGAAGAGACGGAAACCTACATGACGCCCAATCAGCCGAAGAAATCTCTATGCGGGGCAGGGATTCTTTCGGGGAAGGGTGAGCTTAATGCGTTGCGCTCCCGCCGGGTGGCTCAACGCGGCGAGTTCATCCGCCACCGCGACAGGAATTCGCACGAGGCCATATCGCCGCTTGAGGAATTCGAGCCTGCCAATAATGGCGAGGTTGGAAATGGGCGAGGTGTTACTGACGACGAGCATGAGCGAGGTCTTCCTGCGCCTCCGTCAGTCCGTATTGCCGGGGAATGCCGCGCTCCGCGAGCGCCACGCCAAACGCGTAGTGATCCAAATTGGCCAGGCGCACGCCCATGGCAAGAGTCAACCAGCCGGAGGCGTAGAAGCGGCAGGCCAGTTCGATCTGCATGTGGCGTTCGCGTTCGCCCGGCCCGAAGGGCAGGGTCGCCAAGGCCTGCTCGTCAAAATCGAGGGTGACACTCATAATAGTTGTTCTTTCTATAGCCATCCTAACACGAACCGTCGGCATGGCAACAGCCGGAACGGTTTTCGCGCAAAGGAGGGGGATTGTATCGCCCACCGCGTCGCTGTTCGGAGGGCCATCGCCCTCTTGAGTGCGCGCCGTCAACTCCGGGTGCCTACCAGATGTCCAGAGAATGGCCGCACGTTGCAGGAGGTCGTGAGCGGCCTTGTGCGCGGGCAACTCGATGAGTTCGAGTTGAACCAGAAAGGTGGTATCTGCCCCGATCATTTCAGTGCGCCGAGCATTTCACCAAGGGTGTCGTCCTCCGGCGACGGAAAGGGCTGTAGAACCGCGCCCACAGACTGTGGTTTCAAGTGGCGCAAGGACGTTTGCGAGGTAACAGAAGAGAGCCGGGCAACAGGCTTGTCCGCGTCGGTGATCAGGAGTTCGCCCCGCGAGCGAGGTCGCGCACGAGTTCCAAGAGATGTTTCTGCGCTTCAAACAAAGTCACCGTTTGCATGGCGGCGTTGTCTCATGACTCAGCACCAACGCCAACCGCCGAATTGAGTGCGGTGTTACTGACGACGAGCCTGACCGAGATCTTCCTGCGCCTCCGTCAGTCCGTATTGCCGGGTAATGCCGCGCTCCCCGCAGGTCACGCCAAATGCGTCCTGGTCCAAATTGGCCAAGTGCGCGCCCATAGAAAGAGTCGACTAGCTAGAGGCGAAAAGGCGGCAGGCCAGCTCGATCTGCATGTGGCTTCCATCGGCCATTGCTCTGCCATGAGCGCAATTCGCAGTGCCAGTGCAAACATTCAGTCATCTACCCTATGCGGCCCCCTCGTATGATCACCCCTTACTTTGGCGCCAGCTCAATCTTGATGGTGCGGCCGAGCGCGCGCGCGGCCTTTCCGAGCGTGGCAAGCGTAACGGAGGTGTTCGAAGCGTCGAGCAGGCGGTCCACGGCGGCGCGGCTGGTTTTCATCCGCACAGCCATCCCGGCCTTGGTGAGCTCATTCTCCTTGAGGAGCTGGGCGAGCTGGAGGGCCAGCGGTTTCACCGTCCAGCGCGCCGGGGCCGCCGTTGCCATTTGGAGCGCGGAATCTATTCCGCCTCAACGTGCTTCACCATTTCAGGACTTGCAAGCCGGTGATCCGGTCAAAATGAACATCGCGGGCGGCGAGCGGCAGCTGGTGCTCCAAGGCGAGGGCGGCAATCCAGATGTCATCTCTCGCAGTTGCTTGCGACGGCGCGTTCCATCTCCCCGGCTTCCGATGGTGTCAGGCAACCGAACGCGCGTTCTAGCGCGAGCCTGCCCGCCTGGCTGCCCGCCACTTTCAACCTGTGAATGTAGCTCGCCGCTTCCGCCAGTTTTGCCGGCGGGAGACTTTTCAATTCCTCGACAGTTGCTTCCAGCGTGCTCATTACAAAATAATCATACGCCGTCCAAAGAGTTTGGCAACAGCGCGGATCACAGGGATGGGGCGTGGAAACGCGACGAGGGCCGCGATCATTTCGGTGCGTCGAGCATTTCACCATGGGTGTCATCCTCCGGCGACGGAAAGGGCGGGAGCACCGCCCCCACGGACTTTGGATTCAGCCTGCTCAGGACTTCCGGATGGATGGAAGCGGGGCCAACGATCGCGCCTATTCGCCACGAGCAACATCAGCTCCAATGCGGATCCGGACGGGGACGACGCTGCGAACCTCGCGGAATCCAAGTGACCCGTCCCCTGACCTTCAACGCATGACCTACGCGAGAACGAACTCTATCTTGATCTTGCGCCCCAGCGCCCGCGCCGCCTTTCCAAGCGTGGTGAGCGTGATGGATGGATTGTTGGCGTCCAGCAGCCGATCCACGGCGGCGCGGCTGGTCTTCATCCGGCTGGCCATCTCCGACTTGGTGACCTCCTGCTCCTGCGCCAGCCGGGCGAGTTTAAGCGCCAGCCCGCGCTTGACTGCGCGGACTTCGACTTCCTCCAGGACGCCGTCCTCGTGTAGGAGGTCGCGCAGGTCGGAGCCGCGATGTTTGCGAGGTGTCATTTCAATCCTTCCCTTCTTCCAAAGTCTGGACTAACCAGTGCAGGAACATGATCCCTCGATTCTTCATCGGTCGGAGTCTCCTGCTGGCTCTCGCCGTGGCGCTGCCCTCTGTCGCCCTCCAAGCACAGGCTCCTTCCGGCCTGCCCGAGCCGGGCCTGATTCTCTACGGGCGGGTTCTTGATCGTGTGTCCTTGTTGCCGGTGCAAGGAGCCAACGTCACCTTCCAAGTTACCGGCAACTCCGAGACCGCCAATGTCACGGCCAGGCTCGTCAACATCAACGGCCAGACGTTCTATGTCGCCGACGTGCCCTTCGAGACACGCTCCGTCAGTGGTCAAAATTTCACCAAGACGCCCGACACGCTCGCATTGACCAGGGGGATCACAGGGTATGCGCGAACCGCCAAATGCGATGGCACCGCCGCCACGTTCCGGGCGCCCTCTACCGGCCAATTCAACTTCGGCGCGGCCAGTCGTGGCAGCGTCGAAAGGGTCGATCTTCTCGTCACCGGAAAACCGACAGATCCGACCGCCGACAGCGACGGTGACGGCGTACGGGATGTCGAGGAACGGGCCGCGGGCACGGACCCGAACAATCCACTTTCTGTCTTCAAAGCCTCCACCGATCTTGGGCCAGCCCCGGGCGGAGGCTTGATCGTCAAGTGGTCGAGCGTCGCGGGGAAAAACTACTCGATTCTCCGCGCGGGCACATTGGATCGGCCCTTCTCGACATTGGCACCGAGCCTCGTGGCAACTCCGCCCGAAAATCAATTTACGGACCCGACAGCCACCGGCCCCGGCCCGTTCTTCTACCGAATCACAACCCGTTGACTGCTGTTCAACTTATCGGATGGCACGGCGCGCTATGCTGGCGCTGGCTGAGGAATAATCAGCTTTGGATTGCCTGAATCGCCTAGATTCAGCCAATTCTGGGGAAGTATTTGTAAGGCCTGGAATGTGACTCACGCCATGCGTATTTCTTCGATGTGGACGGCACATTTCTGAGATACTCGCCAACGGAAGCTCCATCTGGAATTATTTTCGCACGAACCATGACGCTCTATCAAGAAATCCGGGCCGCTGGCAAAGCGATGCAGTCAAAAGTGCTCAACGCCACGCAAGATCTGGATTTCAATCCACTCCGCATCGCCAAAAAGATGACGTTGCCATTAAACGGACGGACGCTGGTATTCGACGATGAGGCTGCACAGATCGCCTTTTGCGATTTCTGGTTCCATGAATACCGCATGAATGGTAAGTCGCTGGTCGAAAGCGTGGACCCGGTCGCCGCCGGGATGTTGCCGCTCGAAGCAGAATCGTTGGTGGCGCACTGTTGCTCACGCACCTCCTTTTTCGAGATGGTAGCGGTGTTGCCGCGCGAGCGTCAGGTTCGCTTGCGGGATCTGCTGAATCCTGCTAGCCCGGAAATATTGCTGACCGACTATGGGTTCAGCAGTTCCGCGGATCGGCTGGGAATGCGGCTGACGATGTTTTGCCGGTTGCTGGAAATTCGCGGCGTATCGATGACGAGTGGTTTCACTTTTGGGTTCCGATCGGAGCGGTCGACCGGCATCCTCGATGCGTTTCGGCAGAAAATGAACAAGGTACCAGCCGCCGAAGTGCCGCTGGCGCGATTCGTATTCTTTTTCCAGAAATACCGCCAGTTTGGCG
>CAMDJH010000384.1 GCA_945900455.1 Akkermansia muciniphila
GGCATGGAGGCGGCGGCGGTGGGCGCCATTGACGGCGGCCCGCGTGGGTGAATCCACAATTGCCGTCCCACGGATAGTCGCGCCGCAGCGCCGCAGCTTGATAGCCGGAGCCCCTGCTGACTTCCAACACGACGTCGTCCGTTCGGGGACTCAGCTCCTGAGTTATGAAGGCCACGATGTATGGCTGCGAAATCGTCTGTCCGTCCCACTCGATGCTTTAGGTCAGGATCGCCCTAATGATTTTGCCTTCGGAAATCCAGTGCGGCCGACCCAGCCGATCTTGAATGGTCGTTTGCGGCGAAAGTCCGAGATGATGCCAAAGTGTCGCCAGGACGTCCGCGGGATGCACCGGCGATTCCGTTACCTCTGCGCCTTTGTTGTCGCTGGCACCATAAATAAGACCTCGCTTCACGGTGCCGCCAGCCAGCGCCACACTATAGGCATTGGGCCAGTGATCGCGTCCGGCCTCCTTGTTGATAACCGGAGTGCGTCCAAATTCACCCGCATTCACCACCAGCGTCGTGTCGAGCAAACCGCGCTCGCCGAGATCTGCGACGAGGGCCGCATACGCCTGCTCCATCGGCGGCACAATATCGCGGTAGGTATTCAAAATTGCGCTATGTGTGTCCCACCGCTGGTTGAACGCGTTGTAGCTCACGAAGCGCACCCCCGCCTCAATCAACCGCCTCGCCAACAGCAGTGACTGGCCGATCTGAGTGCGCCCGTAACGATCCCGGCTGGCGGCCGGTTCGCGCTCCAAGTCCAGCGCGTGGCGCACGCGTCCATCCACAATCAAATCAAATGCGCTTTGCCTCAATGCGTCCATTTTCTCGCCATGCTGTTTTTCCAGCCGGTGAGCTGCCTCATCCAATTGTCCCAACAGCGAAATCCGATCCGCCAACCGGCCGGGCGTCATGCCATCAACCAGCTTGAGCGAAAGCGGGTTGTAATCCTTGCCGCTCGGATCGCCTTCGATGACGAAGGGGTCGTAGATGGAACCGAGGAATCCGCCATACTGCCCCGGCATGCGGTTGGACGGTCCAGGAATACTCAACCAATTTGGCAGCGACACACTCGGCGGCACCCCACGAACGGCCGGGTGCTGCTGGGAGAGGATTGCGCCGGGCCCGGGAAAATCATCGGAATGCGCCTCGCGATCTTGATCCGGTTGATTGTTGGAACCGGTCATCGTCAGGTACGTGCCCGCGATATGGTTCGTGAACTGGTGCGACATCGAGCGGATGACCGTGATCTGGTCCGCGATTCGCGCCGTGTGTTTCATCAACTCGCCAAAGCGCACGCCCGGAATGGGAGTGGGGATGGAATCAAACGGACCGCGAATCTCCCGACCCGCCTGCGGTTTCGGATCCCAGAGATCAATGTGGCTTGGCCCACCCTGCAGCATGATGAAAATTGCCTGGTTGCCATTGCCCTCCGGTTTGGCCCCCAACGCACGCCACGTCCCGCCTGCAGCCGAGCCCAGCACGCTGAGCGCTCCGATGCGCAAAAGGTCGCGGCGACTTAGGTCAAACATAAGGAATCACAATAGCCGATTGGACGTTGGGCGAATGCAGGGAATCCGTTTCGGTTTATGGCTAGTGGAATCAGGATATTCACAGCCCATGTTCCGTCAAGCGTCGTGTCGCGGGTACGGCTTTCGTAGACAGAGTAGCCACCGCCGTGAAATGCACCGGTGTGAGTATGAACCGGAAAAAGAGAAAAAAGTGAGCGGTTCCATGTTTTGAACCCAATTGAACCTGTCACTTCTTCTTCTCCATTTCCATTTCGGCTTCTTCGCGGGCGATTCTCGCTGACATGATCCGGGCATCCCAGATTGCCAGTAGGAGGGCCGACATGGTCAAAACGTAGCAGGTGGTCCAGTACAGGAGGTAACGCACTCCCCGAAGGCGTGATTCAAGAACCGTCAAACCCGCCAGGACCATGGCCGCTGCGATGCCAAGGGCGAGATTGGCAGCCATACGGCGGCGGCGGTCCGAAGGGCTTTTCATGTGGGCTGCGGAATCGGAGAAGTGCCTCTATGGATGACAGTCTGCGCATTGACAAGTCTTGTCGTCCCAGCCGAGCGCGGATATCCCCTAATCAAGAGGAGACGCGGCGACACTCCATGCGGGTCGCGGCGCGAGAAATTCCGCCCGCTGCTGGCTCATTGGATGCACGAACTGGATTCGCCACGCGTGCAGGCAAAGCGGTGGATCGCGGAGACCCAGCGTCTGCGTTTTCCCGAGTTGTTTGCCGGGCAGATAAACCGGGTCGCCAACCACGGGAAGACTCAAGTGCCAGAGATGCACACGAATTTGATTCGTGCGACCGGTCAACGGGCGGGCTTCCAGCAACGTCGTGCCGTCGGATTGCCGATCGAGAACGCGGAATTCCGTGCATGCCATCCGGCCGAACTTTTCGTCCACAGTACGCGAACCGAGTTCCTGGGACTCGACGCTGATGGGGGCGTCGCAGCGGAAGGCATCCGCGTCGGGCTGCCCGTGCACGCGGACGAGATACGTTTTCTCCACCGTTCCTTGCCCGAATTGCGTTTGCAGCCGTCCAGCGAAATGCCGGGTGCGCGTCACGAGCACCACACCGGTGGTGTTGGCGTCGAGGCGGTGAGCGAGAAGAGGTCTTTGTGGATGATACGCTGTGTTGAGGATATGGTGAAGCGTGTTCTGATAGAACCTGCCGCCCGCGTGCATTGGGAGCGGGGCTGGCTTGTTCACGACGATCATAGCCTCGTCCTCGTGCAAGATCTGCACGGCCCCATTCACGTCCGGCTCGGTTACGTTGAGAAAAATGTGCCGGTAACGCTCTCCCGCTCGGACAACCTGCGCTGCCGAAATTGCCTCGTGTTTCAGGTTCACGACCAAGCCGCGCACACATTCCGCCTCCCAATATTCGCGCGACATGCTCTTCACCATGCGGCAAAGCGTTTCGAGCAAACTCTTGCCATCGCAATCTTCCGGAATGTTGAGCGGCTTATAGTTGTCACGCGGCAAACTGCCGGGCAGTGGGGTGATGGCCCGATGCAGTGCCTCGTGTCGGCGCGCGATGCGGTGGGCCATTTGCTCTAATTCGAGCCGATGCATCAAGGACTTTGAAGGTTGAGATCGCAGGGATTCAAACTCACGCTCGGAGTTTTCCCGGAAAATACCGGCCAGACAACAGGGGAATTCACCGAAAAGAAATTGCCATGGGTTGGAGGATGACGTTCCCTTGTGAAACTTCCTCCTACGAGGACTGGCTATCAAAAAGAAAGGGATCCAATCCTATGTTCTCAATGAATGACGGCGTACGAAACGTTGCTACCGTTCTCTCTTGCTCTCGGTCGTTAGCTCAAGCGGAGGGCGCCATTCGCTCCTCCGTTGCCGATGCAACTGCCGCCGGCAATGGTCCGGTTCCCCGACGATTGAATCCCGGTCCACGTCCAGGTCTTCGACGATTCAGTTGGAGGCCATTCATGCAATTGGCAGCGCTGGCAGTTTCGTGGGCTCTGGCTTCGGGTTGGAGCCGGGCGCAAGGCACCCTCGTAAACGGTTCGATGGAAACCGGAGCTATTGCGGTGGCGGGTGCCATCGACACTTGGAATTTCACCGCGAACACGGGAGACGCCATCGTTGTGCGCGTCGGCGAAACGGATGCAAATACACCGTTTAACCCGCTGGTGCGCCTCTTCGGACCCGGAAGAGTGCTCTTGAGCACACGTACTGCATCTTTGGCGGCCGAAGTCGCATTCCGTGCCACAAATAGTGGGACCTTTACCATTGAAGTGAGTGATGGAAGCGGTGGCGGTAGACAGACTGGCAGCTATCGTTTGACTCTCGCCAAGACGGGGGATCCCGTCGTGGTTTCGGCCGGTGACGAAGGTGGTCCGATGACAAACGGCGTCATTCATTTGGGCGATATCGCGATCGGCGACTTGGATGTCTGGACGTTGATCGCAGGGGTCGGAGATTCGATCAATGTGCGGGCGGGAGAGATCGTCGGCGGAAGTCTGCTATACCCGTGGATTCGGATCTTTGGACCGGGTGGAGTTCTAATCGAGTCTTCTGCCGCCTCGGCCGCTGCGGAGGTTTCGATTCGTTCGACGAACAATGGCGTGTTCACGGTCGTGGTGGGCGATGGCAACAATGGA
>CAMDJH010000385.1 GCA_945900455.1 Akkermansia muciniphila
GCTCCAAGGATAGCTGAGCAGCCGATCTTGCGTCCCAAGCAAATGGGCGCGAACCGGATTGAGATGCACGTAATCGCAGACTGTCTTCAAATAGCCGCCCTCGTCGCTCTCCACCACCAATGCCTTGTAGCGGCCGCTAAAAACGTGCCTCGGTGTTTCATGACGGCGATTCAATCGAATCGTGTAAGTGCTCAGCAGCCAATGCATGCCATCGACCAGATTCGCATTAGGGGTCTCGACCACCAGGTGAAAATGGTTGCGCATCAAACAATAGGCATGCACCTGCCAATCGGTGTTCTGGCACGCCTCGGCCAAAGTCTTGAGGAAATCCTGCCGGTCCACATCATCCAGATAAATGTTCTCGCGCCGGTCCCCGCGGCTCATCACATGGTGGATGGCACCGGGAAAATCGATTCGCATTTGCCGCGGCATGGTTTGCTTCTCTCATATCGCCGACCGGATGTAGAGAAGTAAATGAACCAATCTATGGCCTGACCCCTATTATTGAAATTCTATTATTAATGTTGCGCTAAACATTATATCACCGAGAGGCTGCAGGAGTATTTTGACGCTACGGGGTCACCCTCGGGCTTTATTAAAATGATAAGCCGTTGGTTTTTTGAGGCTCCGCAGTCATGATCGTCCCCATCCAAATGTCACGTCACCGCCGACTCTTACTGGCCCTGGCAATCGTCTGTTGTGTGTCCGTTTTCTTTTTCACCCGAAGGGATCGGGGGGGATTTGCCGCCGAGATATTGGCAAGGCTGCGCGCCGAGGGATTTCCGGTGACGTTCGACGAAATTCAGGCACTCCACCCGTACGTCCTGGACGAGCTGAATGCCTTCGCGGCGATCGGCCCACCCACGCAAAGAATCGAAGAGGACTTGCGCCCGATCGGTACCCAATTCGACTCCTTCGCTCGCCTGCTACGGGGTGTGGAGCCTTCGCCTGAGTGGCGTGCGGTATGGATTCCCGCGCTCGATCGGAACCGCGTGGCTCTCGCCAGCTTGAGGCGGGGACTATCCCTTCCGCAGTCGTGGGACGGAAGTTGGGTCACCAATCTTACGGTCTTCCCGCCCGTGTTGATCGCGGCGTTATTGCTGCGGGCTGAGATTGAATCTGCCGGCACCGGGCACCGGACGGGCTTATCATTAACCGATATCTCGATTGCATTATCGCCCTTCAGATCCAAACCTGCGAGCGCCTCGCCGGCCTCTTGAAATCGATTAACGCGAGGCCGCATGCGTATTTTGACCAAACGACCTTAATGCTATTTTGTCCAGGCGTTGATTGTCACAACGGTGTTTACTGGCACCGTCACGGGTACCGTGACGGTGGCAGGATTGGCGGCGGCATTATCAATGGTCACTGGATACACTTGCGGCAACCCGGTTTCTGGCGTGAGCACCACGTTGATCGGCACGGCTGCATTAAAGTCACGCGCTTGGATCGTCACGGTACGGCTGGTTGCCGATCCAAAAGGAAGCTGGATTTGCACAGGCCCAGCATTGCCCTCAGGGATGACAGTGCCCGCAGCTTCTAGAATATCAAGCCGCGGCATGGGCGTGGGGAAAACCATCATGAACGCGCCAACGCTGGATTGGCCATTGAACGTAAGCTGCAATAATCTCCTATCAGTAGTGTCAACGCGGATGCGGCCCAGCCCAGCCCCTGACCCCCCGGACCCAGTGGAAATAGTTTGACCAGTGCCAACAACACTGGGCGCGACGAGGCGCACTGCGCCGCCGCTTCCACCAGGCGTAGGGATAGCAGGGCTAGTAGAGCCGCCACCCTCTGCCAGGATGCGTGCAGCGCTACCAACAAAGGTAATGCGACTGCTGGAGGCAATCAGGATGGCGCCACCACCCCCACTACCACCGACGCCCGCCTGCCCTCCAGTGCCATAACTGCCGCCCCCACCGCCGGACCCGCCGACAAGCGGAACCAAGAGAGGACTGCCGTAAGTCGATCCATCGTTCGTTGAAGATCTCCTGGGCGGCGCAGTCGAGTAGGCGCCTAACCCCGCATTATTCGTGGGGTTGAGGCCGGTGCCGCCTAAATAGCCGCCTCTGCCGCCGCCCGGGCCGTAACCGGCTCCGGGTGCAATCGCGTCGAAACCTGGAGCGCCACCATCGAACCCGCCCGGGCCGCCTTTACCCCCGACGGGAGGATTGATCGAACCAGGTTCGCCCGACACATCAATTGTGCCATTGATCGTCACATCATCCGTTGCTAACAGATAGGCAGGGGTATTGAGTGGGTTACGCTTGAATCGCAGCGTCGCGCCCGCCGCAACATTGATGGTGGTGTAGTTCAGTATGCCGTCGGGCGGCAGACTGTTGGTTGTGTTGACAGTTACGTTCAATGCCCCGTCTGCGCCGGTACTACCGGAGCTGAAACCCTGGGCCAGCGCCTGCGCAGCCGACAGCGCGGTCATAAGAATAAGCAGGAATGTTTTGCAGTTTGTTTTCATAGTGGTTCGTTTTCCATGAGCAGGTTCATCCGTTGTGGATTTTGTCAGATCAAAATGAGCGCCCTTTAGTTACTAATAACACTCATTGTGGACTGATTGTGACCCTCACCGGCGGTCGCGCCACCGTGGTATTGGCCGGCAATACAAGGTCACCCAGTGTTGGCAACACGATGCGCGCCGGCGGTCGCGCCACGGTGGTATTGGCCGGCAATACAGGGTCACCCAGTGTTGGCAACACGACGCGCACCGGCGGTAGCGCCACGGTGGTATTCACCGCATAATTTGGGTCTCTGAGGTCGGGCAGTACAATACGCACCGGTGGTTGTGCTACCACCTGCATGAAAGGACGAGACTTCGAGTCCAACGGATTGGTGCCCGCCGTGACCTCGGACTCGTCATTCCAGCCATCACCATCCGAGTCCGCGAGAATTGGACTCGTGCCGAGTCTGAACTCTTGTCGTGTCGTCAGGCCGTCATGGTCCGGATCCTCATCGCCGTCCAGAATGCCATTGCCGTTGGAATCCGGATTGAGCGGGTCCAAGCCAAACGCAAGTTCCCATGCATTGGGGATTCCATCACCATCCGCGTCTTCGTCGCCATCGATGAGACCGTTGCCATTGCTATCCGGATTGGCGGGGTCGTAGCCGAAAGCGGCTTCGGCGGCATCCGGGATGCCGTCCTGATCGCTGTCTACTCCACCCAACACCCAGAAACGCCACGTGAAGTCATTGGCTGGATGGTTGCCCGCTAGATCAGCGATCTGTCGGCCCACCCTGGCCTCCCAGGCCCCGGGTGCCAACGGCGTCGGCAGGGTGAGAAACGCCGCCCGCAGCTCTTCGCGGTAGCTAATTGTTCCGTGCACCACCTCATCATCGGAATTCCCCAACAGACCATCTGCACCCGCACCCCGTACGGAGAAACCATCACCACTAAACGTCGAAGCATCGATCGGCTCACTGAAGTAGGCGACCAAACTCTCAACAGCCCCCGCCACAGTGCCAGACTTTGGAAAACTGTTGACGAGGCGCGGCGGTGTCGCGTCGGGGACCAGAGTTACTGTGAGCAGCAGCGTCCATGTTGTGTTGCCGCCTGTGTCTGCCGCCCGGGCTCGCAAGGTGAAGGTCGATTTCGTCGGGGTGATGCCCGGTGCCAGTAGCCGGGTTTCAAATGGGTAATTACCGTCGGTCAGCATCCGCTGACCATCCAGATAGAACTCGACGTTCCGGACCTGCACGTCGTCCGTAACCAGTGCGGAAACCCGGAAATACTGGTTTTCCTCAGCCGTCGGCAGGTCTGCATTAAAGCTCGTCTGGAGGCTGATCGAGGGCGGATTAGTACCTTGATCATACGCGATGTAGTTCAACACCTGCAATCCGGACTGTCCATCGGCTACGTAGGCTAGGCCGTTGTATATCGTCAACGCCCGGGGATTGCCCGGGGTCACATAAATGGTCACCAGCGTTAGCCCTAGGCCGTTCTGACCAAGGTCATATAAAGAAATATCGTAACTATTCAGCACAATGCATCCCTGTGAGCGGTAGATGGGCGGAATAATTATATTTTATTCGGAAATGCTGGACACAGTGTTGACGGACTGCCACACTCGTCGGCGTGTACAGGTATTGCGGGAAAGAGTGGTCGCAAGAGGAC
>CAMDJH010000386.1 GCA_945900455.1 Akkermansia muciniphila
TCGATGAGGGGCGGAGCCAGACGGTCATTGGCCTCATGCCACTCAATCCGTCGGCTCCGCCTACTCTACAGGGGCTCCGAAGGGCCTCGGCCAATTGCCACGGGCGCGAGCGCGTGGATTCGAGGGAAACGATGATTTCGCCGCGGAGAGGAGTCATTGCAACTCAGAAAGGAGCTCCTGCATTTCCAGCTGCGGTCCTTCATGGTGCTGGGCGATGGCCAGATCCAGCGCGCGCACAAACGCCGCTCGGGCCGCTTCCCGATACCCGAGGTTCAATGCGCATTTTCCCCAAAGTATCTCCACGACCATCCAATCCGGTTTTCTTTGCATTGCCTCCCCCAGATGGACTTGTGCCTCGGCATAGTCGCCCCGATCGAACAACGCTTTTCCAAGGCTGAACCGAGCCAGCTCGTTTTGTGGATATTGAGTGACCAGTTGTCGCTGACGGGCAAGGGGATCCATTGATGTTTTTGAGTGATTGGGTTTGATCGGTCAGAACTCAGCGGGCAAGCGGTGCCGCCCGTCGCCGAAGGAGGGCCCATAAGGCACCCGCTTGCGGCAATTGAAGCCAGGCAGCGACCCCAAAATAGACAGCGCTGGCCGCCAGCATGGGGATGAATACGACGGACATGCGCGCGAGAATTACCTGGATTACTGAAAACCGATGCGGAAGGCCCGGAGCTAGATGGGACGGCAGTATGAATTGGTCGGCGGGAAAAACCGGCTCCAACCAGCCACGGACCGCTACGGCGGCAACGCCCGCCAGGACGGCGATTCCCATGACCTTGACCGCATTGAGTGTCAGAGCTTGTAGCTCGAATTTTGGGAGGGCTCGGCGGAGCGCATAAACTAGCAGGCTGGTGTTGAGTATCGCACTCAGGGTGTTCGCGAGGCCCAAACCAGCCTGACGGAGCGGTGTCATCAAGATCACGACCAGGAAGAGATTCACGGTGAGGCAAACGACACTGATTTTCATCGGCGTCCCGGTATCGCCCAGCGCGTAAAAGGATCGGGCCAGGATGTTGTTCAGGGAGAAGGCAAGAAGGCCGGGAGCGAGGAACTGAAGCGCGACGGCAGCCAACGGCGTGGCGAGGGGATCAAAATAGCCGTACTCGAAGAGCAGTCGGATAATTGGGCGTCCCAGCACAATCAGGATCACCGCCGCCAGACTGTTTAAGAAGAACAGGTGCCGGACTCCTTCTTCGAGGGTGGCGCGAAACTCGGGAAACTTCTTCTCGGCCGCGAGTCCGCTCAATTCGGTCAGCAGGTAGGTCGCCAGGGAAATTCCAAAAACTCCCTGGGGCAATTCCATCAAACGGACTGCGGTATTAAACGAAGAGGCAATCGAAACCCCGGCATCAATCGCCAGCCAATAACTGAGGGAAACATTAATCTGAAAGGCTGCCACGCCAATGGTCGCGGGACCCATCCGCCGGACGACTTCACGAACCGTCGGGTCCGTCCACGGCGTCACCCAGGCGGGCCGGTATCCCTCCCGCAAAAGGGCCGGAATCTGAAATGCACCCTGCGCAACGCCGGCCAGCAAGACTCCAATGGCCAACCCAAACACTTGCGACTGCCGGCTGCTACCGAACCACTTCTGCCCCCAACCGCTCGCGACCACGTAGACCGAGGCAATCATCACCACGTTGAGCATGGATGCGCCCAGTGCCGGCAGGAAAAATTGTCCCCGAGCATTCAATACCCCGATAAAAACCGACGCGGCACAGACCAAGATCACATACGGAAACATCACCCGCAGGAGCCGAAGCATCAGTTCGCGACGGAGGTCGAGTTCCGTTGAAACCGGGACCGTGGAAACCGCCGATACGGGCTGGGCTAGACTCGATCGGCTGCTCTTGGCAACTTGACTTACTCCGTCGGTCGGTTCGTTGAATACGTTCGGAAACCCCGGGGGATCTTGCATGGTTATGGCGGTCTGCTTCGCGGATCCCCACATCAGGACGCCAGTGACGCCAGCCATTCCGAGCACGGTTATTGCGACACAGATCAATACGACGCCGCACAACACAGCGTTGGTAGCGCGCCACATGCCCGCCACGTCACCGGCACGCTCGCGGGCTTTGAATATGGGAACAAACGCTGCCGTGAGCGCCCCTTCGCCCAGAAGTCGCCGGAAAAGATTCGGAATGAGGAAGGCCGCATAAAAAGCATCCGCCACGGCCGTAATGCCCATGAACCAACTGTAGGACCATTCACGGACGTACCCGAGAATTCGACTGAGCAATGTGGCCGTTCCGGCGGCACCCGACGACTTCAACATCCGCGACATGGCAAGGAACCCTGGCAGTTGCGGGAAGGGCGGGGGCGGGACTCTAACCGCGTGCGGTTTCGGCCTTGGCCTCCGGCTTCCGCGAGTACGGCGAGTGCAGATTGAAATAGATTCCGCACAAAGGCTGCTCGGTCTCGGTTTGGCTTAAGATGATCGTAATGTGGTGATCGAGTGCAATCCCATGGCGCATGGTTGCACCGCGGCTCTCATAGGCTTTAATCGCCTTTTCCATCAGAGATTTTAGCGAGGCTGCCGCCTCCTCCGGGATCTTCTCAAGACAGACCACATGGCGGTCGTACGATTTTAACGCCGTCGCGATCTCATTCTTAAAACAATCTGCCGTCAGTTCCACGAGCGAAAGACTAACGCGGGCTGTTCAACAGGTAAAGCCGGCTTATTGGATTCAAGGTCCAGCGACCGGTATTTTGAAGAAGAACTGCCAATCGCCAAGGCTCGATCCCAGGGAAACTCGCTTCCCAGTGAACCATTCCGCGTGTCCGTCTTCGAACAGGAAATTGCCGCCGGCGGGCGCTCCGCGATCAATACGATGGACCGCGCTCGGCACCTTTTTGCCTTCGTAGTCTGTGACCCAGGTGAGTCGTGTATCGTAGATGTTTGTCAGCGCTGGGCCAACGCCTTGGAGTCGGTCGATGAGAATGGGTGCCTGGGAATACGGGCCACCGAGTTTCTGACGGGTGAACCATTCCACCGTGCCTTTGGCATGAGATTTGGCTTCCACGCCATTGGGGTTTCGTCCCGGTAGGTAAAAATAGCCGAGCAACTGGGGTTGGCCATCATTGGCGATCATGCCTCGCTCCGCGGCGCGGTGCCACAAGTCGGTTGGGCAGAACAAAACATCGTTGGCGGCCCGGGTCGAAGCGGCGGTTGTTCGCTTGTTCTTGATCAGGTAGTTGCTCCAGAAATTGCTCATCGACGGCATCATCCAACTGAGGTGATACCCCTCCCAATTGTGCGGAAAAGACTCCTGAGCATCCGCAGCGTACATGTTGATGGCCACCCCCCACTGTTTTTCGTTGCTGACGCAGAGTGTCTTGTGCGCTTGGGCTTTCGCCTTTGCCAGGGCGGGAAGCAGCATTCCAGCAAGAATCGCGATGATCGCGATGACAACGAGCAACTCGATGAGAGTGAAGCCAAGGTTGAATTTGGGTCTCTCGGTCTGAGAAATTCGGGTTGGAGTCATGACGTCAGTTAACGCTGTCTTGATCCGACGTCAATTGCTTTCCGGAGCCCCAGTGGGACCCGTTGTTCGTGACATCCGTGTCACCCCTCCTGCACCCCGTGGGTAGAAATGCCCCATCAGCTGCTGACCTCCATGGGTGCGAGAGTACCCGCGAGCCCCGGTTGAGTGACGGATTGGGAGGTTCCGCGAGTGTCGGTTGCGGTCTTGCGGTCAGAGTGCACGGCTTGCTATTCTAGCCCGACTTGGCGGATTTGAAGGGGAGAAAATTGTAAGTCATTGCAAACCAAGGCAACAATCTCAAAAGTCTTCACTACACGAGATCAAATGGCTGGCAGGGATAGAGGGGTGATTTTGGGCGGCGGTTGAGGCGGCAACTCGAGTTTCAAGTTCCGTAATAACAGCTCCAACTCAGGCTCTGGTTGGGTGTGTCGGCTGAGAACGACCTGTCGTCCATCGCTAGTCGGAAGATGGACGTCCACCATTTGCAACGCCGAGAATTTCTCCAACACCGAGCGGGGTGTCAGGCCCGGTGCCAGGTAGCGCAACTGGCGCCCCAAGGTCGTCTTGTCAGCCGTGTT
>CAMDJH010000387.1 GCA_945900455.1 Akkermansia muciniphila
GGCCAGCCCATCAACAACGGCGACTACATGTGCCGCAGCACGCTCATGGCCATCATGGGCCGCATGGCCACCTACACCGGCCAGCAAATCACCTGGGAACAAGCGCTCAACTCCAAGGAAAACCTCTCCCCCGACGGCTACACGTGGGACGCCAAGCCGCCGCCCTCGCCCATCGCCGTGCCGGGCGTGACGAAGTTTGCGTAGCAGCCCCCTCCGCGTAGCAGCCGACGTAAGGAGGCTCCATCTAAACTCGGAGCGGTCAGTGCAGGGGAAAAGTCAGAGCCTCCTCACGTCGGCTGCTACGAAATCGGCGGGCGCTTGATATTCCCCGCGTCAGGGCGCCTTGCCTGCGAATAGAGCCTCCAGAACTTCGGCCAGAAATCCTCCTGAAGCGGATGCAGTGTCGGATAACCAGGCACGACCGCACCGCTGAACGTCCACTCGGCGGGATGCTTCACCAACTCTGCCCGCAGCGGGTTTTCGAGGACGTAGTTGCAAACGCGGGCAAAGGCGTTCCGTCGTCGGGCTTCCTCCCTGAGCACGCTATCGTGCGCCTGATGCTGGAACTTCTGCGGCGCGAGTTTTGGTTCCAGATGCGTCCGCAGGAAAGCCATGCCGTTGCGCTGGTCGGAGTCCAAGCGCAACCCCATCCAGACCAGATGCAGGTGGTCCGGCATGAGGCAATAGGTCGGGCAGAACAGACCCTCGCGCACGGCGGCATGTAGCAGCAACTCGCGGAACGCCGCGTGAAATTCATCGTCCAGCCAGCCGCGCCGGCGATGCGAGATGGGCAGCGTCCAGTGAACCACCGCATCGCCCTGGTAGAATTCTCGCGGCAGGCGCGGCAGGTAGTAGCTGCGATTCAGGTCCGGCTCATCCATGGTGACGGCGGGACAGTATGCGCCACGAGTGGAAGAATCCAGCCCCCATCCCGTAGCAGCCGACGTGAGGAGGCTCAAACTGAAATCAGAAGGTGAAGTGAGCCTCCTCACGTTGGCTGCTACGAGGTTAAGGTTGGCCTCCGCCGTCCGGGTTTGCGCTTGTCGGCAAGTCGGTCGGCTGCGTAGTTTGCGTCCATCGCCTACGCCTGCGCCGGCGTCGCCCCTCCGCAAAGGCGTGAATGCCCTTCTCACCCGAACAGAGGGAATCCAGAAAGTCCACGCCCGTGTATTTGCAGGTTTGGCCAAGATTATTCCTCTCGGGGCAATCCCCTCGTTCGTCGCTTGTATTTGTAAGCATCCACGCTCTTCAACCCAGAGAGGAGAAATCCGAGAAACGATTTCTCCTGAAACCGGCACGTCTGCGCGATAGCAAGCAAGCGGAGATAGCTGTTGGCACCATTGGTTGAAAAGGCGCCAGAGATTTTTCGTTGGACTGCGAGGTGCCGAATGGCGCGTTCGGCAGCGTTATTGTTCCAAGCGACGCCATCGTATTCCAAGAACTTGAACAGCGAGTCTTGGTAACGCACGAACCGCTTCTGATACTTCGCAGTGAGTTCCCGATCCGACGGCCGGTTTTCGATGGTGCCTTTGTAAAAGCGGTCGACTCGCTTTTTGTGCTTCCTGAGATGGTAGGTCTTCAAACCAAAGTTCTGAACGTCTACCAATATTGGGACGATTAGTTCACGCACGGTCGCCACGAACTGCTCGTATTCTTCATCGAAAAGATTTTTCCACAAATCGTCGTTCAAATCCCGGATCAAGTGGACGAGGCACTTCTGCTGACGACATGGAAGGGCATCGTAACCTCCGTAGAAGTCGGTCACGATTGTGCCTTCGTATCCTTTGAGAATATCCTGCAAAAATCCCGTTTCGCGACCGGGCGTTAGACGGAACGCGACGTGACGACCATCCGTCAATACCCACACAAACTGCGGGGTTCCGTGAATACTCAACTTCGTCTCATCAATGTGAATTGAGGGGCTTTTAAGTATCTCGCGGAGCAGCGTTCTTTCGGTATCGGCATAAACGGCCGAAGTGCGTTCGATACACTCACCGAGCGTTGCCATCGGAAACTCCACATGGAAGAAATCTCGCGTCATTTTTGCAATTAGTCCGATCGAAAGTCGCAAGACCACGCGAAGATAGATCGCCCAAACATGAAATCCGTGGCCGAAGAACTGCCCGCGCATTCGTTTGATAGCTGGTGGTGGATACATCCCGTGGCAATGAGAACAGTAGGCCCATCTTCCGATGTAGCGGACCGCAATTTTCTTGCAGCCCGCCCTCGTGAATTTGAGATCAAGTAACGTATGCTCCATATCCTTTCGGGTTTCCCGCAGCAATGTCTGGAGCGCTGTTGGATGTTTCGCGTGTCGCTGCCGCTGACATACTCTTTTCCGGGGCACACGGATTATCCGCACACTGCGAGCAGGCAAACGACGCCGAGGTGACCTTTTGAGAGGTTTCAACCCCGTTGTGTCAGTCTTTGCCTTACCGATTTCGCTGTGTAGGCTGATTTTCCGCGTTTCGTAGCCTTCGTGAGCAGATTTAAGCACCCGGCAAAGACTTCGCGACAACTCTTTACCCCGCTCGGTCACAGGTGTTTTAGCCTTATCGATATGGTCTACGTCCAACTGCGTTGCCGATTCTTGCCCCATTGTGGCCAGTTGCGCCGCCAAGACATCAAGAGCTTTACAATCTTGCTCATTGTAAGTGATGAGATTCTCTCGCGCCGTGGAAGCGCGGCACTGTTCCCAATTGGATCGCCAGCAGATCGCCTGCGGGCCGGATGGGTTGCTCTCCGACCACTCAAAACCAAGGTAGCGAGCAATCTCCTTCAGCCCGTTCGAGTAAGTCGGAAAGTAGATTCTGGCAAACATCACCGAGACCAGATTGAGAGCCGACGCGATTGCTTTTGACGCGACGGATTCCGTCTGTGGACTGCCGTGCCGCTCCGACATCCGTTTTGAGAAAGTTGTCTCGTAACTGCCGTAGTGAATCAGCACCGGCTTCTCAACGCTCTCGATTATGGCGAGAAATTCCCGCCAAATCTTCCCCTCGTCCGCGACGGTGTCCGCCCACAGGCTGTGCTGGACGGCGGAGTCGCCACTGCCGATGCGCAGGCCGATGAGGTAGTAGAAATCGCGGTCGGGCAGGCCCTCGACATCCAGATAGACGGGCGTGCCTTCGATCTTGAGTTCCGGGCTGCCGACGATGTGGATTTTCTGCTCCCGAATCGCCAGCGCCTTGAGCGAGTGGTGATACTTCTCGCGTTTGTCGCGCAGCCGCTTGGGCCGGCGACGAGGCCGGAACGTGTAGGAGAGTTGCGTGACGGTGAAGATGCCTTTGCTGCGGAGTTTTTGCCTCTCCTTCGCGCTCATGTTGGCCAGCAGGCTGAGGTCGTCCTTCTCGATGGCGATCTTCCGGCAGCGGGCCTGGAATTCGCACTCGGCGCAGTGCCGGTTCAGGACGAGGTCAGGTGGCGCGGGGTTGGAAAGCAACGCGGCGATTTTACCGAGGCGTTTCCGCACTTCGCCAGCCAGGGCCGAGGTCTTCACCTTGAGCGTCGCGTGGTCGTCGCCGTGGATGATTTTGCCGAGGCTGACTTCGCGCCTGAGCACTTGAAAGAGAACCAGCGCGTCGAAGGCCAGCAGCAGCTTGTCGTCTGTGGTGAGCTTGTTCCTGGAGATGAAGCGTATGGGGACGAACTGCGCAGCCTTGCCCCGCCCCTCGGACGGGATGCGCTCGACGGCGTGGAGGTGGGATTCAACGGTAGCAGCCGACGTGAGGAGGCTCTGATTGATTTCGGGCGAGGAAGTTTGAGCCTCGTTACCTCGGCTGCTTCGAAGTTCGATGTCCACGGCGAATCGCCACTGGGCCGTCTTGAGATTCGTTGAGGCGGGCGCGATGGCGCATTCGGTTTCAGGCGCATTTGCAATCAAGCGCCTGGCGGCGTCGGCCCGATACGATTCGGTTTCGGATTGAACCCAATCGGCGTAGGGATTGCCGGTTGGGGGCTCGCCGGTGAACCGGAGCCAGGATTTGGTTGGGCACTTGAGAAAGGCTTCGAAGAGCCGAGGCGTGATGGTCATGGCGGGAGCTTACCATTCCACGG
>CAMDJH010000388.1 GCA_945900455.1 Akkermansia muciniphila
CACGCGCTTCTGCAGTTCGTCGTCACCCGCGCAGGCTTGGGCGAGAAAGTCGGGACGATCCGCGGACGGCAGTTCCTGCGCGGCGAAGTAGATTGCATCCAGATTTTTCAAAATACGTTTCCACTCTTACATGCGTCGTCCGTCATCGAAAGCGATCATTTCTTGGGGAAAAATATTGCAAAAAGTGACAAAAAGTGACAGGTATAATATTGTTGACATTCGATCTCCGGTTTGGCATGGGTTGGATCGAAATTTGTTTGGAAGAGGCTTTATGAGAATGGCACGGATCAAAATCGAAGGGGCGACTGCGGTGTATCATTGCATCTCGCGGGTCGTGGGTGGGCAGATGCTGCTCGATGATCTCGGGAAGGAAAAGTTGGTGGGACTCCTCGGGAAATTGGCCGAATTCTGCGGGGTCGAAGTGATTACGTACTGCATGATGTCCAATCACTTCCATCTGCTCTTGCGGGTACCGGTCCGGGCTGAGCTTTCCGATGAGCAACTCCTGGCCAAAATGGCTAAGTTCTATGGCAAGAAGGGAATCCTGACGGTGTTGGCGCAGGAAAGTTTGAAGCAACGGGGGAAGATTGATTTGGATATTCGAGAATCGGTGGTGGGTCGAATGGGGGACGTGTCCGCCTTCATGAAGGAGTTCAAACAGCGCTTTAGCCGATGGTACAACAAGACAACGGGGCGATTTGGAACGTTGTGGGCGGAGCGGTTTACGAGCGTATTGGTGGAGGACTCGACGAGGGCGGTTCGAACGGTGGCGGCCTACATCGATTTGAATCCGGTGAGGGCGGGACTGGTAAAGGATCCCAAGGAGTATCGATTCTGTGGCTATGCGGCGGCGTTGAACGGAGTGGCCGCAATGCGGCAGGGGCTACTGAGTTTCTTGAGAGAGAAGAATTGGACGAAGGGAGGCGCGGAATACCGGATGCTGCTGTTTGTGACGGGGGGATCGGCGAATCGAAGTGACAAGGTGGTGTTGGATCCCGAGGCGATAAAGGCGGAACTGGCCCGTGGAGGCGAGCTAGGGCTAGGTCAGGTGTTACGGTTGCGAGTGCGGCATTTGACGGACGGAGTGATTCTCGGATCGAAGGAATTTGTGAACGAAATGTTTATTCGACATCGAGATCGCTTTGGCGCGAGGCGCAAGGATGGAGCACGCCCGATTCGGGGGGTACCGTTGCCGGAGATTAGTGTGATGCGAGACTTGCGAGTGAATGCGATCGGTTGACGGTTAAAAGCGAGCGATTTGCTTTCGCCGAATCTCAAGGCTACTCAATTTCAGCTTATGGATCGGATCAGCATTTGGTGGCTGCGATGCGGAACGGCGGAATCGCAACAGGTTCCGTCGAGTTTGCCTAGGAAACCGCGTCAGATCGCCCCATTTGGCAAAATAGAGGCCCCCGGGGCAGTTCAGAGACGATCTAACCGTAGTCGCAACTTCTGCCGCAAGCGATCCGGCCGGAAGAAACTGAGGAGCATCTAATGAAAGCGGTATCCTATACGTTTTCCAGAGATCAAGCGGAGCGTGTCGGTGCCGAGCCATTATTTCCCTGCCTCTCGCCGAAAATGCGGGTCCGAAGACGGTGCTGAACTATTATCAAGAAGTGGGGAAATCGCCTGATTTGCCCATGTTCGTGCAGGCGGCGGGAAAAATTGTTCGCCGTCACGAGATTCACGTCACGTGTCCCTCACACCGCCCGATAGCGCTGTTGGGTATTGCATACCGCAAAATTACACACCTTCGCCATCAATTCCCGAAGGATCATGCCCCGAAAACGCCTCCTAAGGGAGGCATGACCACCCTCGGCCAACGGCATCAATTCAGACGCATCAAAAAAGGTCTTCTGGAGTCTCAACTCGCTCATATTCTGGGAGTTGCTACTCGCCTCATCAAGGACTGGGAGTCGGACACGCGCATGCCCTTGAAGACTATCCTGTCCATCCTGGATAATCTATTGGGCCTGACGGAATCCCAAAACCTACTCAATTCCACACCAGAGTAGGTGTTGGGCTTTTCACACCTTGAAGGAGGCCTAGCAGACGCGAATTCTCAGTCCACCGATTGCGTCGTCGATTTGAGGACGATTAGTCCCGTTGTGTTGTGAGAGTGCACCTCGGCCCGTTCCAGGAAATACTGCCAGTTGCAGGGGATGACGAAACCGTCCAGCATCTTGACTCATGGACTGGATCATCTGGTTTGAACCCTTACCGGCCGCTCGGATCAGGGGTTGGAGACTCCCAGGCATTGCGGAATCGCACCGCGTCAATGGGTGCTTGCCCCGGCCTGCTGCGGTCAAAGGCAGAATTGTATTCGTTTTCGGTTACCCACAAGTCTATTGCGTCGCATGAGCAAGTCGAAATCGCGATCTCCGCTTTGCGTGATCGTCGCCGGCCCCAACGGCGCCGGCAAGACCACCTTTGCCAGGGAGTTTCTGCCCAACGACGCAGGTGTTATCCGCTTTGTGAACGCGGATCTAATCGCCAGCGGTCTCTCTCCCCTACGCCCCGAGCTCGCGGTTTTGGCCGCCGGGCGACTTTTCTTGGCGGAAATCGATCGACTCGCCAAAGCTGGGAAGGACTTCGCCTTCGAAACTACGCTGAGCGGTTTGGTCTACCTGGCCCGACTCAGGCGCTGGAAAGCGGCTGGATACCGGATCGAGATCGTCTATCTTCGCCTCACCTCACCACGGCTCGCGCTGCGCCGTATTGCGGCCCGAGTCAAACAAGGCGGACACCATGTTGCTCGCGCCGATGTCGTTCGCCGTTTCCACCGGGGTTGGCACAATTTCCAAAACGCCTATTGCCCATTGGCCGATGTTTGGGCGGTGTACGATAACTCCGAAACCACCCCTCGATTACTCGAACAAGGTCCATGAAAGCAATCCAAGGCAAGAAACCAACCAACAGCTTCTCCGCGGCGGTCGGCGGCGCACTGCGTCGTGCGGGCAAGATCGCCCGCAAGACTGCCCGCGACCACGGCACACCTGTCTACATCTGGCAGGATGGCAAGATTGTAGCCCAAAAACCCTGACTGATGGCTGCCCCGGAGTCACCAATTGCTCAAGGCACCGACAATCCGCGAGCAGCCCCAGCTACGATTCTCCCGGGCACACTTCAGAACCGACTCTTTTTATTGAACGGCAGCAAGTTAGACACGGGGTATCGGCGTAACGGAAACGCACATCTGGAGGCCGTGGCGCTCACGCCTGCAACGTAAACCAATCCCTCGTACGTAGTCCTATCCCCACTTGCCACGTTGCCTCAGGAAGTTCTCACCCTCTCTGAAGTCCACCTGGCTCAAGCAAGCCGGATTGCAACGCAAGGCGTGCTGTCACGTGCTGCGACACAGTTGCGTTCCTCAGGTGCTGGAAAATGGAGCCGACATCCGCTTCATCCTGCAGTTGCTCGGCCACGAGAAACTCGACACCACGGCGATTTATACCGAAGTCTCAATCAAACAACCGCAGGAGGTTCACGCCCGGTGTCATCCCTCAGCGCAAAATCCAGGAAGGGCGTTGAATCCTTCGGATAAGCGGCCTACCTTGGCGCCATGAGCAGCACCGCCATCGCCAAAAAGGTCGTGGTCAACGCACAGGGAAAACCCGTCGAAGTGATCTTGTCCTGGAAAACTTTTCAGCAGATCTCTGAGGACTTGGGTTGGGATTTGGATGCCGAGGCAAAGGCTGATTTGCGAGCCACCCGCCGGGATCTGACCAAACGCGATTCCAGTGCGTTCGTGCCTCTGTCCTCGCTCTAATGTTCAAAATCGGCGCGTTTTTGAATCAATGTCCTCAGAAGGGGGTCCGATTACGCTACAGGGGGCGAGCGGTTTTTGTTAGTTGATCGATTTTGTTTGTTGGGCCGGGATTCTGTTTTTGATTTTCCACTCTGCGCCGGCGTCGCTGAGAAAGCTTTTTATGGAGTCGTTGCTCGACGATTTTCTGC
>CAMDJH010000389.1 GCA_945900455.1 Akkermansia muciniphila
GGAGCGTCGAGCCGACGATGTCGGAATTGGGAGCGGGGCGCAAGATTAATATTACATTATTAGAGACAACAAAATACAGCAATAAAACACCCTGGTACCAACGGTTTCATCAAGAATAATTCGGAAATTAGGGGGAAGATGAGTCAGAGCTACCGTGTGAAAAGCACCCGCTGCGATGGCTACGACCTCACTCAGGCCGACCGGGACGTTCACTTGGCCTCCGCCGTTACCACCCCACGCAACGACGGTCCCATCGCTCTTCAGAGCTACCGTGTGACTAGCACCCGCCGCAACGGCTACCACACTCCGCAAGCCGACTTGTTCATTCGTTTGGCCGCTACTGTTGTTCCCCCACGCCACCACTGTGCCTGTGACAATTGGCCTCTTGAGCGGGAACTCAGTTTGCCGTGTGGCGACCGGCAGCGGAAACGTGGCCGCCTGAATCGCCAGCGAAAGGCCGACCAGGGAAAGGAGGGCGAGGCGGACGGCGAAGGGGACAAATCTTTGGAGCATCGCCACCGGATACTCGGGGGAACGTCGGAAAGCAACGTCCGTCACTCAGACAGGAATCCAACGCGCTGGAATCGGCACGGGACGGAATTGCCGATCACTCCGACCCGGGCGGACGGTGGTAGCGTAGAAACCGCTGGCGCCACCTCTCCAGCCGCTCCGGTCCCGCGCCACCGCGGCCGTTTAGGCACGGTTAGGCACAACTTGCCTTCCTAAATGTGCAAAATTGGGTAAAGCGCTGTTTATGTATCTGTCTTATTGATAGCGTTTTAGAGAATACTCGGGAATTCATTTACGGTTTCGTAAACCGTAGGTCGTCGGTTCAATCCCGACCACTGGCTCCAGTTCATAAGAGCGAACAGGAAGTGGTTGCCGCCTCGATGACCAACGAGCAGGCCGCCGATTTTGCTGCAGCCGTCCAGACGCTCTCCCGGTTCAAACTTTCCCTCCCTGCGGTCGCGTCGACTGTGGCCGAATGCCTGCAACTGGTCGGCGACCTCCCGAACCTTCACGCCGCCGCCAAATTCTACGCCACGCGCCACAAGCAGACGGAGCGCAAGCGGGTAGCGGATGTCGTCGCGGAACTTCTGCAGGTGAAAGCCGCACGCAAAGCCTCGCCGCGATATCTGGATGACCTCCGTTCGCGCCTGACACGATTTGCCGAGGTATTCCGCAAGGATGTCGGCGACGTAACCACCGCGGAGATTCAGGCTTGGTTGGACAGTCATCGACTCTCCGCGCAGACCTATGTCAACAATCGCCGGGTCGCTCACCTGCTATGTGAATTCGCAGTCGCTCGCGGTTACGCCACCGATAATCCGGTCGCCAGCGTTGAAAACCTAAAAGTGTCGAGTGGAGACATTGAGGTCTTCACGCCGATCGAAATCCAAAAACTTCTCAACGCCGCTTCGCCCGAGTTTCTTCCATGCCTCGCCATCGGCGCATTCGCCGGCTTGCGCTCCGCGGAAATTGAGCGGCTGGAATGGAGCGACATCCGGGTTACTGAACGCTGCATCGTCGTTGGCGCGTCGAAGGCCAAAACCGCTAGCCGCCGAGTTGTCCCGCTGGCCGATAACCTCATAGCCTGGCTCGTGCCTTATGGGGGTCGAGTCGGGCCGATCTGGGAGGGAAACCACGAAGCATTCTACGATGCCCAGCAAACGACCGCCATCCTTGCCGGGGTAAAGTGGAAGGCCAACGCCCTACGCCACTCCTATGCCAGCTACCGCTTCGGCCAAACCAACGATGCCGGGCGGGTAGCGGGCGAACTCGGCAATAGCGCGGTCGTTGTCCATCGGCACTATCGCGAACTGGTGAAGGTCGCCGATGCCGAACGCTGGTTCGCCATCCGGCCTGGCGCGGAAGCGAAAGTGATTCCGATGGCTGCCGCCTCCGCGTAGGCCGTGCGCACGGATGCTGACAATGCCACCGGAACAGCTAAGGTAGCGCACAGTTATGCAAGCCACAGTCCCTGAACGCATCACAATTGACCCCCGGGTTTGTCACGGCAAGCCTGTCATCCGCGGAACCCGCGTCCCGGTGTCTGTTGTCACCGGTTCCCTGGCAGGCGGCATGTCCTTTGACGACGTGGCCCGCGAATACGGAGTGACTCTCGATGACATTCGGGCCGCCTTGCGTTTCGCGACACAGCTGGTGGAAGAAGAACAGCATCACCTGTTGCCCTTGTAGGTCGTGCGCTTCCTCATTGACGCCAACATGCCCCGCAGTGCGACGGCGGCGGTTCGGCGTAGCGGACACGACGCGTCCGACGTACGCGACATCGGAATGGGCAGCGCGGCAGACACCGAGATTGCCCGCTACGCCCGCGATCACGGACTTGCCCGAGTGACGCGGGATTTCGATTTTGCCGACATACGCAATTATCCGCCAGCCGACTATCAAGTCGGTTGGTTGTTTTGGAATTGCCTGACGATGCCGTGGCAAAAGAGATTGTCGTCTTGCTTGAGAGCTTTCTTTGTCGCGAGGAATGGCTGACAGGACTTTCGGGCAGGCTCGCCATCGTGGGGTCCCGCCGGGCGCGGTTCCGGCCGCCGCTTATATGAAGAAACAAAAGCAAAAGCTCACCGTCGAAAACCCCTTTTCAGGGCCACTGCCAGAGCCGAAAAGTTTGGTTTCCATAGCTGCGCAGCCACGCTTCAAAAAACTGGATCCACCACAAGCAGTCAGAGCTGCGCTTGAACTGTGGATGGTAGTCCTATCCGAGCTAAAACGACAGGCCATGCCCGCGTTCCATGAAATTGTCAACGCCGCCGCACAGACGCGCTTTGAGCGCTTTTCCCTCAATGAGGCCGTGAAGGCTGCCCTTTTCCTTCATTCTCAGGCCGCAGACCTTGTAGCGGAAGAATACAAACTCAGAGGTTCCTTCAGCGACTACTATCAAACGCCGATTGAAAACACCGACCAACCGCAAGCATGGCCCGCTTCGTTTAAGGACTTCCTGAAGTTAGTTGCTGGAGGGAAAGACAAGAATGAGCAGCGTGAACGCTTCATTCGGTACCTTGTATTCAGTCTTCACGCGGGTGATCTCCGCAAAAAGGCCCGTGAACTTGCGGCAGAAAAACTAAGGAAAAACGGAGGGGAACCGACGGAGGAGGAAATCCGAGCCTTGGGTGCTGACTTGGAAGCATTGATTCCTGATAACTCGGTACCGACGGTCGGAAAAACGGATGAGCGTGTAATTTTCGCGCTTAAGGGATACGAGGAAAAGTTATTGCACAAGAATGTTTGGGACAACCTTGCCGCTACATTCAAGCGTTGGTGGATTGCACAGAAATCAGAGAGCAAATTAAAGGCCGGCAGGGCGGGGGCAGCCAAGAGAGATAAAAATAAGGCGGAGAAGAACGACCGAATAATTGCTTGACACCCTTTCTCGCGGTTATGCCAAACCCGCTGCCATAGATGTCACGTTTTTGCTTCTCAGATTCTCTAAAACGACGCGTTTTTGCCTATTATTGGGATCATCTGGACACGTGTAATCATGCGCTGCATGAAGACGGTTACATTTCGATCCGAAGCTGCCACGGACAATTCCAAGCTGGCAGCAGAGATCACCGATAAGCGCGGCTATGCTGCCCGGTACTCCGTAGCGACCAGAACAATTGACAACTTTCTCGGTCAAGGGATGCCCCATCTCAAGATCGGGAACCGTCGTGTCCGCATCGTCATAGCCGAAGCAGACGCTTGGATGCGCGAGAACTTCGCGACCCGCCGCCTCAGCCGTTTGAAGCCAAACCCAGAGCGTGAAGCCTCGTCATCGGAGGCCGTCAGAATGCGGAGGCCGGGACCTAAACCGTGCAAAACGACCGGTCTGAAAACCGCACAGTTTTCTTGATGGATTTTCTTCAAACATTTCAACAGATCTCTTCTTCCTTCTTCCTGGATCTTCTTTGCCTGACCCGGCGGCTTTGAGCGCTAACC
>CAMDJH010000390.1 GCA_945900455.1 Akkermansia muciniphila
TTCAAATCCTCGGCGTCCTGCGAAAGTCGACGATGTGCCAGTCGGGCGAGCGGGGAAATGCGCGGCACCAATTCGCGGCGCGCCACCATTAATTCATTGCCGAGTTCGACCAATCCCCGGGTGAATCCGTCGAGCTGTGCGTCATCGGCCACCGATTGTTTGAGTAATGCGTTGCGTGAGCGCAAGGCCTGAGTGTAACGGAGCAGAAGCGAGAGATACCCGGGGCGCGTTTGCGCGAGCAGCAGATCAAGGAACCGACGGCGAACCCGTGGGGAACCCTTCACGAGTTGCAAATCCTCCGTGCAAAATACCACCGCTCGCAGCGTCCCGATGTATTCGCTGAGCTTGCGAACGGGACGGGCATTCAACGTCAATTGCCGCTCCCGCGGCGACCAATACGCCTTGATCTCGTGCTCCCCGGCACCGACGACGGTGCCACCCGCGAAGTACCCCTTGGCCCCGTGCCGAATCATCTGACCGCCACCGACCCCGCGAAACGAACGCAGGGTTGCCAACAGGTAGATCGCCTCAAGAATATTGGTCTTTCCTTGGGCGTTGCGCCCCAGAAACAAATGGAACCCGGGCACGAACTCGGCATCCAACCTCGCGCAATTGCGAAAGTCGCGCAGTCGAAGCCGGGCGAGATGCATGCCGAAGCTTGCCGGTGCCAAGAGCCGGTTGTCGAACCGGGAGAAGCCCTTCCGGTCCCCTGTAACGTGAACTCACGGTTGCGCTGTGCACCACCATCCAGTGCCCGTCGGCAGGTCGCCGACCTGACCCACTTACCGCAATACTAAAACTTCGGGAAGCACCTGCCTTCCATTTGACACCGCTCAGTCCGTGCGATTCTCTCTCCTCGATGTCATTGGCGCGGAAGAAACTCGGACTCCTGATCTCGGCTCGGCCCGATTCAAACTCTTTTTCTAATGGGGTCCGCCTGGCCGCCGCCGCACTCGACCGCGGACTGGACGTTTATCTTTACTGCCTCGATGACGCCGTCGCTGGAGTCGGCCGTCCCGATCTCCAGGCTCTCCGCCCCCGCGGACTCAAGTTGTACGCATGCGCCTACGGGGCACACAAACGCAACCTGCCGGTCGATGACCAAGCCGCCTATGCCGGACTTACGGTCGTCAGTGACTTCATCGCCAGCACGGACCGCTTTGTGAGCTTCAACTGAGTTCGGCCACTTCTTTCTCACCGCATGAAACCTAAAGTCCTCGTCATCGTGGAATCCGATCCGCGAAGCAGTGGCCGACCGGCGGAAGCCATTCGAGTCGCCGCCGGTGTCGGTACGTGGAAGAAGGCAGAGATGCACCTGCACTTGCGTGGAGCCGCAATACTGGCCCTGGGTGAATGGGTCGACGACTTGGTGGACGAAGACAACTTCACGCGGTACCTGCCGATCGTGGGAGAGTCGGGCGGGCCCGTCACCGTTGAAGCGGGAGCGGCGTTTCTTGCTGATCTCGGTGAAAGCACCTTGCCACACACCCCGATCACCGTCGATCAACTCGCCGCCCGTGCCGCTCATTCGTCCAGTGTCCTTCGATTCTAGCCATGCCATGCCTGTCCTGCTCCATATTTTGAACCGGCCAGCCGATGCGCTGGTCGAGGCGATCCTCGCAGCCCAACGAGCCGACCCAGTCAATACGGTGATTGTCATCGATCTCGCAAAACCAGACGCCGACTACGAAGAACTGGTTGACCAAGTCTTCGCGGCAGATTCCGTAGCCAGTTGGTGAACCCGGAAAGCAGGTGCGTTTCCTCCAAAGCATCAGGCCCCGCACCCACGGTTCAGTGCAGCATCGGTCGGGGATTACCCACCCGCGTCAGAGCGGCTTCCAAATCCAGATAGTAGTCGAGCCGGCGGTCGGTCTCCGCTTCGTCAATATGCCGGGCCATGATTAGATACGCGGCATAATGATTGCCTTCGGACTCGACCAGACTCGCGTAGAAAGCAGCCAATTCAGGGTCCAAATCCACGAGTTCCCGCCCCAGTAACTGAAACTTCTCGCAACTCCTCCCCTCAATCAGCGCACAACAAATCAGATGGTCAATGACCTGCGGCTGAACACCCGTCCGTACGGACCGCATCAGCCCGGTGATCCACGGACTCGGAATCGGCTGTCCAAAGGGAATCCCTCTCTTTTCAAGCAAGCGAAGCACGAGTTCAAAGTGCTGCAGTTCCTCAATGGCAATGGCATTCAGTTCATGCACACGACCAAACAGAAGCCGGAATTTTTCGAGATTGATGGCTGCAGTCGCCGCCTTGCGCTCAAGATGCGCATGGTCCACCAACACCGCCGGCAGGTCCGAGCGAATTCTATCCAGCCAATCCGCCGGAATTTTTTCCCGAAACAAGAGCATGGACTCGGTTTTCTAACTTAGCGATCCCGTATGGTCAAAAAACTCATGCAGCCTCTCGGTAATGGAATTTCAAGAGGCCGCCGAGGCGCTCGCGAGTCTTTATATCCCCTGACAATTCACCGATCCGATCCTCGGGCGCTGGAAACAGGATCACGTTGCCCTTGCCTTGGTGATTTCGTTCCGCGTGGAAATGATTCACGTAGTTTTCAAGGCAGTGTGGCGTTGAGAATCCGGTTCTCCGTCACCAAGTATTCGTTGCGCAGGAGGAGTTCCTGATCAACCGAACCGGAGATGGTCGCCAGCATTCGTTTCCAATTCATCGAAGAGACTTAACCGAGCCAACGGCCTGGGAGCAATCCCTTCATCGCCCTGCAAATCGTTGAAGATTGGTAGGTTCGAGTTTTTTGACCCTACGGGATCCCTTCCAAACAGCAGCTTGACAAAATACAGCAATACAGAAAACTGTATAACATGAAAGCCACGCTCGACATCCCCGACGACCTTTACCGCCGCGTCAAAGCCCGCAGCGCTCTCGAAGGCCGCCCGATACGCTCCGTCGCCGTCCAACTTTTCCAAAACTGGCTGGAAGCCCCTAGCCCGCCTCCGAAAGAAGTCCCGCCCGAGGAAGGTGCTCTTGCCGAAGCCGACTTTGAAAGGTTCCCGTGGCTAAGAATTACCCGGAAATACATCAAACCCGGCATGAGCCACAATCTGGACGAAATTAATGAAGCCATCGCCAAAGGTTGGGGAGAAGAAGTCTCGGAAAAACTGCGCCACTTGGATGAGGAAGCATGAGCACCACACGCATTGCCTTCGACACCTCGGTTGCCATCCGCTTCCTAACAGCGGAGCCTTTTTCGCAATTCACCATTGCCACGGCCTATTTTAATGAGTTGCTGAAAAACGGGGAAACCGCCCATGTAAGTGATCTCGTGCTCTCGGAGGCATACTTCGCCCTGCAACGGTTCTATGGCATGAGCAAGGCCACTTCCTTAGCAGCCCTCGCCGATTTCGCCAGCATTCCCGGCATCACCCTTTCTCCCCACGCACTCGCCGTCCTCACCCTCCCCGGTCTCGCCACCGCCAAGCCCGGCTTTGTGGACCGCCTCGTCCATGGTGCCAGCCAATCCGCTGGCCACACCCTTATCACCTTCGAGAAAGCCGCCAAAAAACTTCCCGGCACCGTCGTCCTCTATAGTGAATGATGGATTATGAACGATGAAATCATCCAAACCATGCTGCCCCTCGAAGAGCCCGCCACAGCCCTTTATCCTTCATCCTTCATCCTTTCTCTGGCATGAACATAAAAAGTGACAGGTTTAATGTAGTTGAATTTCGAGCTTCGGTTTGGCATGGGTTGCATCGAAATGTTTTGGAGAGAGGCATTATGAGAATGGCACGGATCAAAATCGAAGGGGCGACCGCAGTCTATCATTGCATCTCAAGGGTCGTGGGAGGGCAGATGCTGCTGGATGATCTGGGCAAGGAAAAACTGGTTGGACTCCTGGGGAAATTAGCCGAGTTCT
>CAMDJH010000391.1 GCA_945900455.1 Akkermansia muciniphila
CGCTGTGGAGGGACTTAACAACAAGATTCGAGTGACGACCAGACGAGCCTACGGCTTTCGGACCTATCGCGCTCTGGAAGTAGCTCTATATCACAATCTTGGAAAACTACCCGAACCGCCACCCACCCACAGATTCTGCTGAGGAGGCCCAAATCATCCAACAACTCCGCCTGCGTCCGTAAGACGGCCGAAGCAGATTATTGGATGAACTGCCAAGCAACTGTGATTTGAACTTTACAAGCCCGACAACTTCCAGTTGCTCGGGACGTTTGAATTCTGCAATTTGACGGGATGACGGCGGCGGACAGAGTCTCGCATCCAAAGCCGCCACCGGCCTCAAGTTCGGTGGCGGGATGGCTCCTGCTTTCCCTGCTCGTGCACGTGTTAGTGGCGAGCCAATACTGGCTCATTCAGCAGGCTGTCCTGCGCTGGCCTGACAAAGTCCCCGCATGGATGCGTAATCTGACGCTCGATCCATCTCGACCGGATCCCGCCGATCCGACCGCTCCAAAGGATCTGAACGTGTTGCCGCCGGAGGATCCATCCCTGGTCTTCGTCGAAGTGGATCCTCAGGCCGTCTCGGAGGAGGCTCCGGAAAAAACGCCCTTTTATTCCACCGCCAACGCTCTCGCAGCCCAGGTCACTCCCGCGATCAAGCCTGAGTCAAAGCCGCAGATTGATGGGCGGCAGGAGAAACAGATCCGCACCTTCGAGGCCTCCACACCGCAGCCTGTCCCTCCGGTAACTGAACCTCCCCCATCCAAGGTCGAGGAGATTCCGGAAACACCCCCGCCGCAAAAACCGGTGGTTGCAGTATCGAAACCTGCCACGCCCCTGCCACCCCCGGAAGTTAAGCCCCTGCCACCTCCTGAGGTTAAGCCTCCGCCACCAGCGCCAACCATCGGAGATCTCGCCGTGGCCCGGCCTGTCGTTCAACCGCCTCCCATTCAGCCTGTCATCCAGCCTACGCCCACGCCCACGCCCACGCCTAAGCTAAATCCTCCAACCGCGCCGCCGGTCACCCCCGCGCCAACGCCCACTCCGACATTGGCGGCGACAACCGTGCCCGCGCTGACAACCGCGCCAGCGCCGACAACCGTGCCGACAGAACCGCAGCCCCGGAAGCGACCCAGGCGATTGAGCGAGGTCGCCGACCGAGGGATGCTGGCGGGCCAACAAATGAAACAGAGCGGTGGCGCCAGCCGCCTGAGCCTGGTCCCAAGCCTGGACGTGAGATTTTCTCCCTTCGGGAATTACGATCGAGCGATGATTTTTGCCATCCAGAGGCGATGGTACTACTTCCTTGACCAGGGCCGGTTTGCCTTCGACAAGGCGGGCAAGGTCGTCGTCCGGTTCAAGCTCGGATCGGACGGCGGTGTCCGCGATATTGTTGTTTCGGAATCCGATGTGGGTGACATCCTCTCCTTTTATTGCTCGAGTGCAATCATCGAGCCATCGCCGTATAATAAATGGCCGGAGGATATGCGCCGAATTGTCGGCTCGGAAACCCGCGAACTCACTTTCACCTTTTTCTACAACTAGTTTCTCTCATGTTTGATCTCATCAAAGACGGCGGCGTGTTTACGGGAATCCTGCTGGTCTGCTCCGTCATCGCTCTCGCTTTCATCTTCGAGCGTACCTGGGCTCTTCGTCGCGGCCGGATCATGCCTCCACAACTGCTCAACGCCCTAGACCCCAATGCCGAGCCGGTGGATCACGCCTGGTTGCGGTCCAGTTGTGAGTCCTCGCCTTCGCCCTTGGGTCGACTGATTCTGACCATGCTTGAATACCGTGCGTGGCCGCGGACCGAGAATGCATCGGCCGTCGAAGTGCGCGCGCGCCAGGAAGTCGTCGGACTCGAGCGCGGTCTGGTGGTGCTCGAAATAATCACGGGGATCGCACCCCTCCTCGGACTTGTCGGCACCATCTACGGAATCATTCCTCTCTTCGGCGATTTCGGAAAAGCCATCAGTGGTGATCAAGTGCTGATCGCGAAGGGCATCGGTGCCGCCCTCAACAAAACGTTGTACGGACTGATGGTGGCGATCCCCTCGCTGGTCGCCTGGAGCCTGCTCAACAAGCGGGTCGAAGAGCTCTCCGTCGACCTTTCCGCCCACTGCGACGCCTTCCTCCGCCGCAATTACCCGCCTAAGTCGCGATGAATTTTTATCCCCGCCGCCGTCGTCAGGCCCCGGCGATCATCATCATCTCGCTGATCGATGTTCTCATCGTTCTCGTCGTCTTCCTGCTCGTCACCACCACGTACCGAAATCAGCCGGCGGTAAAACTGACCCTGCCCGAATCCAATCAGACCCCGCGTCAACCACCCAAGCCGGGTGCAACGGATCAATCCGTAACCATCACTGTCCACCCCGGGCAACCTAACTTTTTTGTCGGGCGGAAGCCGATCACCGCGGATCGGCTCACCTCGGAATTTGAATCGGCCGTGCGGCTAAATCCGGAGGTGCTCGTCGATATCCGGGCGGACAAAGATGCCGGAATCGGTCTGGTGATGAAAGTGTGGGATGCCGCCAAGGCGGCCCGGGTGAAAAAGGTTCAGATCTACACGAAGAATCCGGGGGCTCCTTAGCGAAGAGCCTCAGGACCCTTCTTGAGCTCATGGAATCCAAGTTGTTGAGCGGCTCCGGCGGCCACCGTCGGTTCCCGGCTTGGTCGTTCCGCGGTGCCTACTTCCCCGCCGTCCACCCGCCATCAATGATGAAGGCCGTGCCGGTGATGAACGCGGATTCGTCCGCGGCCAGATACAACGCTGCCGCGGCGATCTCCGCGGGATCCGCCATCCGTCCAATTGCTTGGGTTGCCGACATTTCTCGCCGTGCCTGCTCCGGATCCGGGTACTCGGCGATTCGCGCCCGCATAAAGGGCGTTTCGACCCGGCCCGGGCACAGGCAATTGCACCGAATACCCTCTTTCGCAAAATCGAGCGCGATACTTTTGGTCAGACCCACGACCGCAAATTTTGAAGTGGTGTAGGCGAATCGATCCCGCACCGCGACCACTCCGCCGATGGACGCTAGATTGATGATATTGCCCTTCCGACGAGCAAGCATCGACGGCAGGAACGCCCGGCAAAGGTTGAAGATGCCGCGGACATTTACCTGGAGCATCCGGTCGAAGTCCGCGCCGGAGGTCTGGACGATGGTTCCCACGGATCCGATGCCGGCGTTGTTCACCAGCACATCCAGGTGGGCGTCCGGTCCGAGGACACGCTGAACCACCGTGGCGCAGATGTCTTCATTGGTTACGTCGAGCGCCAGTGCCTCGGCACGCCCCCCGATGCCGTTGATCACTTGGGCGGTGTCCGTCGCCGCCTTTTCGTTGATGTCGGTTACCCAGACTTTGGCCCCTGCTTCGGCAAGGACCTTTGCGATGGCAGCGCCGATGCCCGATCCGGCTCCCGTGACGAGCGCCGTCTTTCCTGCGAGTGAGAACATGCGCTTACTTTGCCGTGAGTCTTAAATATTTCAAGGATTCCCGCCAAAGCTCCTCGCCTTCGCTGGCGCTTTTCACGAATCGAGACTGGCTTAATCAATCCAGGCGGTGGTATGTGTCACGCCATGGATCATGATTTCAGCTTGAGATCCGACGGCAAAGCCGCTGATGCTGGCCAAATCATCGCGACCGCCAATGAGGACTTCCACGGCATGGCACCCGACCTCAGCGCACTCGAAACCGGAAAGCCCATGCCCCACTACGATCCACGCTAGCTCTGCGCTTGCCCCTTAAAAGCGACGCAGAGCTTGTCTCAACGCTTTCTGGGTTTGGCGGACCGTTGGAGCCGGATGATTTCGACCATGTCGGAAAAGCGGCTATAGCCTTTCCAGAAGACCTCGAACCCCGGCGGACCATCACCCTTGC
>CAMDJH010000392.1 GCA_945900455.1 Akkermansia muciniphila
AAATCTCGTGGATGGAAGTTTTCGCCGGTGAAGAAAGTTTCAAACGGTTCAACAACTGGCTGCCCGACGACACCGTCGCCGCGTTTAACGAATTCCTCGTCGGAATCAAAGGCCCTCTGACCACGCCGGTTGGCGGTGGCATCCGTTCCCTGAACGTCGCCCTTCGTCAGATGCTGGATTTGTACGTCTGCCTCCGGCCGGTGCAGTATTTTACCGGAGTGCCCAGCCCCGTAAAGCGACCGGAAAAAGTCGAGATGGTCATCTTTCGGGAAAATACGGAGGACATTTATGCGGGAATCGAATACGCCGCTGGCTCTCCGGAAGCGCAAAAGGTCCTCGACTTCATCGCGCGCGAGTTTCCCAAGGATTTCAACAAGATCCGGTTTGGCACGCAGTCCAAGTCCGAAGAATTCTGGAAGCGGGTTGGGGCCCCGGGTGTGCGCAACGAAGTCTTGGTTGGCGTGGGAATCAAGCCGGTTAGCTGGTCCGGCACCGTGCGTCTTGTCCACAGCGCAATTTCCTACGCCATCAAGAACAAACGCAAATCGGTGACCCTTGTGCATAAGGGCAACATCATGAAGTATACCGAGGGTGCCTTCCGCGACTGGGGTTACGCCTGCGCAACTCAGTACTTCGGCGACAGAGTCTACACATGGGTTCAATGGGAGAAGACGAAAAAGGAAAAGAGTGAAGACGCAGCCAATGCGGAACAAAAGGCGGCGCTCGCTGCCGGCGCCGTGCTCATTAAGGATGCGATCGCCGATATCGCCCTACAACAGGTGCTCACGCGTCCAGAGGACTTCGATGTGATCGCAACATTGAACCTGAATGGAGATTATCTTAGTGACGCCTTGGCGGCACAGGTTGGAGGCATCGGCATCGCGCCGGGAGGCAACATCAACTATATCACTGGGCACGCGATCTTTGAAGCGACTCACGGGACCGCGCCGAAGTATGCCGGCAAGGATATGGTAAACCCTGGCTCCGTCGTATTGTCCGGCGAAATGATGTTGCGACACCTTGGGTGGAGTGAGGCAGCCGATCTTATATTGAAAGGGCTGGTGGGGGCTATCGGAAGCAGGCGAGTGACCTACGATTTTGCTCGACAGATGGAAGGGGGCACGCAGATCAAGTGTTCCGAATTTGGTGACAACATGATTGCGCACATGTGATTTTGAATCGATCGAATGATCGCCTGGTGGCAGTCTGCGATTGAGATTGAGCCGATGGAAGTGAGATTCCAGAGTTTCGGATTGAGATTTCGATCTTCCGAAACCGGACGATAGTAACGGGCAGCCGAAAGCAGATCGATTACGCCTCCGTAGCTCAAATGGATAGAGCAGCGGTTTCCTAAACCGTTGATCCCGGTTCAATTCCGGGCGGGGGCACCAGTTTGGTAATAAAGGACTTACGTCGAATTTTGACGACTGTGAATTCGCGGATACTTGACTTTTTCCGACGGTTTTCCGACACTGTCGCGCATGAAGACTGCGCCGTCACGAACGAAGGCAAATTCGGATTCTTGGCCCCGTCGAGTGCGGTGCGGGCGCATCGAAGTGACCGTTTATCGGCGGAACCGTTCCGACGGGCAGGCCGGCTTCGAGGTCGCCAACTACGCCAGCGGTAAACGCCGGCTGGAATCTTTCCCCGATTCCGACAGTGCGCTGAGCCGAGCCAACCAACTCGCCCGCCAACTCAGCGAACAAGAAGTGGTTGCCGCCTCCATGACCAACGAGCAGGCCGCAGATTTCGCCGCCGCCGTCCAGACTCTCGCCCCGTTCAAGCTTTCGCTGCCATCCGCGGCATCCACCCTCGCGGACTGTCTCAAGCTCGTCGGAGATCTGCCCAACCTCCACGCCGCCGCGAAATTCTACGCCATCCGCCACAAACAGACACAGCGTAAGCCAGTGGCGGAGGTCGTTGCCGAACTCTTGAAGGTGAAGGAAGCCCGCGGGGCCTCACCTCGATACCTCGGCGACCTGCGCGGCCGCCTGGCACGCTTTGCCGAGGCGTTCCGCAAGAATGTGGGGGACGTGACTACAGCCGAGGTCCAGGAGTGGTTGGACAGCCTTCGCCTCTCCACGCAGAGCTACGCCAATAACCGACGAGTCACCTACCTTCTCTTCGAGTTCGCCGTCGCCCGCGGATACGCCGTGGACAATCCTGTTGCGGCTGTTGAGAACGTCACGGTTCGCGGTGGCGAAATCGAAATCTTTACGCCATCGGAAGTCGCCAAGTTGCTGGCGGCTGCCACCGACGACTTCATTCCATGCCTCGCCCTTGGTGCCTTCGCAGGACTTCGCTCCGCGGAAATCGGACGGCTTGAATGGAGTGACATTCATTTCCACGAAGGGTTTATCGTGGTTGGCGCCTCGAAGGCGAAGACAGCTAGCCGGCGGGTCGTTCCTATCGCCAGCAATTTAGCGGCGTGGCTCGCACCGTATGCGAAGTTCGAAGGGTTGGTTTGGACAGGAACCCATGATGCGTTCTACGACGCCCAGCAACGAACTTCGGCCGCAACCGGAGTGAAGTGGAAGGCCAATGCCCTGCGTCACTCCTACGCCAGCTATCGATTCTCCCTCGTAGGCGACGCCGGGCGGCTTGCAGGCGAACTGGGCAACAGTGCGGCGGTCGTTCACCGGCACTACCGGGAGCTTGTAAAGCCCGCCGATGCCGAACGCTGGTTCGCCGTCCGGCCCGACGCGGCCGGGAATCTGATTCCCCTGCCCGCGTCCGCGTCTGCGTAGGGGCGGAAAATTTGCGTGTTCATGCACGAGCCCGCATCGTCCTTGCATGTCCCTGCGTCTCTGGCGTAGGTTTCGGTCGTGGTCTTTGTGGAATTGCCAGCCTTTGCGCGGCGACTTTCGGAATTGTTGGACGACGACGCATACTTGTCTTTGCAGACTCATCTTTTCGCCCGGCCTGACGCCGGGGCGTTGATTCGCGGCGGCAATGGACTGCGCAAAGTCCGGTGGGCGGCCAAAGGGCATGGCAAGCGGGGTGGTGCTCGCGTCATCTATTTTTGGCAGACGGCGGACGGGCGGATTTATCTCGCCCGCATCTACGCCAAGAACGAACGCGAAGACCTAGCTCGGAGCGAATTGAAAACCATTGCGAACGAACTCGGCTTATGACGAAACGATTATTGAACCAGATTCACCGGGAAGTTGCGGCGGTAGAACGGGGCGCGGCCAAACCGGCTCGGGTGTGGGAATTGGTTCCCGACGGTCGGGGCGGATTCGAGCGGCGTGCCGTGGACACGGAACGATTCCGCCAGAATCGCGCCGACGCATGGAACCGGGAGCAAGCGGTGACCGCCCGGGAAAAGCTGCGCATGACGCAGGAAGAGTTTGCACGCCTCTTGGGAATTAGCGTCCGGACACTTCACCAATGGGAACAAGGACGACGAAAGCCCAGCGGTGCGGCCAGAGTGCTACTCCGCGTGGCGTCACTGAACCCCGATGCCGTCTTGCAAGCGGCATGACGCTCTCCCGCAATGAAAACAACCTTAACCGACCGCGTCACAATTGACCCGCAAGTTTGCGACGGAATGCCCGCCATCCGGGACACGCGTGTCCTTGTTTCGGCAATTATTGATTCCTTGCTCAAGAGTCTAACCTTTGACCAAGTCTGCAGGGAATATGGTGTTGACCAAGACGACATCCAATCTGCACTACGTTTCGCGACGAGCCACGCTCGGAAAAAAGGCAGAGGAAAGCTGTTCCGGGAAATGTCACCCAAAGAAATGGCTCTATTAGAATTCCTCCAGGATTGCGAAGAATTTTCGTAACTATTCAGCACAATGCATCCCTGTGAGCGGTAGATGGGCGGAATAATTATATTTTATTCGGAAATGCTGGACACAGTGTTGA
>CAMDJH010000393.1 GCA_945900455.1 Akkermansia muciniphila
AGACTGGGCGCTCGAACACGGTGCCACTCACTACGCGCACGTCTTCCAGCCGCTGACCGGGATTACCGCCGAGAAGCACGACAGCTTCCTGGAACCGGACGGTCGCGGGGGTGCATTCGCCGAATTCACGGGCAAGCAGCTCACCCAGGGCGAGCCCGACGCATCGTCGTTCCCCAGCGGCGGTATTCGTGCCACGTTTGAGGCCCGCGGCTACACGGCTTGGGACGTCACCAGCCCCTGTTACCTCCAGCAGACTGCCAACGGGGTCACGCTGTGCATTCCCACAGCCTTCGTTTCCTGGACCGGAGAGGTGCTCGACGTGAAGACCCCGGTTCTTCGCTCAATGAAGGCCCTCGACGTGCAGGCCCGCCGGATCCTGAAGCTGTTCGGGCACTCAAACATTGCCATGGTCACCGCCACCGCCGGCCCAGAGCAGGAGTATTTCCTCATCGACCGAAGCTTTTACCTCGCTCGTCCGGACCTCGTCTCCGCCGGCCGCACGCTCTTCGGAGCCCGGCCGCCGAAGGGGCAGGAGTTCGAAGATCAATACTTCGGTGTCATCCCCGAACGCGTCCAAGCCTTCATGCACGAAAGCGAAGCGGAGCTCTACCGCCTGGGCGTCCCGGTGAAGACGCGTCACAACGAAGTGGCTCCAAGCCAGTACGAGATCGCGCCGATCTACGAGAATGCCAACGTGGCCGCAGACCACCAGCAACTCACGATGAACACCATGAAGACGGTGGCTCGCAAGTATGGTCTGGAATGCCTGCTGCATGAAAAACCCTTCGCCGGCGTGAACGGCTCGGGCAAACACCTCAACTGGTCGCTGGGCAACAGCACTCAGGGCAATCTCCTTGAGCCAGGCAACACTCCGCACGAAAACCTCCAGTTCCTCGTGTTCTGCGCCGCCGTGATCCGTGCGGTCCATCGGCATGGCGGCCTGCTCCGTGCCATGGTCGCCAGCGCCAGCAATGACCACCGTCTTGGCGCCAACGAAGCCCCGCCCGCCATCATCTCGATCTTCCTTGGCGACCAACTCTCGGACGTGTTCGAGCAGCTCAAGAAGGGTTCGGCAAAATCCTCAAAGAAGTCCGGCACTATGAACCTGGGCGTGGATACGCTTCCCGTTCTTCCGAAGGACGCCGGTGACCGGAATCGCACCTCGCCGTTCGCTTTCACCGGCAACAAATTCGAGTACCGAGCCGTCGCCTCCGGCCAAAGCATCAGCGGCCCGCTCGCCGCCCTTAACACCATCATGGCCGAGTCGATCGACTATATCGCCAGCAAACTGGAGAAGGCCCCCGCCGGCAAGTTTGACCAGGCGGTCACCGCCTTGCTCACCGAAATCGCCAAGGAACACAGCGCCGTCATCTTCAACGGCAACGGCTACTCGGAGGAATGGCATAAAGAGGCTGCCAAACGTGGCCTGCCCAACCTGAAAACCTCCATTGATGCCCTGCCGGTCATCGCCTCCAAGGAAACCATCGCTGCCTACGAGAAGTACGGTGTGCTGACCCGGCGCGAACTCGAAGCGCGTCGCGATATTTGCTACGAGCAGTACTGCAAGGCCGTCAATGTCGAGGCGAACCTCGTCACCGAAATCGCCCGCACCAAAATTCTGCCGGCCGTCATGCGGTACCAGACCGAACTCGCCCACAACGTCGCCGCGCTGAAGGCCGCCGGTTGCAAGCCGGATGCCGCGCTGCTCAATCAGGTTTCCGAAGGAATCGATGACCTGAAAAAGGCCCTCGGCACGCTCGACACGGAACGAAGCCATCACGTCAGCGGACTCGCCGCAGAAGCCAAGCACTACTGCGACGCAATCCTGCCGGTCATGCTGCAGGTTCGGAAAGCCGCCGATGCGCTCGAAGCCATCGTCGCTGACGATCTCTGGCCCCTGCCGACCTACGAGGAAATGCTTTTTATCAGCAAGTAATCAGGTTCGCAGGAACTCAAAATCATTCCGACGGCGCTGGCTCTGGTCAGCGCCGTTTTTTTGACCAGCCGTTGCAAATCCACTTTGCCAAGAAGGCAATCCTCCGGCTACAACTCTCCCATGTACTCACCACGCCCGTTCAGCCGTCGCGCGTTCTTGAAAGCCACGGCCGCGACTTCCGTCGCTGTTCCCCACTTCCTGCCACGACTCTTGTCGGCACCCCCGTCGGGCCGCGTGCTGCACGCAAGCTTCGGCGCCGGCGGAATGGCGCGGGCGGATCTGACCGAAATTACAAGTCACCCAAATGTGCAGTTCGTCGCCGTCGCTGACGTCGAGCCGGCCAAGGCGAACGATTTGAAGCTGAAGTTTCCCGGACTACGGGTGTATGAGGATTGGCGCCAGTTGCTCGACAAGGAAAAGGATCTGACCAGCGTCAACGTCTCCACTCCGGACCACATGCACGCGCCGATCGCCATGAGTGCGATGCGGCGGGGGTTGCATGTCTATGGGCAGAAGCCGCTGACGCACGACCTGTATGAGACGCGCCGGGTCACGGAATTTGCGAGAGAGAAGAATCTCGTGACGCAGATGGGCATTCAGATTCATTCCAGCGGCGTGTATCGCGCGGCCGTGCAACTCGTCCAGAAGGGAGCGATTGGCAAAGTGAAGGAAGTCCATACTTGGAGCAGTAAGAAGTGGGGCGACCGCGGATCAAAGCCGGCCCGCATCGATCCGGTGCCGGCGGGTTTCAACTGGGATCTGTGGCTCGGCGTGTGTGCGACGCGACCGTTTATCGGCCAAAGTTGGTATCATCCCGGTGAATGGCGCAAGCGGCTCGACTTCGGCACCGGCACGTTCGGCGACATGGGCTGCCACATTTACGATCCGGTTTTCAAGGCCCTCGCACTGACCGCGCCGATCTCCGTGCGCAGCGAAGGACCCGCACCCAACGATCATTCATGGGCCACGGATGCCGTCATTCACTATATCTTCCCCGGCACGCAGTTCACCGAAGGCAAAACGGTGAAGGTGACGTGGTATGACGGCGATCGACGTCCGCCGGCAGAAATTCAGGAACTCGTGAGGCGGAAGAACCTCGCACCGGATGCGAAGCCGTGGATGCTCACAGACCAAGGCAGCATTGTGATCGGCACCCAAGGCGTGCTGCTGATTCCTCATGTCGATCGACCCAAGCTTTTTCCAGTGGAGCGATACGCGGACTTCAAAATGCCCGAAACGCAGGACGCCAATCATTGGCACCAATTCGTGGACGCGATTCTCGGTAAGGACAAAACGCAGGCGAATTTCAACTACGCCGGCCCGCTTACGGAAGCCGTGCTGCTCGGCAGCGTCGCAACGCGATTTCCAAACACGACCTTGGAATGGAATGCGAAAAAACTCAGGTTCAATGTGAAAGAAGCGAACCAGTTTGTGCGCCGCAAATATCGCAAAGGTTGGGAAGTGAAGGGTCTTTCGTAGGATCCTTTGCGAGGGCCTCGCATTACTGCCTTAATACCCGGTAGAAACGCCCCACCTCGACGAGCGGATCCAGGATTGGTACGGGATCTACCCCCAGTGTACCCGTCTTGAATGGACTCCAGTCCGCGAAGTTCGAGGATCGCTGCAGCTGATACGACACCCCCGGTGTCCCGGTGATGGAAAAGCTGATGTCGCCTCCACTGCGGACGGGCCGGGTCAGCGAAACGACTGCGTCCAACGGTACGTCCGGCGGGGCGTCACTTCCAAAAACGGTAAGCTTGAACAGCACAATGCTACCCGTCTTCCCGGCCGTGCTATCACTCACCCGTACCTTCCACGCCCCGATCGAACGTTCTCCCCAGTTGAAGACCGACATCTGCCGGAACTGAAGCCCCGCGTTTCGATCGCGATGT
>CAMDJH010000394.1 GCA_945900455.1 Akkermansia muciniphila
AAGTCCGTTGTCCCCAATCATCAATCGGGGAACGTTGTTTGGAGCCACGAGAAACTGAGAAAAATCACCCGAGCCTCCGGTACTAACGAGCACATTGGTTTGGATGTGTCCAGGGTTGATGACAGTGGGCACTAGTGTGCCAAGATAAGCTACTTGTCCAAGGTTGTTGATCGAAGGGTTTAAGAATGTCGCGTATATGGAACCCCGACGGCGACAATCCCAGTAAGTGATGCGACCGTCTGGTAGTAGCTCGAAGCAATTTCCCTTCTGCGTGCAAGCTTCTCCTGCTTTATCCCCACCGCTGCAGAAAAAACCCGTTTGACCACCGCTGAAATCGATGCTCCCCCGGCCATTAATACGCCCCCCGTCCCAGGTGTAAATCCACGTTCCAGGGGTGCTTCCTGATACTCTGGTGACGATGGTGCCCCTGTTGTTCATGTGCAGCCGAGTACTAAAGCTGCTTGCGGAAGAGGCCGGTGTGACATTTTCCAATCGCATTCCGTCCGCTACGAAGATCCCTTCTCCTCCTGCTGCCAACGATGCAGCAAAGGCAACTTGTCCCTTATCGTTAAACGAAAGGGCGAGATTCGGAGACATCTTTATTGCCGCGATTCCAGCCTGACCGGATTGGGCAAGGATTTTATATTCGAAGCTCTGATCAGCCCAACCTCCTTGTGTCAGCGCCAACATGGCTAAAGTAGAAAGCAATGCGCGAGCCGTAGAGTTCATAACGCAAGCACCTTGCCCAGGAATCCAGGTTGGGCAGAAATGTGTCAAGATCCGGAATACCTTGGCACAAACCGCTTTGCTGGCATCTCCTCGGCCGCAAGGGGCTTTCCGGATAAGAACCGTTTCGTCGGGTACTCGTTGTGAACGCTTCGTGTGGAGGAAAGGAATTTGCATTGAATGAATAAGACCGGGAATGGGCTACGGGGCCGGATTTGGAGTAAGCCGGTAGAATAATGGGATCGGCGGTGCGTCGAATGTAATGGTGTTCTGGTTGTCCTTCACCGTCACCGGCCGTTCGATAACATTCCAAAGAGCTCCGGACGTTAGGTTAGTGGTTGTGGTTACAAGCACATACACACGAGTCAAAGGCCAGGAAAGTTCAATCTGTGAAGAAGGAAGCACTCGAATCGAAAGAGCGGGCGGAATCGTGGCCGGATCCGAGAGGTCGGGCGTGCCGTCCGAGTTGGAATCGGAGTGATCCAGAATTTGGAATATCCAGTTCTGGTAGTCAGGAAACGGGTTCGCGGGATTTCCATCGTCAACCTCCAACCGACCCAGGTAGACGCCGCCAGTCCGTGACAGGTCGAGTGGCGATTGAAATACAAAGTGTGAGGCGGATTCGTCGACCCAAGTAGCCCCGAGAATCCTGATTGAATCGGAGCTCTCAATTTCGAATTTCAGTGGGCCAGCCAGCGTTTTGGAAGGCGAGCCCAAACGAGTGAGGAGGACATTGGCGAATCCGTTGGTGCCGGCCCTAGTGTAGGCGAAGGACGCCGAATATTCCCGAATCTCATAGGAATGCACGAAAGTGCCGGCGAGTTTCGCCGATGAAAAGCTGAGTTCGCAGGTGCCGTGCAAACTGCCAGCCGGACGCGTCCATTGGGCGGTAACCACCGCAGGAAGGGTCGGTTGCTCGGGATCGAAAAGGCCGGTCGTCATCAGGTTGGTATGACCCATGGAAACCTGGTAAACGTCGGGAACACCGTCCTGGTTGCCATCAAGGTCCTCGGGTACATTCAAGGTGAGGAGATTTTTGACTTGAGTCCCTGAGGCGGTGGTTTCCAGGTAAACCGACACATGGGAGTCAATGCCCTCGGTAAAGGTTGGCAAAAGCTCACCATTGATGACCACGGGCGGGTCGAATTGGGTCAAACTGAGGGTCTCGACTCCATTGGTGACTGGGTGAAACTCGATGGAGGAGCAGAACAGATGAATGTCAGCCGTGCCCGCGAACAGTGGGAGAACGCATAGATCCAAGTAGAGCCCCAAAACGGAAGCACGCATTGATGTGCGATAGGGACATAGGCGCGAAGGCATCGGCAAGTTGATTCTCATATTTCGACCAAATGCCTTCGTGGGAGAGCCTCGGGTTTGGGTCGTCCGATGGGGCGATGCTTTCACATGTAAAACATAAGCTCTGGTCAGATTGGTCTGCGTACCACGCCCGTGCACCAAGTGTCGCCACCCAGCGAGCGCGGGCGTCTCGCCGGCGGGCTGATCCACGGTACCGGCGTGGGGCGAAAAACACTGGGCGGATTTCATTGGGGAATCGATGGTTGAAGTCTGTCTTCACCGGCTACTACGGCTTTCGGGAGTTGTGGTCACAAGAAATGGGAGATTATTTAGCCTTCTGGGATGGCAAGGTGCCCGGTAGAGTGAACCAATGTCGGCCGACGAAGTCCCGAAGCTCGGGAGCAAGGGAGATGGACAGTGGTTTGAAACGACCCATTGGAGCGTGGTGTTGGCGGCCGGTAGCCAAAATTCTCCCGACGCGGCAAAAGCTCTAGCAACGCTCTGCCAATGCTATTGGTATCCATTGTACGCCTTCGCGCGGCGGGAAGGGAACGGCCACGAGGACGCGAAGGACTTAACACAGGGCTTCTTTGACAAGTTACTCCAAAACAACACCGCTTCGACTGCCGACCCGGGCAGAGGGCGATTCCGCAACTTCCTACTGACATCGTTCAAGAACTACGCGACGGACGAGTGGACAAAAGGCCAACGCCAGAAGCGGGGCGGTGGGTGCGAAGTGATTTCGATCGATGGCCAAACCGCTGAAGAATGGTATCGCCTCGAGCCAGTCGATTCAGCCACGCCGGAAATCCTCTTCGACCGGAAATGGGCAATGGCCCTGCTTTCTCAAACGATGGCGAGGTTGGAATCTGAATGGGTTAGTCGGCCAGCGGCGTTTGCGGCCCTCAAGGACTTCCTTTTGGGGCAGGCGGAAGGAACATCATACGCGCTCGTCGCTAAGCGGCTAGGCACATCGGAAGGTGCGGTGAAGATGATGGCGATGCGCCTCCGGAGAAGGTTTCAAGAGTTACTGCGCGAGGGAGTGGCCCACACCCTTTCTGACCCAAATTCGGTGGATGACGAACTCAGAGCACTGTTCGAGATTTTGAGCTCGTGAACAAGCGTTGCATTGAAGCTCTAAGGATAAACTCCGGAGTGCCCGTTACCTTTTTGGCTTTTTGCAGTAGGAGTATTTAGTTTTTGCGAATATGGAGCTCCGTGAATTTTGTCCTAAGTGTGGCGTCGTCGTTCCAGCGAACGCTCCCGCTGGACTGTGTCCCCGGTGCCTGCTGGGTGGAGCCCTTGAGCCGCCACCTGACCCCGGGAACGAGTGGGCTTTAATCTCTCCGAATCTTTCCGCGGCCACCGGCGAAACCGATATCGAGGTCACCGAGATTCGTTTTGGGAACTATATTCTATTGTCGAGCATCGGCCGCGGCGGGAACGGAATCGTCTGGCGGGCGCGGCAGCTGAACCCCGATCGCATCGTTGCCGTGAAAATGCTGTTGTTTGGAAAGTTGGCGAGCCCGGACGAGATCGCGCGTTTCAAGGATGAGGCGCAAGTGACAGCCAGCTTGAAGCATCCGAACATTGTTCAGATCTACGAGGTTGGCGAGATCGAGGGGCAACACTTCTTCTCGATGGAGTATCATAACCATCCGGTCATTACTGCCACAGCATCAACTGGTTAGAAGGAGGTATAGGAATATTTCGGGATTGAACTTTCGCAAGTAGCTCATTCAGAGGTACTTGCTCAAACGGTGTCACGCTCAAAATCTGGAGGATTTGGGAAGAGC
>CAMDJH010000395.1 GCA_945900455.1 Akkermansia muciniphila
TGCGCCAGCAGCCACGCCGTGGCGCGCGTAAAGTCTGCGCTGCGCGACTTTTCTGCTTCCCAAAAGTGTTCGTTGTTTTCGGGTGCAAGCGCTCTTCGACTCGCCCATACGGAAAGCAAATCCTCGCGCCGCTCCTCCTTAGGAACGAGCTGACTTATGGAAATCTTGGGATTCTTGACATCCCCGGAACTCTCGAAAAGACCCAAATCGACCCATGTATTGAGCGTCCCCCGCGCATGCTTTGGTTCACACACACCCGCCGGCGCACACAGGCCGAGCAACCGATCGCGATCCAGAGATTTTGCGGCTAGAAGCAATCGGTAAATGGCGACAAGCACGCCGCGTTTTCCGTCACTTTCGAGGTTGAGTAGACTCATAGTTGTAGAAGGTTTTCCAGCGCATCCCAGCGCATCATGTGAGGTGGCGAGACATCCCCAATCGTGCGACCAGAGTGGCGGGCATCGGGCGTCCCAGCCGGCACAAAAATGAGATGGAACGGACGCTCAAGCAAAAGAAGATGCTCGGAGATCGGCGCCAGTGTCGGCGCGGGCGCAACAACACTCACACGCGGCAATGGCCAACCGCTGGAACCGTGCGGATCGGTTTCGGAAATCCCTCGCACGAGCACAAATCGCTCCGGCGCAGACCGGTGCAGGTTTTGCAGCGGACCGGATCCTGAACGCCAGGCGTCTGGCGCGGCCAATTCGCGAATACCGAGTTTCACGAGACGCTCCACTGCCCGCAAGACTTCGCGCTGCCAGTCGCGGGTGGCGGTGTAGGTGACGATTAAAAGCGGGAGACCACGTGGCGGGATTATCTGCCGCAAGGCATCAGAGAGTTCCGAACAAAGGCGACCCGGAGGGCGGACAGGCAAACCTTCACTTCCATCGCTAACTTCGATGCCCGCATCAGGCACGCGGTAAACATCACGCAGAATGCGGTTGAGATCGCGACGACCTGCGAGCACTTCGCGCATGCGCCTCCAATTTAAATTGGCTGCGGAGAGCGTTTCAAGGCGGCTGCTCGCGACAACGGTTGCCCAATATTCTGGCGTCGCCAGATCGGCGGCGGCGTGCAATCGCACTGGGCAAAGCGACCAATGTTCCTCCATTTTTTCTGACAGACGCTTTTCAAACGCCGCCTCGGTTTCACCTTTCTCGATGGTCACCGTCGGCGGGCGGCGGCTTTCGATTGTCAGCGCGCCCGCACGGGCCAGGAGGAGCAGCGTTTTCATGTTCCATCCCATATTGGCTTCGCTGTCCCAAGTCTTCCCCGGTCGCAGGGCGCGAAGATTCGCTAGCATCGTCTCGCCATCCCATTTGCTGCTGTGCCGAATGGCATTCCATCGTTCCAGCCCAAGTTCTTCGCCGATTATCTTTGGGCCGCTGATTCCTTCCGCGACCTTGCAGTCTTTCTCCGTCCAAAGCAGCACTGATACGGAAGGGCATCCATCGCGCCCGCCCCGTCCGACCTCTTGGTAAAAACGATCCACCGTCTCCGGCACGCAGGCGTGAATGACAAGGCGCACGTCGCCTTTGTCCATGCCCAGCCCAAAGGCGGAAGTGGCCACCATCACATCGAGCTGATTCTTGCGCCAGAGGTCGATGGCTCGCTCACGCGCCGCGCCGTCCGTGCCACCGTGGATGCAACCAACTCGCAGCCATTTCTCATTCTGTAAACGCTGGTGCCACTTCGTCGCCTCGGCGCGCTCGGTCACGTAGAGAATCGCCGGGCGCGGTCCCCATCGCAGCACTTCCAGCACGCTAGCGACTTGCTCCGGCAAGCGGCGACTTTGTCCCGGAGGTGCTCCGCCGGGATTCTCCGAGGACAATGACCCTCGAAGTTCCGCTGGGCTTTGGCATTCCGCGATGAAGTAATCGGGTTCAGGACGGAGATGCACGGAGGCTAGCGTTTCGGTCTGATCTGTCGGGCCAAAAAAGGTTTGAAGCGTGCGATACGATTCCTCCGTCAGCGTGGCAGTCATCAACACCGTGCGGAAGGCGCAGTCCGAAGGACTGATCTGGCGCAGTTGCTGCCAGAGGCCGCTCATTGCCTGAAAATCCGGCCGAAATCCGTTGCCCCACTGGGCGACGAGGTGCGCCTCATCCACAATGAACGCGCGCAGGAGACCTTGGTGCGCAGAATCGTATAGGGCGCTGGCGAGGGCACCGACGATGCTTTCGGGCGCGGCGTAGATGATTCGCTGCTGCCCAGAACGGATACGTTGTCGGATGGCATTCCGCTCATCGGGCTTCAGTTCACCGCGCCAGGCATCGATTGGCACGCCAGGGAAAATTTCTCGCGCCTTGAATGACTGATCATAAGCTAAGGCGATTGTTGGCACCACGACCACGGAGACGCCACCGGCGGAACCTAGCAACGCTGCGGAAAGACCGACCAGACTTTTGCCGGCACCCGTGGGCAGCGCGACCACCGCCACCGAACCAGGCGGGGAGAGCGCCACTCCGCGCACGGCGTCGGCTTGAGCGGCCGATAGATAATGTTCCAACTTGAAGCGCTCGCGAACTGCCGGATCGGCGGGAATAAGGTGCTGTTGCCGCCGCAGTTTTCCTTCTTCCGTAGCCTGGAAAGGGGGCCATTGCGTTTTCTGCTCAAGCCAATTGGGCAGCCACGGCTGCGCCTCGATCGTGCAAAAGCCTGGTCGCGGCGCATCGCTGACGAAGCAGCCATGCGCCTTCCACGCGTCTCTATTCGGCCAGGGGTGCACGCATGGCACCTGCAAGCGTGGATAGCCGTGAAACTTGGCCGTCTCGCACCGGGCAACATGCCGGATGAGGCTCGCCAGATCGGCGGATCCAACCGGCGAAGATCCATCGAGGAGCGCGCGCAGCGCGAGTCTCACCCGCTCGCATGGACCGTCTGGAAATGGAGTCGCCGTCATGACCGCGTCAGGCCACCTCCGCAGTATTTCACTGATCTGTTGAAAGCTCATGGCGAGAGCGGAACGCCGGCGAGAAAAACCGCTCCCGCTGCATCCAATCGAATTCCGTGTTCATGAATACCTGCCAGAAGCGCCTCGCGCATCTTCATCTCCATGCCCCACTCCTTCTGCGCTAGACCCGCTTCTCGCGGGGACTGGGAAAGCGCCTGAATGCGACTTTGGGATTGTTCCTTTACAACTATAGTGTCCAACTCCAAGCGGGCAGCAAGTTCGTGGGTCAATTGCGCAAGATCCAACTGACGCGCCACTGCATCGACTGCCGCCGCGCGCGCAGCGCGACAGAGATGAGGCCAGTTGCCAAGATCGTAATGCGACTGCACCGATGGCCAGCGACCCTGGTTGATATTGGTGTCGGTGGGACTCTGCTGATAAGGGCGATCTAGTTCGGCGCGAATTAATTCGTCTGGCTCCTCAAGATCTTCGCTGAGCCAAAGGCTTCGCGAAATCGGCGGAAAAGCCATGTCCCCGCGCCGATGCAAAGCGGCTTCACTCAGCTCAGGATGTGCCTTTGCGATTGCCGAGACCGCTTTTAAACCGATCTCAATAACAAAATCAAAGCGCAGAAAGAGGCGGATTTCTGAGGGCTTTACGAGCGGCGAAACACGCCACAAAGCGAAGCAAGTGCCGCGGTCATCCCACCGCAAATAGCGATGAAGGCAGTCGAGTATCGGATTTCCAATCCGGCCCAACCCAACCTTGCGGGAACGTGCGGTCTCGCGGGAAAAAGTTAACGCCCAAGTCTGGAGCTGATTGAAATTGGGATGCTGGGTTTCGCGCTCTAACGCACTTGCAAACCACA
>CAMDJH010000396.1 GCA_945900455.1 Akkermansia muciniphila
CCACGGCAGCTTTCCCCAGCCGGATCCCGGCCCATTCTGGCGGGAGTACTTTTCCCGACGGAGGATGGACGACCATTGGGCACAAGTCGTCTGCGGCACGAACGGACGCCGTCAACGCTCAAGTCCAGGCACCTTCCGATCCTGGTGGAGGGCAAACTCGAGTTGGCTGGATTGCTCCGTCTTCCGAAGCGGTAGTTGCGGGCGGGTTCGGTCTCCAAGATCGAGAGCCCATTCGATGACCGGCGAGTGAACCACATAGAACGGGGCCAACCGAATGACATCGCACGCAGTGTCGGGATTGAGTCGTTCGAGGCTAACCGAGAATCCGGCGCAGGGCTTTGGTCCTTTGATTTGTGACGAAACGCCCAGGCCGATCAGGCGTTCGTTGAACATCGTTTCCAAACGACGACTCCGGGCATTCATCGCCGCCGGGGTGCATGCGTCGGGCACCCGCGGCGAGAGCAAGGCGGCAACTTTGGGCAGATCCTCGCGGCGGCGCACAATCATGGCGTCCTGGATCGGCGAATGTGGAGCGCGCACATAGCGGAGCACACTGGAGACATCGGCCCGATCAATCTGCGCAGCGTACACGGCGACATCCTTCGGATGAGCCCATTGCGATTCGGTGAGATGTGAGATGTTCATAGTGATTCTCCATGGCGCCCTAAGTTCAATTTAAGCGAATCACTATAGAACGCACAATTGGCCACCTGCACCGGTGTACTGGGCGAGTAAGTCAAAGTTATGCATGCTTCTGACTACGGTCCCCTAGAACCGGCGCCCGTTCAATTGGCTGCCATCAACCTAAACGTGGGCGGTCGAAAAACCACAATCGCGGACGGAAATGGAGCTGAGTGGGCCCCACCTTCGAACGTCAGTCGGCCTCGGAGAAGGCGGATTTCGGCGCGCATGACGTACGTGTGCCACCAACGAGTGTCGGTTCGAGCCGGTAGCAAACAGACTACGATTGCTCCTTGCTGGGACGACTCAAACGCCTTTTGCACCCAATGGTTGATCGTTCGTCCGTACGGCGGATTCATGAAGACCGTTTCGTAGCCCCAGTCTTGACGGAGTCCGTTTTCGTTTTTGGTGAAGAATCGACGGCATTTTGCGTTGTTCGGCGTCGCGCAGGGATCCAGTGTGAACGGGAACTCCGATAGGAGTGCGTCAAACAACCACTGGGGTGTTGGCCATTCGTCCGTGGCGGACGAGAAGTGGATGGCCAGTTGATGTCCAGACATGGCTACATCTTACCGAACGCGAGTAGTTGATCACCAATGTAACGAGCTGGTGCTGGCAGTGTTCTGAGCGAGTAAACGCTCGGATTGCCCTGACATTGGATTTTACCTAGGCGACTGGGTCTTGGGATCGTCCCTGCAGACATCGAGTGCCAATGAATCCTGCCTATGTTAGCAGTTGGGACGCCCCCAGCGGCATTTGAATCGGGTCCTAATTCTTTCGTAGCCAGTAGTACATTGACTTCCTTGAGCGTCTAATGCCGTGTTGTTCGAGGAGCCAATCAGCCACCTGTTGGGCAGTAGTCCAGCGTTCACTTTTCCAACCCTGCCTTAATTCCTTTTGAATCCGGGCATCAGAAAGGGGACTTATCCTCCCAGGCGCAGTCCTCCTCTCAACTAAAAACCCCAATCCACCACTTTTGCTAAGGGTGTGTTGGAAAAGCACGGTTCAGTTGACGCCCCGAGTGGCCGGCTTTTCGTCGGCAATGCGCGGGCTTATGTCACTCTCGGCACGGTGTTCGGCAACGGCGGCAGTGGTTTCCGGGTCTTCGATGTTAGCAACCCCGATTCACCCACTAGTCTGAGCCAGGAAATCACGGCGCAAAACAGTTGGAAGCAATTCGTGCCCACCGGGTCGGGTTTTGGCCTCGGTGTCGTCGGAATCACCCCTTCGGAAAACACTGGTGACGACATCTACCTTTACGACCTGCGGAACGGCACAAACACGTTCGTCACCCGATTGGAGACGCCCGGCGTGGCGAAGGCCATCTCGCTCTTCAAGGGACTCGGCTACGTGGCCGATGGCGCAGCAGGCCTGCAGGTGGTGAACTACGTTGCCTACGACGCTAAGAAACAGCCGCCCACCGGCCAAGTTGTACTTTCAACCGTCAGCGAGGCGACCGCCGGGGGCTACGTGGTGGTGCGCGCGGAGGTCCAGGATGATGTGCAGGTGCGAAACGTGGAGTTCTCGCTGAATGGCGCAATACTGGTTACTGACGGGAATTTCCCTTTCGAGTTCGTCTATCGTGTGCCGACAAATCTGGTCGGGGCCACGCTCACCTTTTCGGCGCGGGTGTTCGACACCGGCGGAAATACCACTGCACTCAATAACGCCCCGGTATTGACCGTGATGGATGATACGGAGCCGCCTTTTGTGCAGATTGAATCGCCAGCACCGAACGCCCGTTTCTACCTGGGCGACGATATCCCCGTTACCGTGACGGCGCGCGACAACATCGGCATCGCCAACATGGAGTTTCTGGTGGATGGCCGGCCCACGCAGGCCATGCGCCTGAGCGGGATTGACTACGTACTTGTTGATCCGTTCCCGAGTGGCCCTCACACGTTGCAGGTTGTGGCTGTGGACAATTCGGGCAAGGCCACGGCGTCGGCAACAGTGCATTTCGCGATCTGGCGGCAGGCCATCAGCCGGGAATATAGCGTATTCAACTTCGGTGCAGAGGACAAGCCAGCCGCTATTAGTCGAGAGTATTCGGTATTTAACTTTGGGGCCGAAGATAAGCCATCCGCGATCAGTCGAGAGTATTCAGCATTCAACTTCGGCGCAGAAGAAAAACCATCCGCGATCAGCCGAGAATGGTCGGTCTTTAACTTCGGAGCGGAAGACAAGCCATCCTCGATCAGCCGTGAATGGTCGGTCTTTAATTTCGGAGCGGAAGACAAGCCACAAGCCATCTCCCGCGAATATAGCGTCGAGAACCGTTGAGAGGGGGCGCTTCCGTCCTCTGCCTTGCGGGTAACACCATGACCTGTCTTGCGGTCGCGCTACTGTATATCCGGCAAAGCATTAATTATTCTGGCAGCTTAATATTAGCCGGACTTTCGCAACTGGGGGGGGAATTGATGGAAGTGATTGATTTGGAGTGGAGGCATTCCAAAAGTCTTCAACACAAACGTCAATCGGCCAAATCACCCCGCAGGGTCAAAAAACTCAAACCTACCGATGTTCAACGATTTACAGGGCGATGAGGAGATTGCTCCCAGGCCGTTGGCTCGGTTAAGTCTCGTCGATGAATTGGAAACGAATGCTGGCGTACATCTCCGGTTCGGTGGATCAGGAACTCCTTCTGCGCAACGAGTATCTGCTGGCGGAGAACGCTGGATTCGATCTGTAAAGACGGAGCTCCTGTCGAAAATGATTCTTTTCGGAGAAAGATCTCTGCGCCACTGCCTTGAACATTACGTGAATCATTTCCACGCGGAGCGAAATCACCAAGGCAAGGGCAACGTGATCCTGTTTCCAGCGCCCGAGGATCGGATCGGTGAAATGGCAGGGGACATTCAGACTCGCGAGCGCCTGGGTGGCCTCTATAAATATTATTACCGAGATGCCGCATGAGTTTTTTGACCATACGGGTTCAAAAACGGATCGTAACTATTCAGCACAATGCATCCCTGTGAGCGGTAGATGGGCGGAATAATTATATTTTATTCGGAAATGCTGGACACAGTGTTGACGGACTGCCACACTCGTCGGCGTGTACAGGTATTGCGGGA
>CAMDJH010000397.1 GCA_945900455.1 Akkermansia muciniphila
AGGTCCTCAAGACAGCCTACGTCCGCGCGCTCCACAAATACCCGGTGGATTTTGGGCTGCCGAAGAACGCGACGATCGAGCAGCGGCTGGAGGTTTTTGTGCGTTCATTTCTGCTGCGCGTCTTCGATGAGGGACCTCATTCACACCATGGCAAGCTGATGGCCCGCGAGATGATTGAGCCGACGGCGGCGCTCGATTCAATCGTTCACACCGTGATGGGCCGGCAGGCACAGGCGATCATGAACATCGTGCACGATTTGCTGGGACACTCGGCCACGGAGGAGCGTTGCCGGCTGTGTGGCATGAGCGTCGTCAGCCAAGTGCTGTTCTATCACAACTGCCGTCCGGTGATCTCGCGCATGTTCCCCACGATGAAATTCGGACCAAAGGAAATCGAGCGACTGGCAGCGCACATCACGCGGTTCTCGCTTGCGGCTCTGCGCAATTATTCCGAAGCCACCCGATAGAAGACCATGTTCCGTCTCGCCTTGAAAATGTTGCTGGGGGACCGCGCCAAGTACGCGATGCTCATCGGCGGTCTGGCGTTCGCCACCTTGCTGATGATGCAGCAGTCGGCCGTCTTTGTCGGATTGATGTCGTGGACCACAAGCCATCTTCGAAACATCCGCGCGCCCATCTGGGTCGGCGATGCGAAGGTCGAGCAGGCCAACGAGGTGAAGGCCATGCGCGACACGGAGGTCAACCGCGTGCGCTCCGTGCCGGGCGTCGATTGGGCGGTTCCGCTCTTTTTCACCATTCTCCAATCGCGACTTCAGGACGGGAATTTCAAGCCGGTGATGATTGTCGGGCTCGATACCGCGACGCTCGTCGGGCGGCCCGCGTTGATGCTGAAAGGACGACTCGAAGACGTGCGCCTGCCGAACGCGGTCATCATCGACGACCTCGCCGTCCAGCGGTTGAGTGCCGGCCGCAAGAAACCCCTCGAGGTGGGGGACGTGTTTGAGATCAACGACAAGGAGGCGCGCATCGTCGGCATCTGCAAAGCTGAGCGGCACTTCTTTGGGTATCCCTACATCTTCACGACCTTCGACCAGGCACGGCTTTTTTCGCCAAAAACCCGCAAGATGCTCAGCATTGTGCTTGCGTCGCCGATCAAAGGCCGGAGTGCCGTCGACGTAGCCAAAGCGATCCGGGCCGAGACCGGGCTGGCGGCGTATGACGAAAACGGCTTCGGCTGGGCAACCATCTGGTGGTATGTGCGCAACACTGGCATCCCGATGTCGTTCGGCACCACGATCCTGCTCGGCTTCATTGTCGGCATCGTGATTTGCGGGCAGACGTTTTACCTCTTCGTTCTGGATAATCTCCGACATCTGGGCGCGCTCAAGGCGATGGGCGCGAGCAACTTCACCATCGCGACGATGCTGCTTTTGCAGGCCATGACCGTTGGCGTCGTCGGGTTCGGCATCGGCGCAGGACTGACGGTGCTCTTTGGTTTCGGCGTGTTGGACAAGGGCATGCCGCCTTTCATGATGCCGTGGCAACTTCCCGTCGGAACGTTCATCGTCATCATGGTCATCTGCGTTTTCGCCGCTGTGCTGGGAATTCTCCGCATCTGGAAGGTGGAGCCGGCCATCGTTTTTCGTGGCTGATTGTAGAAATGGAACCACGAATGAACAACGGCGCGACCAACACCAACGGCAATGGCTACACGCTCGCCGTCCACGTGCGCGGCGTGACGAAGACTTTCGGCAAAGGCGAGGCGGCCGTGCAGGCGCTCAAGGGTGTGGACTTCGATGTCCGTCAGGGCGAGATGCTGATGATCGTCGGCCCGTCGGGTTGTGGTAAAACGACGTTGCTGAGCGTCATCGCGGGCACGCTCGAGTTCGAGAATGGCGAGATCGATGTCTTCAACCACTCCCTGCACAGCCTCAAGCCGCGCGAGGTCACGGCGTTTCGCAAGCGCACCGTTGGGTTCATATTCCAGCAGTTCAACCTGATCCCCACGCTCACGCTCGTCGAGAACGTCTCCGTGCCCCTGCTCATCAACGGTGTGGGCTGGCGCGAGGCGGAGGAGCGGTCGGCCGCGATACTTGCCAAGCTTGGACTTGCCGGCCGCGAGCGGAACACGCCCGCGCAACTTTCCGGCGGCCAGCAGCAGAGAGTGGCCATCGCCCGCGCCCTGGTGCACGAGCCGCGCATGGTGATTTGCGACGAGCCGACCAGCGCGCTCGACAAGGACACCGGCCAGCAAATCATGGAGCAGCTCCGCGACATTGCACGCCACCCCGAACGCTGCGTCATCGTCGTCACTCACGACAATCGCGTGTTCAAATTCGCCGACCGCATGACGGAGATGGAGGACGGGCGCGTGCAGCGGGTGCACGAGAATCCGGAGCGAATCTCGGAGCCATTGAACCACTGAAAATCATGATCTTCAAACGCCTCAGCTTTTACCTCGCCCTCGCCGGAATTGCCGGAGCGGTTTATCTCGTGGAGAAACTGCGCAGTGCACAGCCCGTACCGCCGCCGCTGGCTGAGCCAGCCCGCTCGCCCTTCGCCAACTCCGTCGCGGCCTCGGGCCTCATCGAGGCGGCGCGGGAAAACGTCCGCATCGCCACGCAGAAAGCCGGGTTGGTGGCACACGTGTCTGTGAAAGTCGGCGACAAGGTGAAGGCGGGCGACGCTTTGTTTCAACTTGATGATCGCGAAACAGGGGCGCGATTGGCCAGCGCGCGGGCTCAAGTCGAGGCGTTGCGCGCGTCGCAACGGGCCGACGAGGTGATGCTCGCCGACGCGCAGGATCAGTTCGAGCGCATGGACCGCCTGAACAAGGAAAAGGTGGCCAGCACGGACGAGGTCACGCGCAAGAAGTTCGCCTTGGAGAACTGGAACGCCAGGGTCGCAAAGTGGAAGGCCGACGTGGATGCTGCCGCCGCACAGGTGCGGCAGGCGGAGGTGGACCTCGAACTTCTCACCGTACGCGCGCCCCGTGATGCCACCGTACTCCAGGTCAACACCCGCGCCGGCGAGCATGCGGCCCTCGCCCCCGCCGAAGCATTGATGATCCTTGGTGACGTGGACACCTTGCAAATCCGCGCCGACGTGGACGAGCAGAACGCCCCGTTGGTGCAGTCGGGCCAAGCGGCGGTGGCCTTCCTCAAGGGCGATACCAGGAACCGGATTCCGCTGCGCTTTGTGCGGATCGAGCCGTTTGTCATCCCCAAGCGTTCGCTTACCGGTGACAGCGTGGAGCGCGTGGACACGCGGGTGCTCCAGATCATTTTCGAACTGGACCGGCCGAGCACACCGCTTTACGTCGGGCAGCAGGTGGATGTCTTCATTGAACGCCCCGGGGCAGAAACCGCTCAGACAGGGGAGCAGCGATGAACGGTTACGCCTAGGTACGACGTAAATCTCGTACGGTCAAAATACTCATGCGGCATCTCGATAATAAAATTTCGTAAGAGTGGATCGAATGCGTGAGCTGAGTTTCATGATCGCGGTAGTTTGGTCGAATTTATTTAAGAAAGAGCGAGTTTTAGAAGCCGTATGGTCAAAAAACTCATGCAGCCTCTCGGTAATGGAATTTCGCCTCCTCAGCAGAATCTGTGGGTGGGTGGCGGTTCGGGTAGTTTTCCAAGATTGTGATATAGAGCTACTTCCAGAGCGCGATAGGTCCGAAAGCCGTAGGCTCGTCTGGTCGTCACTCGAATCTTGTTGTTAAGTCCCTCCA
>CAMDJH010000398.1 GCA_945900455.1 Akkermansia muciniphila
TCAAGAAATCCGACCGAAACGACCTCCAGTGCTGGCAAGCGGACGTCGTAATCGATGACATCGCGACGAACGAAAGTGCCCACGCCTTTGCGGAATTCGAGGAAGCCTTCCGAAACCAGACTGGCCAGCGATTTGTTCGCCGTCGCGCGACTCACTTGGAATTTCTCGGCGACTTCCCTCTCGGTGAGAAACTGGTCACCCGATCGATACTCCCCCGCCAGCGAACTCCGCAGCCGTTGATTGAGCTGCTGATACACTGGACTACGAACTAATTGGGTATCCATCGTGATTTTCGCTGATGTGTGCTAGGGACTCTTGCATTCGCGGCTTAGCCACTGTATCATAAGCAACATTCGTCGGCAAGCTTGTTGTTCTCGTGTGGGAGGCGCTTTGTGACTGCCTTGATTCAAAAGACAACGACTTTCCCGCCACGCGGTACCGGTGTGGCAATTGCTCCGACTTTTCCGGTGAGGACCACATGAAACTGTTCAGCCTTGTAACCACTGCGTTGCTGATCCTGAGTCAATCTATGCTCGCACTCGATTGGCCGCTGCAACCTACGGAAGCCAAAGTCCTCGAAGGCATCATCGCCATGAGTCTCGCCAAACAGGTGCCGCCAGACCTCGCTGCGCCGCTGAACGCCGCAATCGAAATGTCCCGCAAAAAGTAATCTTTACGAGCCGACTATGATTGGTTTGTCCATTATGTCGCTGCTGCTTTTTGCCGCCCTTTCATCCGACCTCGTCGCCGCGCCGGATCTCGAGCGCGAGGTGAAGCCGTTTTTGCAGAAGCACTGCTACTCGTGCCACGGCGCAAAGAAGGCCAAGGCGGGCTTTCGCATTGATGAACTGGGCATGGATTTCCTCAAGGGCACGACGGCGGACGACTGGCATGAGGGCAAGTCCTGAAGGACATCATCGCATAAAACACCCACTCGCTAAAAAGAAGGCACCCGTTGGAATCAATATCATGAAACACACAGTCATCCTTCTCACCGTCCTGTTGCTGGCGCCGCTGGCCGCGCTTCCCGCCGCCGACTCATATTCGCGGCCCAACATCCTCCTCATCGTCGCCGACGATCTCGGCTACAACGACGTCGGCTTCCAGGGCGCCCGCGACATCCCTACTCCGCACCTCGATTGTCTCGCGGCCTCCGGCGTCCGCTGCAGCGATGGCTATGTCTCCTATCCGGTCTGCAGCCCCTCGCGCGCCGGCTACTTGACCGGTCGTTACCAGCAACGCTTCGGCTACGAATTTAATCCAAAATGGGACGCCACCGCCGTCACGCACGGCTTGCCGCTTTCCGAAACGACCCTCGCAGATTCGCTACGCTCTGCGGGCTACACCACCGGCGCCATCGGCAAGTGGCACCTCGGCGCCCACCCGCAGTTTCACCCCAACCGCCGTGGCTTCGACGAATACTTCGGCTTCCTCGGCGGCGGCCATCGCTATCTCCCGGGCTCAGTTGCCGAAATCGGCACCGGCAAGAAAGCGAACAAGACGGCGGACACCGAGCAAACTTCCGCCATTTTGCGCAACTCTACGGAGGTCCCCGAGGTGGGCGAACTCACCACGCGCCTCGGTGAAGAAGCCACCGCCTCCGTCACACGCCACGCTCGCGACGCGAAACCGTGGTTCCTCTACCTCGCATTCAACGCGCCGCACACGCCGCTCCAAGCGCGCGAGGACATGCTTAAGAAATTTGCGTCCATCACCGACGAACGCCGCCGCATTTATGCCGCGATGGTCGCCACCGTCGACGAAGTCGTGGGGCGCATCCTGACCGCCCTCGACACGACCGGCCAACGCGAACGTACGCTCATTTTTTTCATCTCCGATAACGGCGGGCCGATGACCAAGCGCAGCGCCAACGCCTCCATGAATTCCCCGCTTCGCGGACAAAAAGGCGACGTCTTCGAAGGCGGCATCCGCATCCCCTTTCTCGTCTCCTGGCCCGCCCGTATCCCCTCCGGACGCACCTACTCTCAACCCGTCATCTCGCTCGACATTCTCCCCACCGCCCTCGCCGCCGCCGGTGCCACGCGCGACACCAAGCTTGCCGCTCTCGACGGCGTGGATCTCCTGCCATTCCTCTTGGGAAAAAATATCGCCGCTCCGCACGCACGCCTCTTTTGGCGCATGGACGGAGGCGAGGCCTTCGCGGTGCGCGAGGGAAACTGGAAGTGGATGCGCACTTATCAAAACGCTCCACAGCTCTACGATCTTTCCACCGACGTCGGCGAATCCCGGGACCTCGTCACCGCGCATCCCGAAATCGCCGCGCGCCTCGCCGCTTCCTCCGCCGACTGGAACCACGGGCTCATCGCCCCTACTTTCGTCAACAATCCTTTCGGCGGCCTCATCAACCGCACTGGCCTCGAGAAAAACGCCAAGCCCTGATTTCGTTCCCGATTCCGCCCCACCCACATCGGGATTCTCGGCTAACATTTGACATGTGGCTTGAGCTTTCGCTAACCAATCTCTCGCTGCTTTTGAGAAGGACGACCAGCAACGCGGCGTAAAGCTGCTCTAGTAAAGCTGCTCTACAAGGTGAGTGAGAAAGATCGCAAACCCTAGACCTATGAGCCGCATGTGGCGGCGAAGATCACGAACGAAATGCTCAACGAAGCGGGTGTGATGGTGCTGACGAAGCGTGTGCTCAAGTCGGTGATCAAAGATGGTCCACGCATCACGCAGATCACGACGAGCGAAGGCGACTCGCGGCCAAAGTCTTCATCGACGGGTCTCGCCCCTCATCGCGCACTGGCCTGCGGGCATCCCGGCCTCGCAGAGCGGCAAGATCCTGACCGGCTCCGCGCACATCATGGACGTTTTCCCGACCTGCCTGGACGCCGCCACCGCTAATCATCCGACCACCTTTGCCAGTCACGCCGTGCAACCGCTCGAAGGAACGAGCCTCCTGCCAGCGCTGCGAACTCGCCACGCTGCCGATGGATCGCCCGCTTTTCTGCGAACGCATGGGCAACGAAGCCGTGCGGCAGGGCCACTGGAAGCTCGTGAGCGGCTATGGCCCCGCTGCGGAGAACGGCGGCATCGCGACCGGTGGCCCACGCAAGGGAGTGTGGGAGCTTTACGACACCTCCATTGATCCGGGCGAAACCAACGACCTCGCTGCGCAGAAGTCAGAAAAAGCCGCCGAACTCGTTTCTCATTACGAAGTCTGGGGAGTCCTTCTCCAAAAAGGTCAATTTGTATTACCAATTGAACATCTGGTGCTGGCCCGTCGGCTCCGGCGAGATGTATGGCCCCCGCACGGACTCGAATACCTCGCCTGAACTCCGCGCCGCCGTGACCCCGCGCACGCAGGCAGACAGGCCCGTTGGCGAATGGAATCATTTCGAGATCACTGTGCGAGGCACGACCGTGTCCGTGGCGCTGACAAGCAAAACCGTCCTGCCGGGTGCGATGATTCCTGATCCTCCATTGCGGGGACGTTTCGCGCTCCAGCCTCACGGCGGCGAGCGCGACGGCCAGTGGTTCGTTTCGACCAGCCTGATGCAATTCAAAAACATCTATATCGTAGTCAATCATGTCGCGGCGAACGAAAGTTCCGATGCCGCTGGAAAGGGCCGTGAGGAGTCGTTGGTTGACCTGCTGGTAGGGGGTTTCGTTCGAGTTTGGTATCCATCTGATGCGATTCCCGAGGCCCAACGCAA
>CAMDJH010000399.1 GCA_945900455.1 Akkermansia muciniphila
AGCAGGAACTGCACATCGAGTTCGAGGCCGCCTTCCGCTATCTCGAACGCCACACGGAAATTCGCGATGTGCTGCTCTCGGGCGGTGATCCGCTGATCTTCTCCGATGCCAAGCTCGACGCGCTGCTCACCCGCTTGCGCAGCATCAAACATATCGAATTCATCCGCATCGGCAGTCGCGTGCCCATATTCCTGCCGCAGCGTATTACTCCCGAGCTGTGCCGGATGCTGCAGAAGCACCACCCGCTCTGGTTGAGTCTTCACACCAACCATCCGCGCGAGCTGACCACCGAAGTCCGCGATGCCCTGAGCCTGCTCGCCAACCATGGTGTGCCGCTCGGCAATCAAAGCGTCCTGCTGCGCGGCGTGAACGACAACGCCGACGTGATGAAATCACTCGTCCACAAACTGCTCATGTGCCGAGTGCGTCCGTATTATCTGTATCAGTGCGATTTGATCCAAGGGTCGTCGCATTTGCGCGCCAGCGTGGCCGACGGCATCGAGATCATCGAGCAACTGCGCGGCCACACCACCGGCTACGCCATTCCGCAGTTCGTCATCGACGCTCCCGGCGGCGGCGGCAAGGTTCCCGTCAATCCCGACTACGTCCTGCTGCGCGACGAGCAGCGCGTCCTCATCCGCAACTACGAGGGCAAAGCCTTCGAGTATCCCGAGCCGGCGCTGGTGACGCGATAAGGCTGAGAACAGATGCCGGGCAAATAGTCCCGTTAGCCCCGAATAATGAAACATTTCACCTCACGCTTGATCGATTCCCACGGCCGCATCCTGCGCGAGCGGAGCATGAGTTGCATTGGAGGATGAATGATGAGCTTTGTCGCTGAGTTCAATTCACTGCCACTGGACAGCCTGTTCCAGCGCTGCCTGTCCACCACGACCGACATGGCACGCGAAATCTTGGGGAAGTCCCATCTTTCCTTGAACAATTTTGCATCCCTGATTTCTCCCGCTGCCAGCCAATTACTGGAGCCGCTTTGTCGGCGCTCCCAGGCTTTGACCCGGCAGCGTTTCGGCCAGGTCATCCGCCTCTTCGCCCCGCTCTACCTTTCCAACGAGTGCATCAATAACTGCAAATACTGCGGCTTCTCGCGCGACAATCCCATTCTGCGGGTGACGCTGAACCCGGAGGAGGTTCTGAGGGAAGCGCGGGCGCTCAAGGAACAAGGCTTCCGCCATATCCTGCTCGTCTCCGGGGAGCATCCCAAATTTGCTTCCAATGGTTACATGGCCGATTGCGTCCGCGCACTGCACGAGGAAATACCCAGCATCTCACTCGAAATCGGCCCCATGGAGACGGAGGATTACCGGCCCATCGTCGAAGCCGGTGCCGATGGCTTGGTGGTTTATCAGGAAACCTATAACCGGAATGTTTACGCGGAGATGCATACCTCCGGGACGAAGCGGAACTTTGATTGGCGCCTGGAGACACCGGAACGGGCTTACGCCGCCGGCTTCCGCCGACTCGGTATTGGCGCCTTGAATGGGTTGGCCGATTGGCGGAAAGAAGCCCTCTGTGTCGCCGCCCACGCCGATTTTCTCCTGAGAACCTGTTGGAAAGCCCAATTGACAATTTCCTTGCCGCGCTTGCGTCCCTCTGCGGGCGAGTTCGAGCCGCTGACTCAGATGAGCGACCGCGAGCTGGTGCAACTGATCTGCGCCTTTCGTTTGATGTTCCCAGATGTCGGGCTGGTGCTTTCCACCCGGGAGCCCCCCAAGCTGCGCGACGGCTTAATTCCGCTGGGGATCACGCTCATCAGTGCCGGCAGCCACACCGAACCGGGCGGTTACACCGGCGCGGGCAAAGAAAAGATTCACCACACCGAACGCGGTCGCATCGTTGATTTGGCGGCGAATGCGAGTGAATGGGAGCCCATCGATCGTCGCGCCACCAACGCCACTGGCCAATTCGACATCGCGGATGACCGGACGCCCCAGGAAGTGGCAGATCTCATCCGCCGTCTCGGTTACGAACCCGTGTGGAAGGATTGGGACGCGGCCTTGATGACTGGAACTTGTAACCCGCAGGTAAATGACAAACGCGCATGATTGTTAACCGGAAAGAACTGAACTCTGGGGAGAGCCTTAACCTGCCGGCCATCATCGGTGGATTCAAAGTCACGCCGGAAGACATTAAAATGAAGAAACAGCCAGCGTGCATCTAAAACGACCTTTACCACACGAACCACAATTATGATCTCAACCAAAGCTTTCGTCGAGCCGCACAGCGGCGAAAAACTGCCCAACTCCAAACGCGTTTACCTGCCCGGCAAACTCCACCCCGACATCCGCGTGCCGATGCGCGAAGTCGAACTCGCGCCGACGTCTTTCAACGACACAGTCGAACCCAACGAACCGGTGCGCATGTATGACTGCTCCGGGCCATGGGGCGATCCGGGTTTCAGCGGGACGTCTGACGAAGGCTTGCCCGCGCTGCGGGCCAATTGGATTCGCGCACGCGGCGACGTTGTGGCATACGACGGGCGCGAGGTGAAGCCGCAGGACAACGGTTATCTCTCCGGCAAACACGCGGAGTTTGCCAGCCAGGCGGAGAAGAATCGGTTGGTGGAATTTCCCGGTCTGCTTGGTCAGCGCCGCCGCCCGCTCCGCGCGAGCAAAGGTCATCCCGTCACGCAACTCTGGTATGCGCGCCAGGGCATCATCACGCCCGAGATGGAATTCATCGCCATCCGCGAAAACATGGGCCGCACAAAGATTGCCAACATGGCGAAGGACATTGTTCGCGACGACCTGCACAAACAGCACGCCGGTTCCGCGCAGCTTTCACTGAACACTGCCCCACTGAAGACTGATTACTCTCCCTCCGTCTTCCGCCGGTTCCCGCAACGCATTCCCGCCGAGATCACCCCCGAATTCGTCCGCGCCGAAGTCGCCGTCGGCCGCGCCATCATCCCGGTCAACATCAATCACCCGGAGAACGAGCCGATGATCATCGGCCGCAACTTCCTCGTGAAGATCAACGCCAACATCGGCAACAGCGCCGTCGCGTCGAGCATCGAGGAGGAAGTCGAGAAGATGCGCTGGGCCACCAAGTGGGGCGCGGACAACGTCATGGACCTTTCCACCGGCAAGAACATCCACGCCACGCGCGAATGGATTCTCCGCAACTCGCCCGTGCCCATCGGCACCGTGCCGATTTATCAGGCGCTCGAAAAAGTCGGCGGCAAGGCCGAGGAACTCACCTGGGAAATTTACCGCGACACCCTCATCGAACAGGCCGAGCAAGGCGTGGATTATTTCACCATTCACGCCGGCGTGCTCCTGCGCTTCATCCCGCTCACCGCGCACCGCATGACCGGCATTGTTTCGCGCGGCGGCAGCATCATGGCCAAGTGGTGTCTCTCGCATCATCAGGAGAATTTCCTCTACACCCACTGGGACGACATCTGCGACATCATGGCCGCCTACGACGTGAGCTTCAGCATCGGCGACGGCCTGCGCCCCGGCTCGATTGCCGACGCCAACGACGAAGCGCAATTCGGCGAACTCAAAACACAGGGCGAGCTCACCACCCGCGCGTGGGCCAAAGGCGTGCAAGTGATGAACGAAGGCCCCGGCCATGTGCCGATGCACATGATCGAGGAAAACATGGCCAAGCAACTCGAATGG
>CAMDJH010000400.1 GCA_945900455.1 Akkermansia muciniphila
GTTATAAACCGCCACGGAATGACACGGCAGGTGAAAAAGGGTGGCGATGGCCTTGTCTCCGGCATCTCGAAATTGCAGCACCGTCAACGTCGGCTCGGTTTTGCCAAAACGCATCCCGTTGGCAAGGCTGTGCGGGTCGGGCGGTTGCAACAGGGATTGCACCGTGCCATCGGGCCTGATCGGCCGGCGATTGAACACCCATTCGCCGGCATACGATCGGCCGATCTGGAGCGTGGCCGGACGCCGCGCGGCATCGGCGAGGCGCACCGCTTCGGCGCAGCGTTGGGGCAGTGCTTCCGCCCAAGCCCGGTGGATCGGATCGTTTTCAACCCCCGTCGCCGCCTGGGAGTACGGCATGGTCAGCGGTGCAGAGTGTGTATGGGTTGCATTGATCAAGACCTGTGACTTTGGAATGCCGGTCGTCTTCTCGACCTCAGCGCGCACACGGGCGACCAGGACCTCGGGGGTATCGATCAATTCCCAAACCACCAAGGCCAGCCGCGAGGCGCCATCACCCAAAACCAAGGCCCGCACTCCAATGGGATCGTGGATCTCCGCAAACGGCTTCTTGACTCGAGCATTTATCATTTGGGCGTCGGGCGTAAGATCGACCTCCCCGGCCCCGGCGGAGAACGGCACTTCCGCGCCCGGAACCGCCGGCGCCAGGCCGCCAATGGTAAGAAGTACGACCAACGCCCGCATCGTTCCAATTCGTTTCGTATGCATTTTTGTTCCTCGATTTTGAATTTCTCAACGCACCGGGATTCAGCAAGGCCCGGTGATCCCGCTTAGGCTCACCGTCACGGGATCACGCCGGGATTTCGTTCCGGATAACGACAGACCTTTTCGATCAAAACCGTCCCGTTATACCGGCCTTGATTCTCAAGCTAAACGTGCGGTAACTCACAATCCGATCCGGATAGGCGGCATAGATATTGTCGAGGGGGGTCTCGAAGATGTTCTCGATGTCGAAGAAGACGCCCAGGCTTTGGGTATAGTTATACCGTGACTTCCAGGCCGTGGTCCACTTCGGCTTCTGCCACTGCACCAGGGCCGGCGTGGTTGAATTACTCGTGAGGTATTCGCCCCGATAGTTCGACTGCAATCGCAGATCGAAGCCAAAACCGCGGTAGCTGAGGCCGACATTGCCGGTAACATCCAAAAATCCCGCGAGCGTGCCACCCGCGCTGCTGGTCGGACCCGCCTGAAAGGCGGAATTGGTCCCATGGGTCCGCAGTTTGGTGACGTTGGCATAAGCCCCGAAGCCCTTCGCCCAGCCCGGAAGGAAGGTCAACTGTTGCTGGTAGCTCGCTTCGAGGCCTTCAATCGTCGCATCTCCGCTGTTGGACGAAGTGACAATATTGTAGCCTACATATTGTCCATCGTAGCCGTTGTTCGCTCCGGACTCGATGAACTGGCTGCGGTCCGTCGCGATGTAATCCTTGATTTTCTTCGAAAATGCGCCGACTGAGATCATCCCCTGCGGCTTGAAGTAGTACTCGGCAGAAAAATCCCAATTGTTCGCGTATTGCGGCTTAAGGTTTGGGTTGGTCTCCGTCACGGTCTGCGCGGTGTCATTGATCGTGGTGGTCGGGATGATCGATCCGAAGGCCGGACGTCCGACGCCGGTCGACCAGCTCAGGCGCGCTACCATGCCGTCAAGCGGCTCATACTTAAGGTGAACGCCAGGCAGGTAAAAGCGGTACTGGCCCTTGTTCGTGTCCCGGCGGCCAAATTGTTCGAGATCCCGGCGCCGCTGCTCCGGATCCGTCACTGGCCCCACCCAGGCCGCCCGGCGGGCAACCTCCTGCCGGGAAAGATAGGTCAGGGGTCCCTCGCCCGTGTCGCGCGTGTCTTCCATCCGCACGCCGGTCAGAACCGAAAGCTTGCCGAGTCGTACGTTGCCCATGATATAGGCGGCGGCGATCTTCTCCTTCATGCTCTTGAGGGACGTCAACTTCCCAGAGGCGAAGGCAATGTCCTCCTTCCATAGTTCGGGGTGCTCCTCCAGGTGGCGCGACACCCCGTACGCGTTCATCCGGGCGCTTCCCGGCTGTTCCGCAAACTGGATCAGGTCCCGGTTGTCATCAGCCGTGTTCAGAATTCCATCCGGACCCGTATAATTCCACCGCCGGGGATCATTCCAGAGCTTGCGGTCCTGCTGCTGAATAGTAAAACCCGTCTTGATGTAGGTGGGCAGCGACACCGGAAGCTCCTTCTTGAGGTCAAATTTGCCGTTGATGACGGTATCGAAGCCGCGCAGGTCGGTCTGGGAGATGAGCAGACTTCTGTAGTTGCTCAGGTTGGTCCAATCGGGACCCTCGGTTTGCGTTATCGTCGGCCAGATCGAATCCCGGGAGCGGTCGGCGGTCCAGCCAACACCCGCGAGGCTGAAGGTAACGCCACCTTTGGGACGCGAATCGAATTTCTGGTTGCGGTGGGAAACGTCGTAGTAAGTCGCCGAATTGGAATAGCCGGCACTGTAATCGATGGTTAATCCGTTGAAGCGGTGCCGCACCGAGGGCGAGAAGAGGTACGTCCGGCCCGATTTGTCATTCGCGCCCGTTTGGTTGAAAGTACTGATCGAATTGGGACCGGCAAAAACTCGCGTGAACGTGCTGGTATAATTGGGCGCGATAAAACCACCGCCGGTTCGGTTGCCGTTGGCGTCCACCGTGGCCCGCACGTTGGGAACGGCCGTGGTTGGGACGCCGATGGTCGCCAGATTATGACCCCCGGGGGTATTGTTTTCGTGGAAAAAATTATACGACGTGTTGAAAGACACCGTGGTTTGCTCGCTCCACCGGTAGTCCAGCTTCAGCCCGTTCGCGATCCGGGAGCGGGCAAAGCCTACCCCGAAAGGCACTGGGACCGGACCATTATATCCCACTTCGCGGTCTTTATTCACGTTCGTGGAATAGTTGAAAACCGGACCCGGATCGTTCTTGCGCTCAAAAGAGTTGGTGGAGGTACCGGTGGCTTTGGTGCCCCTCAAGCCTCCTCCCCCTGGCTGGCTGTTAATCGTACCCGTCCACGTGATGCCGATATTTTTCTTTTCGCCGATTACGTCGGAGTACATGAAGTTAATCGACGGGCCGAACCCTTTCACGGGATGCTTCCACCGGCTCGCGGCAGGCCCACGTTTCGCCCCGGTGGCAAAGCCGAGGCTATAGGTGATGACCCGGCCGGCCGTGCGATCGAACGCGCTCTTGGTCACCAGATTCACGCTGCCGCCAATCGAGGCCCCGTCCATGTCCGGGGTTGGCGCCTTGGTCACTTCAATGGTTTCGATATTGCCCAAAGAGGCCTGTTCGAACTCGAACTGCCGCCCCGTGCCGGCCGATTGGGCCGTCGCGACTTGCTGACCATCCATCGTAACCGAATTGAGCGCCGACCCGACTCCCCGAATGCTGATCTGGCGCACGTCCGGACCGTTGTAATCGGCGGTTATCCCGACCGTCTGCTGGAGCATATTGCCGATGTTGCCGTCCGCCACGTTGCCGAACGTGTCGGAGGAAACGATCGTCTTCACGTTCGGCGCGAGGCGCTGCAGGGTTTCGGCCCGGGCCGTGCCCTCGCGCTCACCGGCGACGGTGAATTTCTCCATCTTGTAGA
>CAMDJH010000401.1 GCA_945900455.1 Akkermansia muciniphila
AATGGCGCGAACAATGTTGGCTGAATGGGGAAGCGACTTGGTGATCATCAGAAATGCGGGCCAGGATGATTGGCTCTATGCGACATATCCCGATGCCGGATGGATCGGTCTTACCGATGGTGATCGATGGTATGACGGATCCGAATTGACTCACCGCAACTTTTCCAGTGTTGGCCCATACTTCGGACAAGATAGTCGAGGATTCATGGTTGGAATTGGCGGGGAACGACGTCGCCGGGGAAAATGGGAATGGGGAGATGGAGTCGCCGAATCACGTCCAGCACTAGCCCAAGTGAACACGGCGCCCGTCCTTTATACGAATCGGTGGAATGTGCCGATGACCGGGGTTGTCACCAGCGCACCGCATTCCTATGCCGCCCCCATTGTGGCAGCCAATCGGCCCGAGCAGACCAACTCTGCCTCATTGATATCCGCATTTGTCTCCAGCCAGACAAGTGACACCGGCGTGCGGTCCGCTGATTCATTTGAAGTGGTTGAGTGGTTTGTCGCCGACAACGGCGTGGCGACGGCCACTGCATTCAAAGTCGCCCTTCCCACGACGAACCAGCCGGTAAGCCTCGCCCTGGCTCTCGCACAGCCCGTCCTGAATCTGGGCAGGAGCCTGTTCACGGCGGAGCCTGACGGCCGGATATTCATGTGGCTTGCCACGAACGCGACCTCGCCACTGGAGCGACGGCTCTTCGATGCGCAGCATGTCGGACACTCGTGGAAAGGGATGACCGGTGTCAAAATGGCCGCTTCGGGCGACAGCCTCGCGGCGTTGCAAGCCGTGTCCACGAATGCGGCGGCGATCGATGTGTTCCTCTGGTCGCCTCAGCATTTCTACGAAAATCCTGCACTTCAATCTTGGCCGCAAACCGCTCCCGCAGCCGCCGTGCGGCCGAGCGCAAAACCATTGGGCAGCTTTGCTGAAGTCAGCGTTCGTTTGTGGGACGCGGAGGGAAATGCCGGCCAGCCTAAGCTTCAGTGGAGCCATCCAAACGGGGAAACATGGAGCGATGCAACGGTAACCAAAGTGGACGGGTCGCCCCTGACCATACTCGCCGCGCCGCCAACCGGAGAGGATCATGTGCTTCTCTGGAATGCGGTGGCCGACCTCGGCACGGCCGTGACCACCAACGTTCTGCTGCGCGCCCGCGCCTCCGACATAACGCTCGTCGGTGATTGGTCCGCCGGGACACCCTTCCATGTGGAAACCACTATCAATCCTGACAGCGATGGCGATGGTTTACGCGACGAGTGGGAGATGGCTCACTTCGGAAATTTGAACCAGCGGGGTGGCGACGACCCCGACGGAGATGGTTACACGAACCTGGCGGAATACCTGGCCGGCACGGACCCGAGGTCGTCCGCATCGAACCTCGCGCTGACCATCCGTATCGAGGGCGGGCAGCTCCGCTTGGAGTTGAACGCGCAACCTCCGGTCCCCTTCTTCCTGGAGCGGCGAGTCGACCTGTCGCCGGGCGGGCTTTGGGAACACCTGCAAACGAATCCGCTCAAAAGCCAACTCCTTCCGGCCGAACACGGCGACGCCTACTTCCGCCTCCGGTTAAAGAATTAACGTGTCGTTTCGGCAGGTTTGAATGAAGCACTGTGATTGCGCATTTTTAAGAGGGCGCGGAATTGGCCGCCTGCTTCAGTGCCTCCACGACTTGCCCGAGAAAATCGCTATCGACGAAGGGCACCTGTCCGAAAATGATTTCGGATGCGCCTTCAAGCTTTGCGGCTAGATGACCTTTGCCGAGCAACCGCTCCGCGCCCTTCTCACCGAGCGCAATTTCTGAGGTTCCTTCCCCGTCCACACGGAGCACAAGTCGGTTGCCAAGGTTGGCGCGAAGCTGCATGGGCATCACATTGGCGTCTGGACGCTGAGCGGCGAAGACCAGTGAGATGCCTGCTGCGCGTGCCTTTACGCCAAGTCGCCCAACAATGTCCGACACGGAATCTGAGTATTCTGGCGTCATCATCCATTCGGCGAACTCGTCATGTATGACCCAAAGGAACGGCAAGCGCTCGGTAGCGGTAAACTTCTTGTTCAGGTCGAAGATGTTTGAAACCTTGTTGTCCTTGAGCACGGTGTAGCGTCGGTTCATTTCCCCAAGGAGTTCGTTTAGCGTGTGGATTGCATTGTCCTGCGCGTCAATGATGCCTCCCTGTAGGTGAGGCAAGCCCTCGAACGCGAAGTAGTCCACCCCGAGTTTTGGGTCAATCAGCACTATCTTCGCCTGGGCGGTTGTGTTCGTGCAGGCGATACCCAAAATGATGTTCTGCATCAATACCGATTTACCGCTGCCAGTAGAACCGGCGATGAGCGTATGCGGCGCGTTGGACTTCGGGGAAAGGAATAACGGGCTGCTGTCTTCTTCGCGCACTGCGATGAGCAGGTCGTGGTTGCCGTGAGTGCAGATCGGGTTCCACTTCTTCCACACGTCCGGCAGATGCAGCACACGACGATTCGGACGGGCGATGGCGATGGCCACGGTGCCGGGTTCGGCTCGAACGGAAATTACGTTCAACCCGTGCGTGGTCAGGAATTCGGAGCGTCGCTTGAGCACTTGCTCAACCCGTATGGTCAAAAAACTCATGCGGCCTCCCGGTAGTAGAATTTTAGAAGGCCTCCTAGGCGTTCGCGAGTCTGGATGTCCCCTGACTTTTCACCGGTCCGATCCTCGGGCGCTGGAAACAGGATCACGTTGCCCTTGCCTTGGTGATTTCGCTCCGCGTGGAAGTGATTCACGTAATTCTCAAGGCAGTGGCGGAGAGAGCTTTCTCCGAAAAGAATTATTTTCGACAGGAGCTCGTCCTTTACTGATCGAATCCAGCGTTCGCAATGGGCGTTCAGATTTGGACTCCGCGGCGGCAATGTCACCGCTTTGATGAATACCAGCACGTAGTAGGTGATGAGCCCGGCGGAGGTCCAAACTTCGGCGGTGAAGAAATCCACGGCAGCCAAAACCTCAATGTGGGTACGAATGAATTCCCGCCACGAAGTCTTCCGCTCCCGATCCGGAGCTGGAAGCAGGCCGTGGCGTTCGAGAACATTGTCAACGGTCTTGAGAATCCGGTTCTCCGTCACCAGATACTCGTTGTGCAGGAGGAGTTCCTGATCAACCGAACCGGAGATGGTCGCCAGCATTCGTTTCCAATTCATCGACGAGACTTAACCGAGCCAACGGCCTGGGAGCAATCTGTTGATCGCCCTGCAAATCGTCGAATATCGGTAGGTTCGAGTTTTTTGACCCTACGAGCAGTCCGCGACGCTGGATGTTCCAGCACTTCGCTACGAGTACGTCGCCGATAATTCCCTAATCGCGGAGCGTCAAAAAGCGAATGCTTATCATTAGTTTTTAGAACTGAAAAATTGACATTTCAAACATCTGTTTAAAACTCTCCACTGAAATGGTCAGGCAAGCCAACAAAGCCAAACTGGACAAGGCGCACGCGGCCACGCACGGCAGACTGCTGGACGCGTCGGCTGAGGTGTTTGCCGAGGTCGGCTTCCGGGCGGCGACGGTACGGGAGATCTGCGAACGCGCCGGCGCGAACATCGCTGCGGTCAATTATCACTTCGGGGACAAGG
>CAMDJH010000402.1 GCA_945900455.1 Akkermansia muciniphila
GAACGAGAACGCCCCCGCAAAGCCAATCGGTTTTGCGGGGGTCACTTCCTCCACGGCTGATCACGATACGCGAGGTACTCCGCCGCCTTTCCCTCACACTTCCTGATCAAATCCCCACATCCAACTCCCGCTTTTCGTGGCCAGGCTCAGTAGGCCGCCACGGTCCTGAGAGCTTCCGACGAATCTTCCACGACCACACTCGTAAAGCGCTCCGCCCACAGCGTCCCAAATCGCTCCATCCTCTTATTGTACCACCGGCTAAACCGCTGTTTTAACTCCTTCATGAATGCCGAAACGTCGCCCATTCGGCTCACCACCGAATCTCGAATATCTGGGTCAATCTTACCCCGCACCTTCAAACCCTCCTGCGCGAGCGCCGTCAGGATCCCCTTCTTGCCATAGAATTTAACCATCTTGGCCAACAACTCGGTATCGGAGAGTTCGACTCGCACCGGAACGCGCAAGAGTAGGTGAAAGTGGTTGCACATGATGCAGTACGTGATCACCTCCACGTCGCAGAACTCGGCCAATTTGCCGAGAATTCCGACGAGTTTCTCCTTCCCTAGATCGTCCAGCAGCCTCTGGCCGCCCACAATTCTTGAGATGCAATGATACACCGCCGATTCCCCAGCGAGTTTGATGCGAGCCATTCTCATAACGTTTTTCAACCGATACGGAATTCAATCTCCCGCAAAGGCAGCGGCGAGGCAATAGAATTCTATTCAATTGAACCTGTCACTTTGTAGAAATCAACTGCATCGCCGATCGCAGGCCGGAGATGGATGGGAAGTTGGGGGAGCCGACGAAGTCGTGACCGAGTTTTGACGCAACTTCAGTCTCGTTGACGGTGACACCGAGTACGGGTAAGGATGGGCGATGGTTCACAGACGGGTTGCCCTCGGGTGCTTGCTTCTGGCGGTCGGCGTTTCGCTCGCGGCGGAGCGGGTTGACTACCTGCGCGACGTCAAACCAATCTTAATGCCCGAAAATCCGCGCGACCATTGGGCGTTTCGCCTCCCCGTCAAGTCCCCAGTGGCGACACGCGGCGACCCGGACTGGCAGGCCAATCCGATTGACGCATTCCTGGCAGCGGCGTACCAGCGGCAGGGTTTGAAGGCGACTCCGCCCGCAAGTAAAGACCTCTGGTTGCGGCGCGTTTCCGTTGACCTGATTGGCCTTCCTCCCACGCGCGACGAGTTGCAGACGTTCCGTGCCGACGATTCACCGGGCGCTTGGGAGAAGGTGGTGGATCGGTTGCTGGCCAGCCAGCAGTACGGAATCCGCTGGGGCCGCCATTGGATGGACATCTGGCGCTACTCGGACTGGTTCGGGCTGGGCGCAGATATTCGTTCCAGCCATCCTCATATCTGGCGTTGGCGGGATTGGATCGTTGAGTCGCTCAACACGGACAAGGGCTACGACCGGATGATCATCGAAATGCTCGCGGGTGATGAATTAGCTCCGACCGATCCCGACACCCTCCGCGCCACGGGGTTTCTGGCCCGCAACTGGTACGTCTTCAATCGCAACGTCATTCTCGATCAAACCGTCGAACACACGTCGCGCGGCTTCCTCGGCCTAACGCTCCAATGCGCGCGCTGCCACGACCACAAGTTCGATCCGATCGCACAAACCGAGTATTATCAACTCCGGGCTTTTTTTGAAACGCAGCATGTCCGCATTGACCGCGTGCCCGGCGAACCGGACCGGACCAAGGCCGGACTGGCGCGTGCTTATGATGCGTTTCTCGACGCTCCCACCTACCTGTTCGTGCGCGGTGACGAAGAGCAGCCACGGACGAACAAGACGCTGGCACCGGCCGTGCCGGCGATTTTTCCTGGCAGCAACCCGGTGATCCAGCCCATCTCGTTGCCGCTCGCCGCTCGATGTCCGGACAAACGCGATTTTGTCGTGCAGGAAATCTTGACGATGGCAGCGAGTGAGACTCGTCAAGCCCGGACGAACCTAACCACGGCCAGTCAAAACCTGCTAAAGACTGCCGAAGCACTGTCGGCAGCGATTGAATTGGACCGCCAGACCGAGGCCCGGCTGGCCGGACTGCGCGACAAGCCCAACGAGCTGAAGCAAGCGCAGGCCGCCGCCGCCAAAGTAGCCGCGGATCTGGCCAAAGCCCGACAAGCCGCCACCGCCGCGCCGGGGGAATTCCAACTCGCCAAACTACGGGTGGCGCGGACCGAGGCGAGACAGGCCGCGCTCAAGGCGGTCACTCGCGTGGAACAAATCGAGAACGAGGGAGCTGAGTTCAACAGCTCTCACGTCTGGCTACAAGCCGCGCTGGAAACGTCCGCCGCTCAGAGCCGGTTGGCCGTGCAGGAGGCGAGGGAAAATCAACTCAGCGCCTGGCAGGCGTCCGACCAAGCCCAGCGCAGCCTGGAAGGTCTGACCCTTGCTTCCAGCAATCAAAATACAAACCAAGTCTTGAAGGCTGCAGCGCAAAAATCGGCCACGGACCTCGTGGAAGCGCGGAGCCTTCTGGCCAAAGCCGAGGTGCGGCTCGCGTCGGCGGAGGAGGCCGGACTGAAACCCGCCACCACCAATTATTCGCCGAGGCCGTTCGCGTATCCAAGGGCCGCGACCCGTTTCAATGAGACGCCGCCGAACGAGCCTTACCCGCAAACCAGCAGCGGACGGCGGCTGGCGTTGGCACGCTGGATTGCCGACCGGAACAACCCGCTCACGGCGCGAGTGGCGGTCAATCACATTTGGGCGCGGCATTTTGGCGAGCCCCTGGTGACACCGGTATTTGACTTCGGATTGCGCACCAAAGTGCCGGTTCACCGCGAGTTGTTGGATTGGCTGGCGGTGGATTTCATGGAGTCAGGCTGGAACATGAAGCGCCTGCACCGGCTTATCCTGCTGTCCCAGGCGTACCGGATGCGTTCGCTGGGTGAAGCGGGCACGGAAGCGAATGCGAAGATCGACCCCGACAACCGTTATTTCTGGCGCATGAACTCCGCCCGCATGGAAGGTGAGGTGATCCGTGACAGCTTGCTTCACCTGAGCGGCAAGCTGGATACCCGGCAGGGTGGCCCCGAGCTTCCCGTGACCGAAGCAGAGGAAGGATGCCGCCGGACGATTTACTATCATTACACCCGCGATGACCACCTGCGTTTCCTGACGATGTTCGACGCGCCGAGCGTCCAGGAATGTTATCGCCGGCACCAAACGATCGTGCCGCAGCAAGCGTTGGTGATGGCCAACAGCAAGATGGTTCTCAGCCGCGCCCAGGACATTGCCGCAGTGATCAACCGGGAGGCGGGCAGTTCCGACGCCCGTCCGGTGCCAGCGGCCTTCGTGACGTCGGCCTTCGATCACGTCCTGGGCCGCCCGCCCGCCGCAGGAGAGCTGGCGGAGTGCCAGGAAACGCTGGCCACGCTGACCAAGATTTTCACCGAGGAACGAGACCCGGCTCCGGAAACCCGCGCCCGCGCCAGCCTTGTTCATGTGTTGCTTAATCATAATGATTTCATCACCAATCGATGAAAACTTTTTGAGCCCATGGAAAAACCGCCTCCTCAGCAGAATCTGTGGGTGGGTGGCGGTTCGGGTAGTTTTCCAAGATTGTGATATA
>CAMDJH010000403.1 GCA_945900455.1 Akkermansia muciniphila
ACCAAAAAAAATATACGTAGCGTTTGATAATTTATATAATAACAATGAGCGATATGCGATAAACTTTCATGCCTCGCTTGTGATTCCCACTCTCATCCATGCCTTAACCCTAATGGCCACGGATGAGGGAAAAGAGTATCAAGACAAACAGTGGTATCAGGCTCTCGAAACAAAGATTTCAAAGGACCCGAAATTGCGAGAACTTGAGCTAACGCAGAGTACCGCCCTTGAAATCGCTCAAGTTATGATTGACTGCCCATTCTCACATTTGACCGAGGATCTGGCTAATGTAGAACCAGAAGAAATAGAGGAGTAAATTATGCCCCAGAATATATTTACTTCGAGTTTCCTGGCTCGCACAACGAATCTGGTCCGCAAGGGCAATACGAAGATCATTGGAGCGCTCATCGATGCAGATAGCAAGTATGAGGCTAGTGATATAATTCAAGCAGCCGAATATCCAGACTGCTCCACCATTAAGCTAAATTTTAAGGACGCGGGAAAAGACTTCCAGTTTAAGAACGCTATTTTGCTGTATGAGTCATTGCCGATGACTCCTTATTTAGCCTCGGATCCTCGATTGTGGACCTATCTGGCACTTGTAACATTTCGCGATTACATGAAATCTCTTCGGCCGCTTGCTCCGGAGACGAGGAACCTGTCGCAATATATTCTGACGCATTATTTTTGTGTTAGTTCATCCGTGAAAGACCTTCTCCTTAATGACATCTCGCTATTGTGGTGGGTCACGCACCTTACAGTTAGTGACACTTCGGAAGACAAGTATCGCTTGACGCAAGAGGTGTTTTCGATGCTGGACTATACGCGACACCTGCTTCCTGGCACCCAAGGACGATCTAAGCAACTACGGCACGCGGTGCTGGAGGTGGTGGTTGAAAACAAAGAACTTTTTAAGACCCACAAGGAAGCGAAAATTCGACTGATTATGCGGCGACTAAACACTCAAGCTGGATTCCAGCTTTTCCCGGTTTTCTCTAAAGATGATATCAAGGGTGCCATTATGCAGCTGCGTCCAGATATTGAAATTTGCACTACATGAAACGTCCTAGCAAATATGTTGGGATCGATTTGTTCTGTGGCTGCGGTGGCGTTACACGTGGGTTTTTAGATGCTGGAATTAATGTAGCGTTAGGAGTTGATTGGGAGCCCGCGTTCAAAGCGACGTATGAGCGGAATAATCGCGTTGACTACCTTTCGTGTGATATTCGCACATTGTCTGCTCGGGAGATCTTGAGTCGAATCAATCTCCGCGGAAACGAAGCGCTGATTATATCTTCTTGTTCGCCTTGTCAGCCGTTTAGTTTGAAGAACGCTAAACGGACTGGCGATGGCGGCGTGGACTATAGAGCCGATCTTGGGTTTGAGCTGGTTCGATTAATCAAGGAGATGCGTGCGATTGGCGTTTCGCCTGATGCTCTCTTCCTCGAAAATGTCCCGGAATTTGCAAAGAGCCCGACGTGGGAGGAGATCCGGAGGGAGCTTTTCAAGCACGGCTTTTCTGTCGCACAGAAAGTTGTAAATTGTGCGGAGTATGGCGTGCCACAAAGCCGACGAAGGTTTATTGCTGTGGCGTTGGGAAGTTGGAGTTATGTGTCATTACCCGCGACGACGCACGGGCCTGGCTTGTTACCATTTGCAACTGTGCGAAACGCGTTCGCTAGCCTGCCGGAAATAGTTGCGGGGCAGGAGTGCGAGAAGACACCCAACCATCGTGCCAGAGAGCTTTCACAAATTAATATGGCTCGCATTAAGAGCGTACCTGCAGATGGGGGAAGTCGCACTGCATTTCCAACGGAGCTGGTGTTGGATTGTCACCGGAAATTCCACGGACATAGTGATGTATATGGGCGAATGAAATTTGATGAACCTTCGCCGACAATCACGACGCGTTGTGTTTCGATTTCAAATGGCAGGTATGGCCATCCGATTGAGAATCGGGGCATTTCAGTCAGGGAGGCGGCTCGTTTACAGACTTTCCCGGATGATTTTGTCTTTGAAAGCACGAGTCTTGAAAGTGACGCCCGAATGGTCGGGAATGCGGTTCCGGTGAAGGTCGCGGAAATTTTTGGAAGCCATCTTATCTCACAGATTGAGAGAACCCTCTCAGAAAAGAGAGCCAGTTAGCGTTGGCCGGATTCTGGGGCAAGTATGACCCGTTTGCCGTTTGATCATGTCAACTGGCGCTGCTGGTCTTTTTACGTCAACAATACATCATTCGTAAGCGTCCGACCGAGTGCCCCCTAGCGGATGTTTAGCGGTGCGGGTATGCTCTGGGGATGGGAGCAATTGTAGCGGAGGTGGTGGACGTCGGTGAGAAGCGCGACTCGCGGGGTCGCCGGGCGTTTCCGAGTACGGAGCGGCGGAAGCTGATCGGGGCGTATCGCGCGAACCGAATGACCATGGCTGAGTTCGCGCGGCGCGAGGGCATCAACTACAGTACGATGGCCGGCTGGGTGCATCGGGATCGTCCGAAGTGCGCGGCGTCGACGAAGCGCGCGATCGAGTTTGCGCAGGTCCGGCTGCCGATGGCCGCCATGCCGCAGTTTCCGGCGTCCCGCGCCGAACTCGAAGTCCGCTTGCCGGATGGGACCGTCCTGCGTGGAGGGCGGGTGACGAATTTGGTGGCGCTGGTGAAGGCACTGCGTTCCTGATGCTTCCCTTTCCGGCCGCGATTCGGATCTACGTGGCGGTCCAACCCGTGGATATGAGGAAGTCGTTCAACGGGCTCTGGGTGGCGGTGTGCGAGCAACTCCAGGAAGACCCGAAGAGCGGCGCCGTGTTTTGCTTCATCAATGGCGAACGTTCCCGGCTCAAGTTGTTGTATTGGGACGGCACGGGAGTGTGGGTCTTGGCGAAGCGCCTCGAGCGTGGCCGCTTCTCCTGGCCGGCCGCGACGGACGGCCGCAAGAAGCTCGCCCTGGCCCCGGAAGCGTTGGCGTTGTTGGTCGGTGGGGTGGAACTCAAACACGGTTCGTTGAAACCTCCGTACGAAAGGTAAGCTGTTTCGCATCAGGCACGTATCATGCTTTATGGTACACGTGCTGACGCCCGAACAGAAGATCGCCGAACACCCGCTGCTCCTGCAGCGGATCGGGGCGCTCGAAGCCCAGCTGGCCTGGTTCCAGAAACAGGTGTTTGGCGGCGGCAAGAGCGAGAAGCTCGAGGTCAGCACGCGGCAGCTCTCGTTGAGCGGCATCGAGGAGACCAAGGCGGCGTTCGTGGATCGCACGGAGAAGATCGCGTACGAACGCACGAAGACCCGGGAGCCGAGGCCAACGCCGGCGGAGGTCTTTGCCCACGTGCCCGTCACCGAGACCGTGGAGATCGTGCCGGAGGCGGTGCAGCAGGACCCCGCGGTGTACGAGCGCATCGGCGAAGAGCGCACCTTTGAGATCGATCTGACCCCGGCGCGGCTGGTGAAGCGCGAGATCGTGCGTCCGAAGTACCGGCATCGGCTGGACCGCACGCGGGCTCCGCTCCTGGCGGCGGCGCCCGCGCGTGTTGTTCCCGGTGGCTACGCGTCGGCCGGCCTGATCGCCGCGATCGTGATTGGGAAGTATGTCG
>CAMDJH010000404.1 GCA_945900455.1 Akkermansia muciniphila
ATAGTTCCCCACCCGTGCATTCAATAAACCATAGACTGCGTAAAGTCTAAAGCCTGTTTCAATCGTCGCGTTAAATCGAGTGTGTTGAGCAACCCACATTACACATCGTAGGACCGGCAATCTGGGTAGGACAGTCGATTCACGCGAGAAAACTAAGCGTCAAATCATTCTTATGAGTGGCAGCCATCAAGGAACTTCCGCGTGAACCGACTGTCCCACCCAGAAGTGGGTTCGTTGGTACGTTTTTATTGGCCGGTTGCCTTATTGCGTTGCTGGGCTGAGGGCTTTTTCTAGGCGACACCCAAGCAACGAACAAAATAGCTGATCCCAAACGCGTTATTTTCTTTTTGGCGAGCGGCGGCCTGAAAACGACATGAAATGGTCCGTTCGATTAGACGAGCATTCGTACTTGTACTCAATCGCTTGCGATGGGACTCGTACGCGATGACAAGCGATCGAGTAGCAAGGTTCTTTAGTTTTGTGGCTTTTTTTGCCCAAGAAAGATCTTGGGCAGCGTTGCCAGCATGGGCTAGAATCCGGCAGTGCTCCTTGGGGGCTTGCCACCAAAACCCCAGGATTTTCTAAAGCATGGACTCGGAAAATCATCAAGTTTGGAAGACTGACTTCACGATAGGACGTCCCTGATTACATGCCCATGCACATCCGTGAGGCGGCGCTCGATGCCGTTGTGGTAGAAGGACAGGCGCTCGTGGTTGAGGCCGAGGATGTCGAGGATCGTGGCGTGGAAGTCATAGACGGTGGCGACATTCTCGACGGCCTTGTAGCCGAATTCATCCGTCGCGCCGAAACTGAATCCCTTCTTCACGCCCGCGCCGGCGAGCCATGCGGTGAAGCCGTTCGGGTTGTGATCGCGGCCGCTCGCGCCTTTTTGGAAGGTGGGCATACGGCCGAATTCCGTGCACCACACAACGAGCGTGTCGGCGAGCAGGCCGCGCTGCTTGAGGTCGGCGAGGAGCGCGGCGGTGGGCTGGTCCATGACTTCGCCGTGCTTGACGTATTGCGGCTGGAGCGACTTGTGGCCGTCCCAATTGCTCACGCCCTCGCCGCCGGTCTGGTAGGCGCCGTTGAAGAGCTGCACAAAACGCACGCCCTTTTCCACTAGACGCCGCGCGAGGATGCAGTGCCGCGCGTAGGCGGCCTTGAGGTCCTTCACGGGATTGCCCGCCTGATCGGCGCCATATAGCTTCAAAATGTGCGCGGGTTCCGAGGAAATGTCGGCGACTTCCGGGACGGAGAGCTGCATGCGGGCGGCGAGTTCGTAGCTGGAGATGCGGGCGGCGAGTTCCGAGTCGTCAGGGAAGCGTTCGAGGTGGTGCCGGTTCAGCGTGGCGATGAATTCGCGCGTGGCGCGGTCGGTCGCCGGTGAAAATTCCGACGGACGCGCAAGGTTGCGCAGCGGCTGGGTGGCGTTGAAGTCGGTCCCCTGAAATGCCGCAGGCAGGAACCCCGGCCCCCAGAAATTCCCGGCGGACTGCGGCACGCCGCGGGGGTCGGGGATCGCCACGTAGGCGGGCAGCGTGTCGTTTTCACTACCGAGCGCGTAAGTGGTCCACGCGCCCATACTGGGGAAACCATCGAGCGTGAAGCCCGTCGCCATGAAGTTCTCGCCGGGCCCGTGCGTGTTCGTCTTTCCCGTGAGCGAATGGATGAAACACATCTCATCCGCGAGCGCGCCGAGATGCGGCACAAGTTCGGAAACCATCTTGCCGCTCTGCCCGCGAGGACGGAATTCCCACGGGCTCTTGTTCAGATTCCCCTGCGCGCCCTGGAACGTGACCAGCCCCTCGGCACCCGGCATTGGCTGGCCGTGGCGTTTGATGAGTTCAGGCTTGTAATCAAACGTGTCCACCTGGCTCACCGCGCCCGAGCAGAAAATCATAATCACGCGGTTGGCCCGCGCCGGGAAGTGCGTCGGTCGCTGCGCATTCGGATTCGCGGGATTGATCTGCGGGCGAATCGGGCCGGTTGCGCCGAGCGCGCGTTCCCGGCCAAGCAGATGCGCGAGCGCGATACCACCGAGCCCGGTGCCGCTTTGGGCGAGGAAATTGCGCCGACTGAGGTAGGGATGCATGGTCTGGGCCTTAGAAGACGAAGAGAAACTCGCTCGTGTTGTAGAGCGCGCGGGCAAAGGACTGGAGGCCGTGGGCGCGGATCATTTCCGCGGAGTTGCGCTGCTCGTAGGCATCCGGCGGGCGCGCGTAGAAGAGGCGGAATGCCAGCACCGCCTGCGACTCAGGCGATTCGCCAGCCTCGAGCCGCAGACGCTTCGCAAGGAGGTCGGACTGCTGCGTGGTGAAACTGCTGTTGAAAAGATTCAACGCCTGCAGCGGGGTGTTCGAGCGGCTGCGCTTCGCCATTAACGAGCCACCATCCGGGCAATCGAATGATCCGAACACGCCGTCCTGCGCAGCGCGGATGCGGAAGAGATACACCATGCGGCGGTATTCGGCCGGCGTGTAATTCTCCTTCGGGAAGTAGTGCATCACATTCTCCGTTACGACATCCATGAGGTAAAAACCGGGGCCGCCCATTTTCAAATCGAGCTCGCCCGATACGGCGAGCATGCTGTCACGGATGGCCTCGGCCTCCAACCGGCGCGGCGTGTAACGCCAGAGGTAACGACCATCGGCATCCACCTTCGCGGCATCCGTGCGCGGTGCGGACGACTGCTGGAATGTCGCGGACATCAGGATCAGCCGCTGGATGTGTTTGAGGGACCAGCCGCCCCTCACGAATTCATCCGCGAGCCAGTCGAGCAATTCAGGATGCGTCGGGCGGCTGCCATTCGCGCCGAAATCGCTGGGAGTATCCACGATGCCGTTGCCGAATGTGTAGTGCCACAGCCGGTTCACGAGCACGCGCGCGGTCAGCGGGTTTTGCGGGCTGGCGATCCACTCAGCGAGCCGCACGCGACGCTGCTGGTCGGGCTCGTCCACGGCGAGGCCGAGCGTGCCCATGACGGTGAGTGCATCGGGCGCGACGACCTCGCGCTTCTGCATGGGTTCGCCACGGTAAAGGCGATATGTCCTCTCCGGCGCAGCGGAGAATTTTCCCACCCACGCGTTCTCGGAAAACTTGTCGATGCGCGTTTTCAGCCCGGCGAGATCCACTTGCAGTTGCCGCGCGGCAGTGGCCTCCGATGACGGGAGCTTTGCAAAGAAATCGACAGGATCACCCTCGGCGTTGAATGGCTGCCGGTCCTCCGAACTGGCGACCAATGTCCATTTCCCCGACTCCGCGGAGACCTCGATCCGATACTGCGTCGCAACACGGTCGGCGAAACGCACGTCGCGATCGCGGCTCCACACCATGCGATCGATGCGGGCCTTTTCGGGGAAACCAATCTGCACCCAGCCCTGGCCTTTGGCGTTGGAAATCCAACTCTGGCTGTTGCCATACTTGCCGTCGTTGACGTGTTCCAGCTTGTGAATCGCGTATCCCGGCAGTGTGCCCGAGGCGCTCGCGATCGAGCCATTTGCAGCGAGCGCGACGTTCTTTCCGTCGGTGTCGTAGATTTCCAGTTCGTCGATGCACGCCTCGCCGCT
>CAMDJH010000405.1 GCA_945900455.1 Akkermansia muciniphila
AGGCCAACAAGGATTGGGTTTTCGTGAGTCCAAACATTGGCTTCACCGCCACGGCAGCTTACGAGGGCGAGAAGTGGTTCACGGAGCAGCAAGTCCTCGAATTTGGATTCCGTGAAGAACTGGCCGGTGCCGCACGTGGACTGCAAGAATTGAAGAAGCGCGGCGTCCGCATCCTGGGGGGTGGCGACTACGGATTCTTCGTGACCCCGCACGGCCAGAATGCGCGTGACCTCGATCACCTCATCCGTTACTGCGCCTTCACGCCGATGGAAGCGCTCCTCACCATGACCAAGCATGGCGGAGCAGCCATGGATTTGCCCAATGATTTGGGACAGATTCAGACCGGTTTTCTCGCCGACCTGCTCCTGGTGAAGTCGGACCCGCTCGTCGATTCGAAAGTGCTGCTCGACCGCAATAACATCGTCGCCGTCATGAAGAACGGCGAGTTTCATCGCCGATCGCAATAGGACTATAGGACTCGGGTTCGACTCGGGTTCGACTCGGAATTGTCTGGGACGTTTCGAAGAGTCTGTTGGAAAAGTTTCAAACAGGCTCTCACGGCAAGGGTTTTATCTTGATATTCTTGTACCAGCAGGCGGAACCGTGATCCTGAAGCCCAATATAACCTCCCCGCGGGTGATCCTGGTAGGCGATATCGAACTTATGTTCCGACCCGTCGGGGCGTCGGTAAGGATGGGTGAACTTCGCGAGATCGATTTGATTCACAATTTCGCCGTTTAGCATCACCTCGATCTTCGAATTCTGTGAGGTAATTTCCATGTGATTCAATTCTCCGATGGGCCGCATCGCATTTCGCTTGGGCTTGGCGAGGTCGTAAAGTGCTCCCGTATCGTGATACCCTGCACCGGTCGTGTCATCGATGGCGATTTCAAGTCCGTTGAATCCAATATCCTTGCCGGGCCGGGGAGTCAGCGATGAGGTGCGAATAAAAATCCCGCTATTGCAGAACGGTGTGATCGTGAAATCCAGGCTCAAGATGAAGTTGGTCCATTGGTTCTCGTGAACCACCATATAATGCCCGGCACGATGCGGATTCAGCGAGCCGTTCTGGATCTGGTTTTTTGGGGTGGAACGATCGCTATTCATCCAACCCGCGTACGACCGGCCGTCGAAGAGCAGTCGCCAGCCGTCCCGTTGCTCCGCTTCGCTCAGCGTATTGGCCGCGGTCGGGATCAGTTTCTTGACCCGCATCTTCCGATAGCGGACGAACTGTTGGGTAAGGTCGCCGCCGCCGTGCACCTGCAGGCCAATTCCTCCACGGTCCGGATGGCGCAGCTCTGTTTCCTGCCATTCACAGAAGCGAATCCCGTTGATCCAGGTGGTAATATGCGGCGGATTCCCGACGATTCGCGCCCGGAGTTCATTCCATTCTCCGTGCCGCCAGAATGTGGGCCAAGCCTCGGGCAGAACGGGAAGACGCGGCGGTGCCGGTGAGGACACTTCTTTGATTTCCGTCACCTTTTTCAAGAAACTGAAATTTCGGACGTCGGGTTTGCCTCCAATTCCCTCCCCGTAGATTCCCATCAGATTCCCGTCGGCGTGATAGTCGATCAGCGCTTGCCAGGCCCTTCCATCTTCGGTGCTGCGCAAGAAGAGACCGCTATCTGGGCCGAAATCATTATTCATTTCAAGGGCGACCTCAAAATCGCCGAAACTCTCGTCGGTTAGAATGATTCCACCGTTTCCGGGCATGTCTTGGGATCCGACCAGTGCTCCGTTTTCGACGACCCAACGACCGCCGGTCTTGTTCTGGCTCGCTCGGCTATGGCCAGTCTTGGGGCTGACATGCCAACCGCTGAGGGTCCGGCCGTCGAATAGCGGCATGAATCCCTCTTCGGCGGAGCTGATTCCAATTGCGGCGAATAGTCCTGCCAAATGAATGATAATTTTTTTCATGACGAAACAACCTCCTCTCGGACCGAATCCCAAATCATTGTCTTTTTCTGTCGATAGCTTTCGACGGCCATTTTTATGGCAACCATCGTTGAGCAACCCAGATCGACGTTACACTGGACGGCCCCTTTGCCACGCATGGCGTCGATCCAATTGTTTTCCAGATCGCGGCGAGTTTCGATTGCAATTCGGGATTCCTCCTTTCCCTCATTGCGTCTCCGGAATTCTTCCTTGAAGTCGCCGTTGCTTCGGAGACTGAGTTCGCCTCCAAGTTCCATGGTTCCATGTTTCCCATAGATCCGGTCCGGGATACCCGCGTCATTCGTCAGGGTGCTCACCAGGAAAAGCGACCACTCGCTTGGATAGTCGGCGGTCATCATGAACATGTCCGGGATGTCACGGCCGTCCTTTTCGATATAGAGCCCACCGTTGGCGTTGACCCGTAGGGGATACTCGCCGTTCGGACCCGCGATGGCGATCAGGAGAGGTGCCAATTTGTGATAGAGCAGATCGGTGGCAACACCGCCGTTGTAGGGAAAGTACTTTCGAAACCGGAAGAAGTGCTCCGGATTCCAAGGAATCTTTGGCGCGAGTCCCCATTGATGCCCAAGCCACATGTCCCAATCGATGAAATCGTCGCCCTCCTTTCCCGGCCCCGCGGTGGGATCGAGCTTTTGGTGTTCGTTGAAAAGGCAAACGCGGGCGTTCCGGTTGTAGCTGCCGTGAGCCCATGTGACCTTTCCAATTTGTCCTGCAGCAATTGCTTGGTGCGCTTTCCAGTAAGAGTCATTAGCCGTGGCGTTTGGACCGACCTGCAGGATCTTGCCAGTGCGCTTGACCGCATTACGTGTTTGGATCGCCTGGGCCACGGTGTGGGTCAGCGGTTTCTCACAATAGACGTGCTTGCCGGCCTCCATTGCATCGATCGAAATTTTCGAATGCCAATGGTCCGGCGTTGCGATCAGAACGGCATCGATGTCTCGCCGCTCGAGCAGACGGCGATAGTCGAGGTAGCCTTCCCCTTTGCAGATTCCTTTCGAGCGGTTGACCCGTCGCTGGTAGACATCGGAGACCGCGACGACTTCAATGTTTTCCGCATCCGACTTTTTGACGAGGCTGTTGACGTGGCCGGTACCCATTCCGCCGACTCCGATGACTCCGATCCGAATGCGATCATTGGCACCCGCGGCGCGAACGCGCGAGTGGGCTGAAATTGTCGCGGTTGCGGCAAGGGTGGTTAACTGTACGAATGCCCGCCGCGACACCAATGGCGGGGTGGAAAAACGAGGCATGGGGGCCACCGTATCAGGGGTTCGTTGAAAACACAATAGTCCCGGTTCCGCAGAAATCTCCCAGTCATTCCTCAATATAAAGGAATATAAAGGGACAGGTCATTAGTCAAAATGGCACTTGCAGTGGCACAGCCATTCTGGTTGGGTCTTGGAATGCGACAGGCGCGAATGAAGGTGCCGGAATCTCACCCGGTCGGTTACTACCACTGCATCTCCCGAATCGTGGATCGCCAATTCTTGTTCGGGGATCTGGAGCGGGAGCAGTTCGTCCAGTTCATGCGTGAGTACGAGGCGTTCTGCGGCGTGCGCATCCTCACCTACTGCAT
>CAMDJH010000406.1 GCA_945900455.1 Akkermansia muciniphila
GATGACGAGTGGTTTCACTTTTGGGTTCCGATCGGAGCGGTCGACCGGCATCCTCGATGCGTTTCGGCAGAAAATGAACAAGGTACCAGCCGCCGAAGTGCCGCTGGCGCGATTCGTATTCTTTTTCCAGAAATACCGCCAGTTTGGCGTGGAGCAGGAGTTTCAGGACGTGGTTTGAGCACACCCTCTCTCCTCTGAATAAATCATCAGTCGTGCTCGCGGTAGATGTCAGAGCGAGAAAACGAGGAAGGAAGAACTGGTTCGATTCCCTTCGGTGTTTTGGCTCCTTCCTCCGTGCAAAACCACTCCGGCCGGGTTTAGAATGCAATCCGAAGTCGTTGATCCATGAAAAACTCGCTCGAAACTCGATTGGGATTGTTCTTCGCACTGGCCTGCGTTGCGGGCTTTGTCTTGTTCGAAATGGCCGGAGGCGGCAGCTTTTTTCATCCGGGCCGCGAGATTCGCGCCCGGTTTAATTCCGTCCAGGACCTCAAGGCGGGTGACCCTGTCCGACTGGCTGGGGTAATGGTTGGTCGGGTTAGAGCTATCCGCTTTGCTCCAAACGAGTCCCGCGTGGAAGTGGTCCTGAAGCTGGATCGGGCTGCAGTGGTGAAAACCGACAGTCGGGCTTCAATTCTGTTTACCGGCCTGATGGGGCAGAATTTCGTGAGCTTGACCTTTGGTTCCCCCGGAGCCCCCGCACTGGAGCCGGGCGGCTTGGTCGAATCCACGGAACAGGCCGATCTTGGGCAACTCATGGCCAAGCTTGAAGGCGTAGCTGATGGAGTCAAAAACATGACCCGCAGTTTCAGCGGTGAGGAATTTTCAAAACTCCTCGGGCCGTTCACCGATTTCCTAAGGGACAATAGTCCGAAACTTGCCACGATTCTCGGAAACATGGCCAATATTTCAACCCTGATCGCCGACGGTAAAGGCACCGTCGGCAAGTTGATCACCGACGATACGCTTCACACCTCGGCCATTACCGCAGTCACCAACCTGAACCATTTCTCCGCGGAATTGGAGGGTTTTTTTGGGGACGCCAAAGGGCTCGTTGCGGACGCCCGGACCGCCGTCGGCCAGACGACCAACGTCGTGGCTGGAATGCAGCGGGGTGAAGGCACGGTTGGCCGGTTGCTGAAGGACGAAAAACTTTACACGGAATCCACCACGGCGATGACGAACCTTCGGGAGATTCTTGGTAAGATTAACCAGGGCCAGGGGACCGTGGGCAAATTGGTGAACGACGAAAGCTTTCTAAAGAACGTCAAAATGACACTGCAAAAAGTCGACAAAGCGACCGAAGGCCTCGAAGACACCGGCCCGATGAGCATTCTGGGAACTTTGATCCAGACTTTGTTCTGATCGGGGGCTTTCGTGACCGTCACTCGCGGTCCCAAAGCCAGCGCGGGTCATATTTGCCGTTGCCCACCCCAAGGATGGGATCGCCCTTGGCGATTTCGCCACTCTCCGTCCGTCCTGGGTAAAATTGGAAACCGAGTTTGCTGACTTTGACGGACTCACCGTGTCCATCCGCCCAGGTGCTCATCGCGCGCCCGCCATGTCGCCCAATCACCCGGTAGGCATTATTGGCCGCGTAATCGGAATGGCTTGGCGTCAAAAAATAAAGCAATTGCGCGCCTTTGATCTCGGTCCATTGGTCGGGATCTTTCTCGGCGGCGTTCTTAATCTTGCCGGCGTCGGCGAACACGACGGATTCACTCGGATTCTTGACCGCGGCAAGTTTGAACGTGCCGATTCGGTCGCCCGCCCAAGGCGAGTAACTGAACTCGATGTGGTTCATCCCGATACCGAAGCGGCCCTTGCCGCGGGTGCTCGGAGGGCCGGTCGCAATTCCCGTCTGATTCGTTCCAAGAACACTGGGGCAATCGGAGGCGAATTTATTGGGTAGATACTGCCGGAGCAGGTCCGGCCACCAGATTGTGGACCCGCCGGGCACGTACGCATCAAGCGGAGGTGTCCCCAGGACCTCCAGCGGCACCATGCGGTCGCGGTTGTCATCCGCATACATCCCGAATGCGAGGCCGATCTGGCGTGAATTGCTCAGGCAGGCGGTCCCACGGGCCTTTTCCTTCGCCTTGCTCAGTGCGGGCAGGAGCATACCGGCGAGAATCGCGATGATGGCGATCACCACGAGCAGTTCGATCAACGTGAAGCCGCCCCGTAACGTCGAAGAGTGAGTGCCGACTTTCATGGGTGGAGTGTTCTTAGCACGCGGCCCACTCGGGTCGCAATGAACTTGGTGGCAAAATGTGGCGCAGGGGGTGCAGGACAAAATCTGATTCCGTTGAAAAAAGGCTGTTTTCTTGGCATGAAATGTCTATTTGGCACAAGGCGCACTCCTCCCGCTCTGTCGCCCCTGCCGGGGCTTACGTTTTGTTCGAACGTCATCCCCACGGCTCGCGCCGTGGGCTACGGTCTGCCGCCGCTCCGCGGCTTTTCTAAATGCAGATTGTTCATCGGGGACACACGCACCAGAAAACGGCCAAACTCCAGGCGCCCTGACGGGGCGACGGAGTGCCTTGGGTCTTGGGCGTGCCGCATGGGGCTGCTACGGTCACACCCATGAAGAGTTCTGCAATCGGCATTGGGATCGTCGGCTCGGGCCGCGCTGGGATGATCCACGCGCGCAACTTCGCCCGACTCGTGCCCGGCGCGTGCGTCGCGGCCATTTCCGATCCGGTGGCAGCCACCCGCGCCGCGGCGACGGGCGAACTCGGAGGGGTCGCCGAATATTCGGAGTACCAGGCGTTGCTGGACGATCGTTCCGTACGGGGCATACTCATTGCCGCCCCCACCGCACTGCACCATGAGATCACGATCGCCGCGGCAGACCGCGGCAAGCACGTCTTCTGCGAGAAGCCGATGGCGATGAATTCCGTCGAATGCGACGCAATGATTGCAGCCGCCGATAAAGCGGGCGTCATTTTGCAGATTGGTTTTATGCGTCGATTCGATGATCACTTTCGCGCCGCACACGAGCGGGTGAAGGCGGGCGAGATTGGCGACGTCGTGCTGGTGAAATCCTGCACACACGGGCCGACGTATCCGAAGCCGTGGATGTTTGACCTCGCGCAGAGCAACGGCCCACTCGCCGAAGTTTGCAGCCACGACATTGACACCGTGCGTTGGTTCACCGGCGGCGAATTCACGGAAGTGTATGCCATCGCCGGCAACTACCGCACTCCGGAGGCCCGCCCGTCACATCCCGATTTTTATGACCAGGTACTGCTCTCCGCGCGTCTCAGCAATGGCGCCCAAGGCTGCATCACCGGAGCGCAGGGCGTCCAGTATGCCTACGATTCGCGCGTCGAGATCATCGGCACCCACGGCTTCATCCGCATCGGCAGCCTCAACGCCGGCACGACCGTCCTCTGCACGCGCGACAAGGAACTGCGCCGCCCGGCGGTCGCCTCGTGGACGAATCTATACCGCGATGCGTACCTCGCCGAGGACATCGAATTTATCGCCGCCATCCGCGAGCAACT
>CAMDJH010000407.1 GCA_945900455.1 Akkermansia muciniphila
TGTGTTCGCCTGGATTGTTTATCCCAAGATTCAGGACCGCGTGCTCAGCGCGGTGCGGAAGGTCACCAGCACCATCGATCTGCTGGGCAGCTCGCCCCGGCTGCGGGCGTTTCAAGTGGAAAACCTGCCGCGCGAAATTTCCTTCGCCAACCCGGAGCCGCTCCTTGCCTTCGTCGGACTGCTCGGCCTCGCGGCGCTGCTGCTCTCGCCGAAACTGCGGGCGCGCCCGCCGCTTTGGTGTGGTTTGCTACTCCTAAACCTTGCGCCCGCGCTGTGGTTCACCCACCGGTTCATTCCGCACCAGCCGGTCGCGCTCTGGCAAAAACTGCTGGCCGGAGGACCGGAACAACAGCGTGTCATGGCGCAGATGCGCGACACACCCCAACGTCTCTGGGAAATCGCGCCGTCAATATACGAACAGGTCTTCCCCTACGCGATGTCGCATTTCTACCATGTGCGAACCGTCCACGGCTACTCGGCGCTACAGCCACACAGTTTAAATTGGCTGTCATCCTCAGAGAAGGAACGCTTGCGCGAGCAGATGGCAGATTGGATTTACCAAAGCCCCGCCGCCGGGCTGGGGCAAGGCCAGTTTCGCTCGAATATCACGCCGGGGCTGGCTCGTTTCCAATGGGCTGATCATCAAACGCGGACGTTCCAAGTGGAAGACATCGGTTTGAACACAATTCGAGTCTCGTTCAAGCCAGGAGATCATCCTGCCAGTTTGCTGTGGACCGATACCTGGTATCCCGGCTGGCAGGCGAGTGCGGATGGCCAGCCGGTGGCACTGGAAAAAGTTGAACCGACTTTCAGCCAAATGAATATTTCCGCCTCCGCCCGGACGCTGGTGCTGCATTTTGAACCGCGATTTCTTCCGCTGGGCAAAAAACTGGTTCTGGTCGGGGCAATACTCACCTTCTTCTGGTGTTTTTGGTTGCATCGCAACCACCGGCAATGATGTTGTGACGCTCACATTTTACTACAATGGGTAGCAATGATCACTGCTCTATTGGAAGTCGTCTGTCCATTTAAATTGCCATTGAACCCCGCCCTTCGTTTCAGCAACATCCGTTCTCGTGACCGCCGGCATACATACCGCTTATTTCCACTCCAATGCCGACTTGGAGCCTTGCGCTTCAGTCGTCATGCCTGTTTTTAATGAGGAAGCGACGGTTCATGAAATCATCTCCCTCGTCCTCGCCCAGCGACCTGTGCAGGAACTTGTCATTGTGGACGACCGCTCGCGCGACAATACCTGGCAGGTGCTTCAGAAAATTGCCGCGACCGATGCGCGCATCCAGCTCTTCCAGCACGAGGTCAATCAGGGCAAAGGTGCCGCGCTCCGCACCGGCCTCAGCAAAGCCACCGCGCCTATCGTCATCATTCAGGATGCGGATCTTGAATACGATCCCGGCGAGTATTACGTCCTCCTCAAGCCCATCCTTGCCGGCCGGGCGGATGTCGTCTTCGGCTCGCGCTTCCAAGGCTCCGGTCCGCACCGCGTTTTGTATTACTGGCACTCGATCGGCAACAATCTGCTCACGCTGCTCTCCAACATGGCGACAAACCTGAACATCACCGACATGGAGACGTGCTACAAAGTTTTCAAGCGAGAGATCATCCAGAAAATAAGCATCGAGGAAAACCGCTTCGGCTTCGAACCGGAAATCACCGCGAAGATCTCCAAGCTCGGCCTGCGAATTTACGAAGTCCCCATTTCTTATTACGGACGTACCTACGCGGAGGGGAAAAAAATCGGCTGGAAGGACGGGATTCGCGCGTTGTGGTGCATTTTCAAATATAATTTCCTGCGGTGAACGAAGTTGCCGCCATGAGCACTGAACGCCCCAATGAGATCGTGCCGGACGCCACGTTCGAGTTTGAGGCGCTGCGTCACGCCAACAATTATCGGGCCACGCTCATCCGAGAGTTCGGCCCTTTCCTAAAGGGCGGCGTCATCGAAATTGGCGCAGGCATCGGGCAGGTGACGGAGATGATCGCAAAGCACGCCGGTGTGGAGAAGGTCATTGGCGTCGAGCCGGACGATCGCTTCTGTGCCGAGTTTAGAAAACGCCTGCCGGACCAGCCGCTCATTCACGGCACCATTGAAGCGGTCGATCGCCAGTCGCCGTGGAATGCCATCGTGAGCGTCAACGTGCTGGAACATATCCGCGACGACGAACGGGAACTGAAGCTCTACGCCGATATCCTCCGCGCGCAGCACGGCCATCTTTGCCTTTTCGTCCCGGCCCGGCAGGAAATTTACGCCCCGCTCGATCAGGACTTCGGCCACTTTCGTCGATATGCGCGGCCGGAATTGCGGGCCAAACTGGAGCAGGCTGGCTTCGAGATCGTCCGCTTGGACTACTTCAACTGGGTGGGTTATTTCGCCTGGTGGTTCAACTTTTGTCTGCTTAAGAAGCGAAACTTCGACGTGGGCGCAGTGAAGTTCTTCGACGGTGTCATCCTCCCGGTCAACCACTGGCTGGAATCGCGCGTCTGTCGTCCACCGTTTGGACAAAGTCTCATCGCCATTGCCCGTGCCCGTTGACTCGCATTACTCGCGGTAACGCTGCGCAATCGGAGTGCGGCGGCCTTGGACGAGGGCGAATCCTTCGCGCCCCTTTTTCACAAACCGGGGAATCTCCAGAAAATCGTAGCTGTCATCCGCGTCGCCCATGATGATGAACGCGCCGCGCGCGGCGGCGATGCCGCCCATCAACGCGTTGCCATAGCCCTTGACCGCGACCGGCACGACCCGCGCGCCAAGGTCGGTGGCAATTTTCTGCGAGCCGTCCGTGCTGCCGTTGTCGGCCACGATGATTTCCCCGGCGATCTGATTTTCATCGAGCGCGCGGCGGGCTTTCTTCAGGCAGGTGGCCAGCGTGTCCGCCTCGTTCAGGCAGGGCATGACGATGCTGACTTCAACGGGCGGTTCCAGTGTTGTGATCGGGTCGGGCACGGGTTTTTCGGAATGGCCGGAGCTTAGAGAAGCCGGCGCAGGAGGCAAGCAAAGGGTGCATGATTCGACGCTGTTCCGGGTGGATTCACCGGAGCGTGGAATGGAGGAAGGCTCGCCCTCACCCCGGCCCTCTCCCCCGGGGAGAGGGAGAAATGCAGTCCGTCGTTCTGCTTCGTCAAGCTCTCCACTGCTGGAAGTCAGCGGGAGAAACGCGGTAAGAATTCACTGCGCGCTCGAATGAGAACCCGCGTCCAGAAACGTCTCCCTCTTGTATGTCTGTTTTCATCTTCCTTGTTTGGCTGAAAGCCAAACAGGAAGATGGGGCCGCCTTCCCCCCGGCCGGGGGAAGGCGGCGGTGCGGACGCGCTCGTTGCCCTCTAAAACGTTTCCACGTTCGTCGGGGAGCCAGAGTCGTCCGTGCCTTTGTGTCCGCACTCGAACCGTTGATGGAGCCGTCCCGCCACCCGGCGCGGCGCGCTCGTATGAGCAA
>CAMDJH010000408.1 GCA_945900455.1 Akkermansia muciniphila
CCAAAGTCGCGCCCTTGCATTCTGCTCGGCAGCACCATTGGCCGCGGAGCGTTTCAGAAATCGAAATCAGAGTCCCGGGAAAAATGAAGAATTCTTCCGTTCAACAATCGCTGACTCGAAAACCACCGTTTCCGTGAGATGCACCCCCATTCACCATCGCCGCACGGGGAAACTTGTCTTTGTTGTCGCCGAGGTACATCGTCCATCCTATTCCAATCTGTTTCAGATTATTCATGCAGTGAGTAATCTGAGCCCGGCTCTTCGCCTTGGCTAACGCCGGCAGTAGCATTGCGGCCAGGATGGCTATAATGGCGATGACAACCAGCAGTTCGATCAAGGTAAATGCAAGCGCATCTCCCTCCCGGTTGGAGAACGGACCGGAGAATGTCCTTTTTGATTTCACAGCTCCAGCGTACGCGGGTGCGGAAGAACTGAAAAGGCTCATCGAAGCATTGGGGTCAGTCAATAGTAATGTATTATTTATGAGCGGAGTACAAAATAGCACATTACTATTGACTGACCCCATATGAACTACAGGGCACGACGTCGCAGATCGAGCGAATTCATTCTCTGAATTGTTTGCTGCGCGATGAACTGAGTTCGGGTTTCGACCGCGCCTCGAGCGAGCGAATCCCTGCCTGCGCCAGACCGGGCGGCGAGGTATTGCTCCAGAGTGCGCGAGTAGTCGATGATCAGGCCAAAGAGAGGCTTGGGTGCGTGGCTGGCGAGAATCCGCAATTGCACCACCTTGCGGCGCAGTACCTCTTCCTGCAATCGGAACTCCCACGTACGGATCAATTCGGTGAGGGCGATGTCGCCGCGGGCCGTCTGATTCGTCCCGAGGGAGGTCGCGGTGGGTTCGACAAGGACGGAGGCGAGGCTTGCGAGAAGTTTCTCGCGCGGCCATAGCGTAGTTGGATCCCGGAAGCGGAAATCTGCGATGGCGAGGGCCCACCATTTTTCCACTTCCAGCAGTGACAGGAATCGCTCCCGGCTTGCCTCGAGGAAGGCGGTGTGGAAATTCAAATGCTTGGGGAGAAGCGGCAGCATCGCATTGAGAATACCCTTCGTCTCCGGGTAACTCTGAAGTTCATGAACCAATAGTTGGGCTCCGGCCTGATAGCGGCGCCATTCGGCGGGATCTTGTAACCGACCGGCTTCGGGAAAACCCAAATCGGCAAAACTCGGGGGCTCGCGATCGCGGAGTTGCTCCCGAGCGAATGCAAGAGGGTCGGGTTTTCGCTCACTTTGAATCCGGTAAGTGTACGCCTCGGTGATGAAGGATCGGCCATGTTCATTGAGAAGCAGGCCACTGACACCCTCGTTAAACCACAAAGGCGCCTGGCCGAACGCACCTCGATTGTTGCGGTTTACAATTTCGAGAATTAGCGCCTCACTGATTCCCCGAACCAGGCCCTTCCATGAGAATTTCCGAGGGACATAGATCCGGTACTGCCACCCGTCCAGATACTGGTCGGGCAGAATTCGGAGCGGTTGTTCATTGCGAGGGACCGGGCCGACAAACAGGTGAATTCGGCCGCGCCACGCGTCCTGCAGTTCCAGTCGGGAGAGAACCGCAGTTTTGATGCGCTCACAGGTCACCGCCAGCGAGCGGGGCTCGAGTTCGATTAGTTCCCCATCGCCCTGGGAAGTCAACTGGGTCCAACCGGGAGTAATCTGCGACGAGCTCTTCGGTAGCTCACGATCGCCGTGGACCATGAACTGCCGAGAGGAACTGGTAATTGCCACGCTGTTCGTCAGAGCTCCGAGAAGCGCGCCTTGTCCCTGAGCATCGGCCACGAGAAAGGCTGTCAGGAAAATCAACGAGAGCGATCGAGCCCGACGGATCCACGTAGCATTCTGGCACATCATTCCGAGGGTTTGGACCGGAGCGGGGCAGAATCAGTCTTTCTTTGCGGGCTTTGACTCGGCCTTGGCGGCCGGCTTGGATTCTGGTTTGGTTTCCGATTTCGTTTCCGATTTCGTTTCCGATTTGGACTCCGTCTTGGCGGCCGTCTTGGCGGCCGTCTTGCTGTCGTTGGTCCCGGCTGAGCTCGCGTTGGAATCCTGCTTGGCGGCCGCCTTGTAGCCTTCGCTCCGATAATCCGTGATGTAGAAGCCGCTGCCTTTGAAGATCAAGCCGGCACCGCCGCCCACGCCCCGCTTCACCGGGCCCTTGCCCCAGACTTTCATCTTGCAGGATTCCTTCGTACATTGCTTGAGCGGTGCGTCCTTCATCGATTGCACCACCTCAAAGGAATGCCCGCATTTTGAACATGAGTATTCGTAGGTCGGCATAGTTTGTGCCCGGCTCAGAGTCTCCGGGAGCCCTTGGGGAATAGGATCAGTCTGCCCGGTCGTCAAGCGCTCCGTGCGATGGAACAGCGGGTCAGTGGTTCGCAATTTGAGATGAAAGTGGCTCCGAAGACATTGCTTTGCACAACCGCGCTCCGCCACGCTTCAGAGTCACTTCGGGCGTCTGAATTGGCGTGAGGGTTGTCCGCGATCACGGCGCAGCCGGAAGAGCCCTCAGCCTAAAGAACCGCTGCGGTTCTAGAGTGGGAACCTCGGCGGTTAATGAACCACCGTCCTTGCCAATTCCACCCTTCCACGGATGCCATCCCTCACGATCCAGCCATTGATGGCCGTCGCTGTCTTCGAGTTCGAAATCCGGGAACCACCCGAGCCACCGCAATCGAGATTTTTTCGGATTGCCGATGGTTTCAAGCTCCAGGACAGGCGCCCCTTCGATTTGCGGTTCACCAATCCTCCCGCCGGGCGAATACGCACGAACCGCCGCGAGGGCACCCCGCGACCGTGACCCTGTCTTGAGAACTACCCGATGCGGGCCATCCGCCATGCCCTGTGCTACGGTCACAACGCCAACCGAAGGCGCGACTCGATCCCGGGCGCGCTGCACCGCATCCCAGGTGACCGTCATCCCCGGGGTGACCGGGATGCCCGCTGATCTCGACATCTCAGCGAAGCGCCAGTCCTGCGGTTCGATGACCACTCGGCCGGACTTGGATTGGAAGAATTCGGTGTTGATTCCCTCTCCATCTTCACCTGTCACACTGCCCGTCACTGCGAATCGGAATCGCGCTCCGTCCACCGACGTCTCCGTCAATCGGACAGTCCATTGCTCGGGGATCAGCGGAGCAACGGAAGAGGCCCGCACGAGGGTGAGCCAGCCGCTTGCCATCTGGGAAGGCCTTAGGAATCGGACGACCCCCGCTTTGGCAGACGCGGGTTCTCCGTCGATTTCAATCTCCACCTCTTCCTCGCTGGTTTGTGCAAAAACCGCCTCCTCAGCAGAATCTGTGGGTGGGTGGCGGTTCGGGTAGTTTTCCAAGATTGTGATATAGAGCTACTTCCAGAGCGCGATAGGTCCGAAAGCCGTAGGCTCGTCTGGTCGTCACTCGAATCTTGTTGTTAAGTCCCTCCACAGC
>CAMDJH010000409.1 GCA_945900455.1 Akkermansia muciniphila
TGAGAAGGCACCATCAAAACCTTACCACCCGCCCCAATGATTTTCGTCTGCAGGCGGCGAGATCGCGTCGGATTTCGGCGAGATTCTCCCTCTCAAAATCACCTATTAGCGCCACTTTGGTTCGCGTTGAAATCGCAGCTCCTCCGCCATTATTCTAACGAACCGTAAAGCCGCCAGTTGCATTTCTGCGTCGACAGGCGAGTGGTTCGATAACGCGAACTCCTAGACAGAAATTAAAACAGAGTTCATGGCATTTGACAAAACAACCAAGATATGGACATATTGTCCTGAACGTGAGGTTGATTAAACGAAGCACCTTGCACCACTACTCATCCAGGTTCCCGAAGGCCGACCGGGCCTTGAACGACTGGGCTCGGCTGGTGATCTCCGGCAGATGGCAAAGGCTCGTCGAAACTCGCCGCATGTTTCCTCACGCCGATCGAGTGAAAGTGAAAAGTGGGAGGACGGTCACCATCTTCAATATGTGCGGTCACGATTTCCGCCTTATCACCGCCATCCACTACGACCGACAGAAAGTCTTTGTCCTCAATTTTCTCACTCACGCCGAATACAGCCGCGACAATTGGAAAAACCGCCTATGAAAACCGCCCCCCAGACCTCTGCGTCTTACGCGAAGATTCCCAAGACCTATGCAGGGTTGATGGCGCTGCACTTGCTTCGACCCCTGCGGGATCAGGTTGATGCGGACAACGCCGCCGAGATGATTGACCTGCTCGCCGGACACACGCTGAACACCGAGCAAACCGATTACCTCGACCTCCTGAGCGATCTCTACGAAAAATGGGATAGCACGCAGTTTCCCATCAGCCGGGCAACGGGATCGGAACTACTGCGTCTCGTGCTAGCGGAACGTAACGAAGGAGCTGCGAACCTCGCGAAACTTCTCGGGATTGATGTGTCGCTCGCCTATCGGCTCCTGCGCGGTGAACGGCAATTGACCGCAACACAGATTCGAAAAGTCGCCGACACCTACGGTATGGATCCGGTAGCACTTCTGCCGTGAGCGGCGCGGGGGCCTGAGGTGGTTATTAGCGCCACTTTGGTTCGCGTTGAAATCGCGTCTCCCTATCCGCCAGTTTTCCCTCTGAGGGGCAAAATCACGAAGCTAGGTTGCCAGGTTGACGCGGCCACCTAAGCATGCCCAGCTAATCCTTCAGCGTCCGCCGGTTCAAAAATCGGAACGGCGTTTTCTCATGGCGAGTCCACGGTCACCTCAACGGCGTCCGCATCCGCCGCAACTTCAAGACCCAAGAAGAGGCCGCGGCGGAAAAGGCCGGCCTCGAAATCAGGCCCTCCATCTCGCCTCAAACCTGCGGGCGATCACCACCTGCCTCACGGAAGATCAGGTTCGCGAGGCCGAGGCTGTCTTGCGCCAAACTGCCGAGCACGGGCGGTCGCTTTCATCGAGCGTCAATTTCACACTGGCGAACGAGCGCGAAGCCACCTGCCGCAAGCCACTCAACGAGGCCATCGCAGACTACATCGCGCTCAAAGAGCATGAACTTGAGCAGGACCTGATTTCCGAGCCGTACCTCGTGCGGCTGCGCCGCGAGATGAACCGGCTGCCCAAGCGCTGTCCGGCCGTCACGGTGTCGGATCTCACGCCCGCTCGGCTCGTGGCGTATTTCGAATTCGGCCGCGCTTCGCGCAAGACCTACAATAACCGCCGCGGCGTGATTTCGGGGTTTCTCAAATTCGCCCAGCAGCGCGACTGGATTGCCGAGAATCCGCTGACCAAGATTCCAGCGCATCGCATTCGTCGCCGCCGGGGCGGTGCGCAAACGCTCACCGCGACCCAAGCGCAGGAACTGATGGAGTTCGTCGAAACGAACCATCCGACGGCGGTGCCATTCTTCGCGCTGTGCCTCTTCGCCGGGATCCGGCCGTGCCTGCGCACCGGTGAAATCACCCGCCTCAAACCCGGACACGTCCGGTTGATGGAGGGCCTCATTCGGATCGACGGCGAGGTCTCGAAGATCCGCGAGCCGCGCACGGTCACAATCCAGCCGAACCTGGCGGCATGGTTGCGCGCCTGCCCTTTGGAGACGAACCGGATCATTCCCGCCAACCTCCAGCACCTCCGCGAAAAGGCCGTTGAGAAGTTCGACCTGACTCACGACGTGATGCGGCATACGACGATCTCTATGTTTGTCGCGAAGTTTCGCTCCATCGGCGAAGCCGCCCTGCAGGCCGGCAATTCCGAGAGCATCATCCGCAAGCACTACCTCGACTTGAAGGATCCCGCCGAGGCAGAGCTGTTCTTCGGAATCCTGCCCGAGCGAAAACCCACACCAGTCCCAGTTGACGAGGGCGTCGAAAGTACAGCGCCCGTGCCATTTCGGATTCTGGGAAAGGCGGAGCGGATGGCGAGTTGACGCGTGTTATCAGGTGCATGGAAACACCGACTTCTTCCCAAACTTTCTCCTCCACACTCACCGACATCAACGGCCTCCGGCACTGCGGGATTTTCCCCGCCGGCCGCGAACCGTCGATCCGCACGCTCCGCTCATGGACCAAACTCAGGCGAATTCCTTATCACAAGGTTGGCCACTTTGTGCTGTTCGATGTCCAGGAGGTGACCCTGCACATCCGCACGAAACTGAAGGTGCCAGCGCGCGGCTAACCGTTGGCGAGTCCCGGCGGCGAACGCTCAGCTACATGCTGATCTTGGGACCACGGCCTTCCGCTGGTCTGACGGCGACGCTGGACGCTGTGTCGCCGAGGGGCCGATTTTGCTGAGTGACCTCTGGCACCATCTTCATCTGCCACCGGTAGGCCTTCTGGATGCGCTCAAGCGAGCTTTCGGAAAACTCCGGCGGCAGCAGGGAACGAGGTGCGATGCCTTCGGCGATGAGTGTCGTGGCGATCTTCTTGTTTTGGAGCGTCCGGAAAGCGCGGGAAAACACTTCGAGCGCCTGCTTCTCCTTGGTCGGATCCGCCACCGCGCTTTGATGGACATCACGGAGAAACTCAGGCACGCAACGTACGATCAGATGCAAGTGAAGTCGGTCCTGGCGAGGCGACGGGCCGTCCTGCTCGATGTCTCGCACGTTCATCGTCTTGGCTTTGAGCATGGCGACCGGGTCGAGCACCCGATAGACCCCGCCTTCCGATTTGATGTACGCGGCGGCCTCGAGGTCGGCTTTGTCCAACCCATGAACCGAATGCAGTACCTCGACCATCAGCGGGCGGCCATCGGGACTCGTGCTGCGCAGGAAACCCAATCGGGAATCAGTCCAATTCTTCAATTTGTTCGGCTCGAAAACCCAGCCCGGAACCCGCTTCAATCGCGCCAGCCCATCCTGGCTGACGACGATATCGAGATCTTTGCTCACCAACGTGGATTTCGGCACTTGGGCCGCGAGATAGTTGATGGCCCACAAATTAACCGCCTGTCCGCCCACCACAGTGGG
>CAMDJH010000410.1 GCA_945900455.1 Akkermansia muciniphila
AGCGCGCCAACCGCGATGGATGGCCTCGCGCCTTGTGCGATTACCTGGCGGGAATGACCGACCAATACTGCATGCGCGAACACGCGCGGCTGGTTCTGGGACAGAGCGTTCCGCAATTGCCTATCAGCCGCTCCCACCCGTGAACCCCATTTCTTCCGACGAACAGTTGGCCCCCACCCGTGCCGGCGGTCCGGACGAGGTTCCCAGGCTGGATTCTCCGGTGACAACCCTCCGAGGTGTAGGGAATGAGCGTGCGGCGCAAATGGAACGTCTCGGCCTGCGCACGGTGGGGGACTTGTTTTGGCATCGTCCGGCGCGGTATGAGGATCGGCGGAAGTTTACTCCGATTCGTGACGTGCTCATGGGAACTCCGGTCACCGTGTGCGGACGGATCATTGCGGCGGGAAATCAGCGGTTTCGGAAAGGTACCAAGTCCTGCTTTGAATTCATCCTCGACGACGGGACGGCACGGCTCCATTGCCGATGGTGGAATCTGCCCTTTCTTGAAAAATTTTATTCGGTGGGGAATGAAGTCCTGGCGTATGGCAGACCGAATTCCCTGCGACCTCGGACGATGGATCATCCGGACGCCGAGAAGATCGAAGCGGGCGAGGATGGCAGTGTGCACTTTGGAAGAATTGTTCCGGTTTATCCGCTGACCGAGGGAATGCCGCAACGAACCTTGCGATGGATTATTTGGCACGGGATCGATCGATTTTTGACGCTGCTGCCGGAGACCGGGCTTTGGCGGACACCGGAGTTGGCCGGGGAGCCTGCTGCCGCGTTGGGGCGCCGGGAGGCGGTGCGGATGCTCCATTTCCCCGCCGAACTCCCGGAGGCGGAGCACGCCCGACAGCGGTTGGCGCTCGATGAACTCGCGGCACTCCAACGGGAGATCCAGGGTCGACGTCAGCGATTGAATCTCAAGGCGCCCGGCCTCCCTTGCGGTGGGGATAACCGGCTGATGCGCCCGTTTCTTTTGAGATTGCCATTCAAGCTAACCGGAGCCCAAACGCGAGTGTTGCGTGAAATTCGAGCGGACCTCGCGGGGTCGCATCCCATGCGGCGACTGCTGCAAGGGGACGTCGGTTCCGGCAAGACGTTGGTGGCAGCCTGCGCGGCATTAATGACGGTCGAAAGTGGCTACAATGTGGCATTGATGGCTCCCACCGAGCTTCTTGCCGAACAGTTGCACAGCGTGCTCGATCGAGCGTTGGGTTCTCTGGGAATTGGGGTGGGGTTGCGGACAAGTAACACTCGCCAGGAACCTGACGTTGGATCGGTGCCCGAACTGGGAAGCGTCTGGGTCGGCACCCATGCCCTCATTCAAAAGGCGGTCGAGTTCCCAAGACTGGGATTGGTGATCATCGATGAACAACACAAGTTCGGCGTCGCTCAGCGCGAGACACTGCTGCGAAAGGGGAATTTCCCGCACTTGCTCGTGATGACCGCGACCCCGATTCCCCGAACCCTTGGATTGACGCTTTACGGCGACCTCGATGTCAGTCTCCTCGATGAACTCCCCCAGGGCCGAGGTCGCGTGCGGACCCATGTGCGGACACCCGATACCCTGCCAAAGGTCTGGCTGTTCGTCGCTCGCCAGTTGGCGGCCGGTCGTCAGGCGTACATCGTTTATCCCCGCGTTTCGGAGTCGGAGCACGATGACGTCAAGTCGGTGACGCGCGAGTTCGAAAAGGTTCAGGACGCCTTGGCACCCCATGCCGCTGCCATGGTCCACGGAAGGATGCCGTCGGCCGAGCGCACCCGAATCATGGACGCGTTCCGGGAGGGACGTGTGAAGGTTTTGTTGGCAACCAGCGTCATCGAAGTGGGCGTCGATGTGCCAAACGCAACCGTGATGGTTATCGAAAACGCCGGCCAATTTGGCCTCGCCCAGTTACATCAACTGCGAGGTCGCATCGGCCGCGGTTCGCATGAATCGCATTGTATCTTGATCGAGGGCGAACGGACCGACGAGGCTCGGGAACGTCTGAAAGTGCTGGCGGAGACGACGGACGGTTTCGCCATCGCCGAGGCGGACCTGCGTCTCCGGGGACCCGGCGAACTCGTCGGCCGCGACCAAAGCGGCTTGCCCGGCTTTCGTTTTGCCAACCTTGTTTGTGATGGAAAATTATTGGAAGCCGCTCGCTCATCCGTCGGACGCGAACTCGCTGCGGAAGCAGCCAAGCTTGGCGGGAAGCCGGCCGCATCCACCTCAACCCAGTAGTATCTTGCGGCAGGACACGCTCAATTTCTTCAACTGCGCCGCAGATCGCGCTTCAAGATAGCAGCGAATCAACGGTTCCGTTCCACTCGCTCGAAAGGCCACCCACTCGTTGTTCGGCAATAGGAATTTGTATCCATCCGTGGTGATGAACTGCTGCACCGGCAACTTGCCAATCGTCTTCAAACCGCATCCCAACCGTTCAAGCAACGCCGATTTCTTATCCGCCGGAATCGCGACATTGATGCGATCAGTATGAAATTCCCCCGATTCCTTCTCCAACGATTTCAGAATGGCGCCCAATGTCTTTCGCTCAAACGCCACCAGTTCCGCCATCAGCAGACACGCCAGAATTCCGTCCTTCTCCGGCACATGACCCTTCACGCTCAATCCGCCGCTCTCTTCGCCACCCACGATGATGGGTTCGGACTCCATCCGCGCGCCAATGTACTTGAACCCCACGGGAGTCTCGTGCACCGGGACGCCTAGCATCCGCGCCACGGCATCCACCTGATGACTGGTGGGGACGGTCCGAACCACCGCTCCCGTCCAGCCTCGATTCTTCTTCAGATGATAAAGAGCCAAAGCCAGTACCTGATTCGGAGTGATCCACGTGCCATCCCGATCCACGATGCCAAATCGGTCCGCATCGCCGTCGAGTCCCAGCCCCAGGGTCGCTTTGCCGCTCCGTATTAGATCGCGAACCTGCGACATCCCTTCGGCGTTCGGTTCCGGATGGTGACCTCCGAAGGACGGATTCAACTCGTCGTGGAAGCGAACGACGCGTGCACCGCCATCCTCCTCCAGCAGAGTGTCTAGGTACCCACGACCCGTCCCGTACATCAACTCCACCCCCACTTTCAGCCGAGCTTTGCGAATAACGTCAAAATCGATCAGGCGGCGAATCTGACGAAAATAGGATGGAGCCGGATCAAATGTCTTGCAGTGAGCCGTTCCAACAACTTTGGGCTGTACGATGAGGCCGGAAATCTGACGTTGACGGATCCGTTCTTCGATTTCCTGGGTCACTTCCGGTGGCGCAGCGGCTCCGTTTCCCACGGAGAACTTGAGCCCCTGGTATTCCGCGGGATTATGACTCGCGGTCAGATTGATTCCACCGGCGGCTTTCCGGGATCGAATGGAGTGTGCGA
>CAMDJH010000411.1 GCA_945900455.1 Akkermansia muciniphila
CATACACCGCCACGAGGATCGTTTTCATAAGTGTGCTTAACTGGCCGGGGGCAACGGGGGCGGCAAGGGCGCTGGCGGAGGAGTGGCCGGCGCGAACAACCCCGCCAACTCCGGCACCGTGGCCGCCGCTTGCCAGCCCGTCAGACCCGGACGCCACACCAGCGATGCCGCATTGAGCGTCCCTGCCGGAATCATCTGTTGCAGGACCGCTGCGGGAAGCGGCCCAAGCTGCTGCCCATTGACCGCGACATGGTAGGCCGTGGCCGCCGGAGCGCCGGGCAGAGCGGGCGGCGCACTGGCCGGCGCGAGCTGCGTGGTGAGTTGCCCCATCTGCTGTGCCATCTGCTGACCGATGCCCGCGCCCACGGCCAGTCCCACCCCGGCCTGCATCAACCCGCCTCCTCCACCCTCGTTCGCGGCCGCCGTCTTGAGCACCTCCATGCTCCGGTCATATTGGTAAATCTCCCGGCCCAGCAGGTTCAGTTCCGCCGCCTTCTCCTTGAGCACCTTGAGCCGCTGGTAGCTGGCGTCCTCCTCCGGGATGTTGATGGAGTGGAAGAAGAAGTTCACCAACTCCACGCCGAACTTAGTAAACTCCGGCTGGATGGACTGCGCGCAATGCTGGGAAATCGCCTCCAAGTGCATGGCCGCCTCCAGCACCGAGATGCGCTGCTGCATGAAGGCCTTGCCCAGATGCACGTTCACCGACTGGAGCAGCACCCCTTTGAAATACTCCACAATCTGCTCCGCCGTGAACACCTTGGCCGTGCCCGTGATGGTTTCCAGAAACTTGCGCGGCTCGCTGATGCGGAAGCCAAACTGGCCGAACGCCCGCACCGGCACCACCAGCCCGTATTTCGGGTCTTCGAGCTGGAGGGAGCGGACGGTGCCCCACTTGTTGTCCAGCTTGCTGATGAGGTTGACGAACCAGACCTCCGCCTGAAACGGCGAATCCCCGCCGAAGGGCAGGCTCAGGAGCGTGGTGAGCAGCGGGATGTTCCCGGAGCGCAGCGTGACGGTGCCGGCCTTGACCTCGTCGCAAATCTGGCCGCGCGAGACGAAGAAGGCCGTTTGCGCGGGCTTCACCACCAACTGCGTGCCGAGCCGCAGGTTCTCCGATGGAAACTTCCACACGAACTCCCGGTCGTTGCCGTGGAATTGGACGATGTCAATGAGGCTCATGGCTTCTTCGGGATTCGTTTGTTCCACTCCGCATCAAGCATCTCGCCCGTTTCAATCGCAAGCTGCCGAGGCGACTGCACCCTTTGGCAAAGCTTACCCGCAGTCTTTGAGCGCAACTTGGTCCCCCTTGCGGTGCTTGCACGGCCGATTACTTCCAACCAGCACGGATGCGTGCCTGCCTTAACATTCTGAAGGTTTCCGTAGCCGGCAACTCCGTAAGCCCATGACGACTTGGCTAGTGCTGGGCCAGCCTTTTCGATTTTGATTCGCTGAACCATGTGGATTTTTTGGGTGTCTGGCTTTCGAGTAAATAGCCAAAGCACATCTCCGCGACCCATACGCGTTAAGATTGGTGCGTTTGAGTGGTGAGCGTCTTGGTCATCGTGTCCCTCGTAATCAGCCCACTTCCAGTATGCGATGTAGTGGTCGGGCTTCATGTCATTGTTTGGGTGAAAGAATCGTAGCGTTCCAGTTGCTTTCGGATATGCGCTGCGGGACTCCCGCGTGCCTTCAGATGCTTTTCAATCTCACATCGAATCTCCACGAACGGAAATTCGGCTTTCAAGCCGGCCTCAAGCAGGGAAAGCAGTCGTTCTTCATCCTGCGGATGACTGGCGAGAATCAAATCGGCAGTTCCGAAACAAGCTGGCAGCGTTTCTAGCCACTTGGTGTCTCTGCCGTTTTTTAGCTTCTCGTATCGCAGGTTTTTCACGACCTGATGCACCGAACCCAAGAAGAGAATTAGGAACACGAAGATTAACAACACCACGTCGGAGCGTTTTGCAGAGTCGTTGGGAGTAGCACAGACAAGTAGAATTAAGAAAACCCCGGTGAAGCCGGTAGCAATCCTAGCTATTGCGTGTCGCATTGCTGGCTTTTCAAGTGGGCGGGCGTCTTTCGATGTCACTTCTAGTAGTCGTTTTCGTTCTTTGACTCGAAGACTCGCGGCAAACTCCGGGTCATGTTCAGCTCTTACCCGCTCATACTTAGCTTTTGTAGCTTCCAATGACTTGGCGAGGTTATCTGCGACTCTCCTTTTTGACTTCGCTGTGGCTGCATTTTCCGCAGCGCCTTTCCAGTCCTTGTCTGACAAGGAAACCACGGCGTCGAATGCATTCGAATCTGCGGTCGACCGAATGGACGCAATGAACCTGTCGCAAAGTAAAGTGCCATTTATGGCAATTGTTGCGCTCGGGCTGAGTTCCAAGGCTAAAGACAAGGCGGATTCGAGGAGAACAAACCGACTACCGTGTTCTTGCAAGGAATCGTCTTGATTGTGGAATTGCAGGTAGTGTTGCTCCAGCACCGGATAGAAGTCACTGACCACGTTGTTGATCTCCGTCGCCACGCGCTTCTTCATGGCCTCCGGGTTCTTGGCAAACTTGATGGCTGCCTTCCACGAGCTGATGGCCTCGGGAATCTTGAGGTCGCCAATCTTCGAGGTGCGCACCAGGCAGATGCCCTTGTTGAGCCACGCATCCGCAAAGCTTGGCTCCTGCTCGATGACCTTGTTGAAGTAGTTGATAGCCTCCGCGTAGCTGCCGCCCTCCTGCGCGGTCTCGGCAATCATCAGCGTGCCGGCGAACTTGCTGTGCTTCACCTCGCTGGCCTGCGCCTCCGCCTGCTGGAGGGTCACGACGCTGTCGCAGTAGTGGCATTTGGTGTCGGTCTGTCCGGCGGTCAGTTTCACCGCCGCGCCGCAACTCGGGCATAATCCTTGGCTCATGGTTTGGTGTGTCTGTCAGTTTGTTGGCTGGAGAGGAAAAAGGAGGAATGCATTTACGTCGTCATCCCTTCTCCCTCCGCGGGGCGAGGGGAAGGTGGCCTCAGGCCGGATGAGGGGTGACGGGCCGACAGCAGGTTCATGGAGCGGAAGAGAGCGGAAGGCACAGTAGAATGGTCGAGTTGATTGTGTGACACCAAGCCCCGCGACAGCGCGGCCCTACCTTGTTATGCCAGTGCCTTGTCGGGCGGGATTTGGAATTCGCCACGGATGCCGGCATTGCCGGGCACACCGGCGGGCCATTGGGCGTCGGCGGCGTATTGGATCTCGCGGCGCAAGTCGGCGATCTCGGTGAGCTGCGCGTCGAGCTGGCCACGCGCCCCGGTGGCGTCGCCCTGCGCGCCGGTCTGCGTGGCTTGGATGGCCTTGTAGTCGGCGAG
>CAMDJH010000412.1 GCA_945900455.1 Akkermansia muciniphila
CGAAACGGCTACTGGCAGCAGTTATTCCCACACGCGCAGTTCTCCGTCCAGCCTTCTGGCTGACCACAATCTCTTCGCAATCTCAGCGCATTTTTTATCTCATCTTACTGTCACTCGAGAAAACCACCCTTTCCGTGAGATGCACCCAGAGGATTCGCCTATCCCAGTGCGGTTGGAAATAGGGATGAGTGAAAATTTGGATTCGCAGTTCGATTGATCGGATGATTTTCGTGTGCAACTCAACCGCGGAAGCGGGGTATCTCGCTGCAAAAAAAGCCGATCCAAGATTGATTTTGTAGGCAGTAAGCCGTAATCCAATATGAGAGCAAGCCTGTCACGTTATGATCGTCAACAAAGAGATAACCGCAACGTGTGCGGCGGCATGGGCTGGGGAGCAGGGAGCGGGCTAGGCTTTTAGGGTGCCGTTTGGGCGCTTTCTCGATCGCGAATTCGGAGCATCCCCTCTCACCCGGCCGACGGCCCCCCTCTCCCCGCCGCTCCGAGCGGAGGGAGGGAGGGCAGGGTGAATGGGCGGTTCCTGGGCCCCCAATCCGCGGATAAAGGAGAGGAGAACCGCGGATGAACACGGATTGACGCGGATAGAAAGGGCATGGAATCTGCGTCTATCGGCGTTTATCCGTGGTTCTCACGCCTCGGTCAACAGACCCCTCGAGTCGCGCCGAACATGCTTCAACACCTCCATTTCCTCGACGCGTGACGGAATACCATGCTCCGGCCAGGTTAATTTGCACCAGTCTTGCCACCTCCCCACGAGATCTCGACACTCAATATCTCAATAGTACAGGTTTGACCCCATTCTTTATTCCGTTATCGGTCGAGATTGACAACGCGTCAGCGTTTAGCATGAATGCCCGGGTCAAATCAGCGGTTCAACGCCATTCGAGCCCGCGCGCCCTCATGAAGACCGATCTAGCAAATTCTCGTCCGATTCGCGCTCGCCATCCCGAGTCAACGGGTGCCTTCACCCTCATTGAACTCCTCGTGGTAATTGCCATAATTGCCATTCTGGCAGGTCTGCTTCTGCCGACGTTGGCGGGTGCCAAAGAGCGGAGCAACCGCACAGCGTGCAAGAATAACCTGCGCCAGTTGTATCTCGCTTGCGCCGTATACGCCGGTGACAACAGTGACAAAGTATTCAATGGAATTCGCGATGGAGGCGATTCCTTCACCATGCACATCTCAACGCTCATGTTCCAGACCGTGAGCAATTTGGTGGGCGGCAAGGTTATCGATTGCCCGAATGGCTACCCCTTTAGTTTACCAGGCATCACCGATACGCCGGAAAGCCGCTATCAAACTGGCCTCGGATACTATATCGCTTACAATTACTTGGGGGGCCGAGTGATGCCAATTCAGGGCGGATGGACCCCTCCGATGAAGCTGACCGACCTGCCGAGGCTGACCAATGAGGGTCCTCAATTGGTGCTGTTCTCTGATCCAAATTGTTGGGGAGGATATGCGACACCTCAATTTGTCTGTGTGCCACATGCAAAAAGTGGGCCAGTGAAACTGAAAGGGAGGCTCTATTATTTTCCCACGCTTCTCAAGGGCGAAACATCCAAAGAGCGAGGCGCGACCGGCGGCAATGTGGGATTGATCGACGGTTCGGTGTCATGGAAAAAGATCGAGCAAATGCGAATCTACTGGATTTATTCGGGAGACATCGGAAGCCGAGGGTATTGGTGAATTGCCGCCTGCTTGCCTTCCGAAAGTTAGGAAGGCAATAGGGTCAAGGCTATGGGGTCAAACCTGCACTATTGACAAGTTGGCAATAAGAGTTTTTCAAAGTTTTCTCACTCCTCGGTCAACAGCCCCCTTGAGTCGCGCCAAACCTGCTTCCGTACCTCCAGTTCCTCGACGCATGACGGAATACCATGCTCCGCCCAAGTTCATTTGTACCTGTCCCGCCATCTCCACTCGACATTTTCAATATGTCAATAGTACAGGTTTGACCCCATAGTGGGCAGGTCCCGGTTGACAGAACTCCAAATCTGCGTTTGAAGAACCCTTCGCCACCGCGTATCCCTCACGGATGTACCGACTCTCCCCGTCCAGCAAGTTTCCAATGCTGGCGTGGTCTATCGTAGTGCTTCTCGCGTGTGCATCCGTTCGCGCTGACCGGCGGGTCAGTGTCTTTATCGAACTGGACGGCCCAGCGATCGCTGATCTGGATTTGGCGCAATCGGATTCCCGTGGTGCCCGACCTGCGACCCTCCCGATTCCCGATCGCACAGCGCTTCGTGAGGAGATTCGTCAGCAGCAGAACGCGTTGTTGACGCCGCTCGCGGCAATCGGCGGCGTCGTGATCGGCCGCTATGCGATTCTCGCACGGGCGGTACGCGCACGGGTGCCCGCATCGGCCATCCCGGAACTTTCGAAACTCCCCGGCATAATTCGGGTGCAGCGGGCTCATATTTATCGGCCCTTTCTCGAAACCAGCGTGCCATGGGTCCACGGTCCCGAGGCGTGGTCTTCAATCGCGGCCGGTTTGACCGGGCACGGCATTCGGCTTGGAATCATCGATTCCGGCATCGACTACAACCATGCGGACTTTGGCGGTAGTGGCGCGATTGACGACTACGACCTCAATGATCCAACCGTGATCGAAGAGGGATCCTTTCCAACCGACAAGGTGGTGGGTGGGACCGATTTTGTCGGCGACGCATACGATGCCTCCGATCCCGCAAACAATATCCCCGTGCCGGATCCGGATCCGCTCGATCCGCGTATAAATGGCCATGGTTCTCATGTCGCGGGCATTGCGGCTGGAATGGGGGTGGGAGTGGATGGCAAGCCCTATATGGGACCATACGACGCTGAGGTGGATTTCTCGACATTCAAGATTGGCCCCGGTGTGGCGCCGCAGGCGCGCCTATATGCTCTGAAAATCTTTGGCGTCGGCGCATCCGATGCCGTGGTGGACGGACTTGAGTGGGCGGCGGACCCTGATGGCGACGGAAACACGACGGATCACCTCGATGTGGTCAACCTTTCTCTCGGGGGTGACTTTGGGGTTGACGATCCGAATGATGTCGAACTGAAAGCGGTGGACAAACTGGCACGGCTGGGATGTGTGGTGGTTATCGCCGCGGGAAACGCGGGCAACACGTCCTATATTCTGGGCAGTCCAGCGGTTGCCCCGCGAGCGATTGCCGTTGCCAATTCCGTCGACAACGGGGCGGGTCTGTTCGCGATCCGAGTGCTGTCTCCTGCTGCAATCGCCACGAATCTGCTCGCGATGGAAGGGCAGTTCACTCCTCGGCTAAGCAAAGTGGGTGATATAACCGCCGA
>CAMDJH010000413.1 GCA_945900455.1 Akkermansia muciniphila
CTGTGGAGGGACTTAACAACAAGATTCGAGTGACGACCAGACGAGCCTACGGCTTTCGGACCTATCGCGCTCTGGAAGTAGCTCTATATCACAATCTTGGAAAACTACCCGAACCGCCACCCACCCACAGATTCTGCTGAGGAGGCAAATTTGTGATTCGTCGGGTAGAGATTCACAAACGTGGTATGTTGGGTATCATTGGGATCCGTGTCTCCGGAACCGTAGTCTAAGCCCATCGCCGTACGGGGCTTCCAGTCCACCTTGTCAAACGTGTAGCCTCCTTCAACGTGCGTCGCGAAGGCAACGTGATCCAACCGTTGGCCATTCACGACGCCGGGAGTTTTCGCGGCATACTCAAAATTGCCAAACTGCCCGGCGAATTCCCCGTTGAAATCCCATCCGCGAAGCTTCCCCGGCAATGTCTGGAAGCGCGTCCCCACCGTATAGATGTCACGCGGGGTGTTGCCCTTGACGCCCGTACCGACCGCCGTCGGCGACATGACGCTGGCGTTGTCGGCAAGGACATACAGTTGCAATTCAGTCTTCGGCACCACCCCTCGGGTGGAGCCGTAAATGCCCGAGAACCAGTCATTCCAGTTCGGCTGGTTGAACTGATCCTCCTTGGGGACGACGACTCGACCACTGAAGGCGTCCACCCAGAATTGGCCCTGCTCGTAGTGGAGCTTCGCGGCGTCAAACGTGCGGCCGATATTATCCCAATCAAAAGCTCCAATGAGGCGCTCGTCACCGTAGGACAGCTCCTGGCGTCCAACCTTGAGCGACACCGGCAGGGTTTGGGTACCGCCCAGCTTGACGTAGCCCTGGTGCAGGTCGAAGGGTCCATCGCCTTGGGGCGGGGGAATTCGGTCATCGCCGATGTCCTCGCTGTTCTGGCCTGCGCCGTAAATAGTGAACCAGTCGGTGGGCGACCAACCCAGGTGAACGCGCGTGCGCAGGAGCAACAGGTCGTTCCCGCTGTCCGGGGTGTTGGCACGAAAATCCACCGCCGTCACTCCCGCGCCCGGCACGGCGAAATAAGTTTGATCCACATAACGTATCCGGAACTGGCCGCCCAGATCGAAGGAGTTGAAGCCATTGTCTTGCTCGCGCAGCCAGTCATTCGCCAGGCCGGCGCTGGCGGATCGCGGAGTCGCGGTCGCGGCGGGGGCTGGCACGACAGCCGTCTGGGCATGGTTGGCCGCGCTACTTAAAAGCAGCAGGCCGAGAAATGGTGTCGGATTCTTGCGTCGAGACCCGTTAATCATCCCATCAGCCTAATGAAGCGAACCCTCGGTGCCTTGACCTACGTCAATGCTCTGTTGAGATACTCGAACAAGTGACAGGTTCAATAACTTCGGGACAGGTCAGCCCGTTTTCAATTGCCGATGAAGCGAAGTCTCGCACGCCTACTCGCTGAAACGAGGCTCAGCGAGCACGCGCACGCGATAAAAACGAGCGCCGATCGGCGGTTCGATCTCCTCGTAAGTTGCCACGGGCAAGGAAGTAAATTGTAGTGTGTGAATCTGATTCCAGGTCTCCAGATCATTCGATGCGTCTATGGCGCACCGGTTGCCGACATGGCTATGAATCTCAAATCGCAGCTTACCGGTCGGAGTCAGGGAAACACCCAGAATCCTCGCTCCAACGTACTCTATATGCAGATTATCCAACCGAACAATCGCCGGGTTCTCAACGGGCCCTCCCAACCGGAATGCGAATTCACCGGCCCCGTGCAATCCCGAAAGAGATACTTTTAGCGTACCGACATTCTGAGTGCCAGCGAGGGACAATTGGTGAATGGATTTACCGCCAAAAGTCACCTCCAGCACATCGTTCGGCCCGGCATTCAGGATATTCCAATCGCAGCTAAGGACAAATGCATCATCCTCTAATCCAATGATTTGGCCAATCGAAGTATCCGCAGTCTGCGTTAACTCGACCCACGCTCCCCGGTCGGAGTTGATCAACGCCACATTGCCCCTTGTTTTCCAAAGTGTCGCCAGGATTTTCCCTGGATCCGCGGCGACCCCCAACCAGGCGTCAATGAGGGCATTGTCCGACACGAATCCAGTCAGCTTACCAGCCTGCAGTAGGAGATCACCCGATGCCTCAAAACTGCCATCGCGAAAATCTGCATCGTCCTGAATCTGCGTCCGGATGCCAGAAACAAACTGTGCACGATTGCGGCTGGTCGATTTATCCGGGCCAAACATATCGATCCTGGACGCCAATGATTGCACTTGGTTGCACTCTTTCACCAACGTGCTCGCCCGATGCTTGCCTAAATAATTGTCGTAAATGTGCTCAGAGTGGACATAAAGCTCGGTAACGTTAAGGTGGTGAGATGCACTGGTCGTTCCATGAATAATAATGTTTTCCCAACCGGGCGATCGGATAGGCGCCTTTAAGTCTAACCGCCGGAGGGCATCGCGAGTGCTTTTTTCCGGATAGAGGGCCGCGGCGATGGCCACCGCGTTGAATCTGGTATTGGCTGCCGCCGTAACGTAAACCATCGCGTCAATCAGCGCTTGAGTCTCGGGATGGTCCTCCAGTTCCATAAGATCAACGATATAATTAGCCAAGTCTTGATCGACTCGATAGTTCACTCGTCGATTCGCCCGTGTTTCGTTGATGATGCTGATGTCTCCGATCAAGCCTCCATCATCCGGCCAATCGGTGGAAAATCCATCCAGCGCAGTAAATTCCGCAATTTCATAGTTATCGAGGGCAAGCAGGCGGGATATCATTGCATTCAATGCAGCGCCACGACTATGCCCAATCATATGAATGTGTTGGAAGCCGACACTGTGCTTTGGAACAGGCAATAGATACCGTATGGACGTGAGTTCTTTGCTTATCCTAAAAGCAGCCTCGATCGCCTCTCCGTGGGAAACTCTTGCGAAATTGCTCGCCTCGATTTTTAAGATCCTGGAGGCTTCCGCAAACTTTGCCGCTCGACCCAAGTCGTCTCCGATTTGGGCAGTCTCCCCAACCGCATTTGCAATCTTGGCTGCCAGCAAGCACGCAAATCCCTGAAAAAATCCGTCCGCCGACTCCCACTCCGAGACATACGTTTTCACCCGGTTTTTATGAATTGATCCCGCATTGGGAATCAATTCAAGGACGTTGCTCATTTCGGCTCTTCCGGCTAATCTGTGGGTGATTTTCAGTGATGGGAAGGCGAAAAGGGGCAAAATCGGATGAGATTGGAGAGTCGTCCAAGGCACCACGAACCTGTCGTCCAGACTACGGTAGGTCTACTTGGTCCGCCCACCAGCGC
>CAMDJH010000414.1 GCA_945900455.1 Akkermansia muciniphila
GCGCCGGGTCGCCGCGGAGCAAGCCCTTCACCCATTCCACATTTTTTGCTTCGGCGAGTCGTTGCTTAATCGATGCGGCAATTAGCATCGGCCTGAATTACAGGATCGCCGGGCGTTTGTCCCGCTTTTTCTTGGGGGGCAAGCGCAGAGTTAGCAAGGTCCCTGGCACTTTGGGCACGCCCGTGCTTCGATTCGAGATCAGGGACACAGGCATAGGCCTCACGGAGGAGCAACGCCGGCGATTGTTCCAGCCGTTTGTACAGGCCGACCAATCGTCTTCTCGCCGTTTTGGCGGTACCGGACTGGGCTTGGCGATCTCGCGCCGACTGGTGGAGCTTATGGGGGGTCGCATCGGCGTTCAGCGCACGGCCGGCCCAGGCGCGACTTTCTGGTTTGAATTGCCGTTCCAGGCCACGGATCAGACCGATTCGCATTACAGTCACCCTGGGCTGCTGTTCGCCCGTGCCATTCTCGGCGTCAAGCAACCCAGCGTGGCGGAAGCCTTGCTCGAGCAATTCCAGACCTGGCGCGTCCCCTGCGTCCAGAGCAGCACAGGCGAGGCGCTTCTCCGGGAGATCGAAGCCGCCATTGCTGCGCACCAAACTCCATTCGTCCTATGCGATGACGAGCTACTGACCGTTGGCGGCGCGGATTTTTTGACGGCGCTGGGCCGATGGAAGGACCAGGTTCATCTGATCCTGCTAGCCAATCCGGCCAGTGCTATTGCGCAGGAGGAGGGCGCCTTCGAACTGTTCAAGAGCGTCTTGCTCAAGCCAGCCAAGCAGTCGCAAATCTTTGACGCGCTCGTTACGGTCATCGAAGGCCGACTTCCGCAGACCTCGAAACCATCGACCGGTGCCAACCACCTCGGGAAGATCAATTCCACGGCGGACGTCAAAAAGCTTTCCCAGCTCCGCATCCTTCTGGCGGAGGATCATCACATCAACCGAAGGCTATGCCTGTTGATGCTCGACGAACTTGGTGCGACCGCCGATACCGCCAACAACGGCGTGGAGGCCTTGGCAGCTATTGCAAAACAGCGCTACGACCTAATCCTGATGGACTGCAATATGCCAGAGATGGACGGTTACGAAGCCACCCAGTCCATCCGTCAACGGGAGTCCACCCGTCCTCCCGGCATGCAAAAGCGCATCCATATCATTGCCCTCACCGCGAACGTCCTCACCGGCGAACGCGAGCGTTGTCTGGCTGTGGGAATGGACGACTATCTCGCGAAACCGTTCACCGTCGCCGAGCTTCGCGACGCGCTGCTCCGCGCCCTCGGCGAAAAGGTCGCGCCGCCTCCACCCAGCGTGGCACTCTCCCGCCTCGACCAACTTGCAGCGGAGCTCGACCACCCATCGGTGGCGTTGATGATCGCGGATTTCATCAAGGACGTGCCGGCCCGAGTTGCGGAACTGGAAAACGTTACAGCGCACTCAAACCCAAAAGAGGTGGAACGGACGGCGCATTCCATGAAAGGCGTGAGTGCGTCCTTCGGGTTGGATGAATTGAGTAATGCGTTCCGGGCGATCGAAGACGCGGCGGAAAAGGGCGACTTCGAACAAGCGCGGTGCTCGCTTGCCCCTTTAAAGGTGGAGGTCGAATTCGCTTTGACAAAACTGCGCGAATGGATCGCGCAAAAACCCGGCTAAACTGATGTCACACTGCGCTATGGTCTCGTCCTGCCGGCTTGCCTCGGAGTGGCGCGGCCGAACGATGGTGAAGGTCATGCGATCCCAATTGCAATTGCAGTGCAGCCAGATTGCGCGGGCGCTTGACTCGGATTTGTGCCGCAAAATTCCTTTCTCTGAAACCGACCGAACCAACGCAGCGTACATTAGCGTGCGGGAGCAAATGACGGCTTACGGGGGGACGTTCGGCCACCGCGGCATTTATAGCGTAGCCCTACGCGATGGGCGGCTGGTGATCGGCCCGGAGGATTACGCGGTAGGTGACCCTTCCGCTTCGCCCCCGGGGACCGCGAATCTCCAGCCGGAGGTGAGGCGAATAATTACTCATCATAGCGAACACGCTGCAGGCACTGCCGTCCACCGGAAGGAGTCCGACATGAGCCTTGAACACGTGCTGCGGGAAATGGGGGAAATCGCCGGTACGGTGACGGTCATTGGCTTATTCACCGGCGAGTCACCCGCCGAGATTGAAACATTCCGTGCCGCCGGTGTGAAAGCGTATCTCGCCAAGCCGTTCACTCTCTGGCAACTTCGTGACGCAATCATTGAGGCAAAGGCCATCGTGAGGTCGGCGGGTGGGAACGGCAACAAATGAGACTGCTCTACGTCCATGAACGGTTCGGATCGCTCGCCGGTGCGGAAGCCAACGCGCACATCACCGCTACGGAACTCGGCAAACGCGGTCACGCCACCGGTATCCTGCACGGGCCGAGCACCGGCAAAGGCGAGTCCGCGTGGCAAAGCACTTTTCCGTTTCGCGCCCCGCTCGGCGCGGACAACAACACCGCTGTTGTGCGCAAGGCGCTCGCAGATTTCCAACCGGACGCCATTTACGTCCATAAGATGCCGGACCTCACAGTCATCGAGGCGCTCATTGCCAGCGGAAAACCCCTCCTCCGCATGGTGCATGACCACGACATCTACTGCATGCGGAGTTACAAATACAATTACTTCACCCGCGAGATCTGCACGCGCGCCGCATCGCCCTATTGCATCTTCCCGTGCCTCGCTTCCGTTGTGAAGAATTCTGGCGGCGGTTTCCCCCTCAAATGGGTGAGTTATTCCGAAAAGAAACGCGAAATCGCGCTCAATCAGCGTTTCGACCGGATGGTTGTGGTTACGACCTACATGCGCGACGAACTGCTGAACAATGGCTTTGACGCGAAGCGCATAGAAATTCACGCGCCGGTCCCGCGCATGGGTGACCCGAACCTGCGGAGCAGTTTCAGCGATCGCAACCTCATTATCTACGCCGGCCAGATCATTCGCGGCAAGGGCGTGGACGTGCTGCTCGAGGCGTTGGCGAAGGTGAAAACCAAGTTTGAATGCGTGATTCTCGGGGATGGGAATCACAAATCGTTTTGCGAACAACTTTCCAAAAAGCTCCATCTGGCTGACCGCGTAACCTTCAAGGGCGGGTGCATCTCACGGAAAGGGTGGTTTTCTCGAGTGACAGTAAGATGAGATAAAAAATGCGCTGAGATTGCGAAGAGATTGTAGTCAGCCAGAAGGCTGGACGGAGAACTGCGCGTGTGGGAATAACTGCTGCCAGTAGCCGTTT
>CAMDJH010000415.1 GCA_945900455.1 Akkermansia muciniphila
CTCGCTTCGACTGCCAGTAGCCTCACATTTACCACTTCCAATCAAGTAACCTTCACGGTTACAGGGAAATCCAACACCACATTTAATGCATTCATTTCGACAAACCTATTTCAGCCCCTGGACAGTTGGTTGCCTGCCAGCAGTAATATCGTGTTAAACAGCAGTGGCTCGGGACAGTTCGTGGACTCCTCCCTTTCGGGTGTGACGAGCCGCTTCTGGGGATTTACTGCTACTACGAATCTGGATGAATATGACCAGAGATCGTGCAACATTATCGGTTTCGTGAAGCGAACGGTTCCCACTGGTTGGTCCGCGCACGGAAATCCGTTTAATACCACGAACCAAACTATTTCCTCCCTTATTCCATCACCGCCATACAATACGATCGTCTATAAATTGAACGTCGCCTCCCAGGCGTGGGATAGCAATACCTACGAATATTCTTGGGATGATCCCACTATGTTGCTCGGCCTGGGAGAAGGGTTCTTGATTAATTCGCCTACGAATTGGACTCTTACATTTAAGGGTGAAGTGGAATCAGGTCTCCGTACAATGACTGTGTCTACCAATTACTCCATGGTTTCTTCGCGAGTCCCCCTGGCGGGATTCGTCACCACTGCCCTCCGCTTTCCCACGATGGCGAATAATCTGGTTCAGCGTTACGAAGCGGGAGCGCTTGTGACATACACGAATAACGGAGCCCGATGGACCCCCAATGAACCCAAGATCGAGCTCGGTGAAGGTTTCATTTCGTTCAAGGCCCAAGCACAGAAATGGCACTGGAATTGGCTTCCGTCTTACTGACTCCACTTAATGCGCAGATTCCGATGAAAGCATTCATACTCTTCCTAGTCCTGGTAGACGCCGCTCTTGTGCTCCGAGCGGGGCCGACTACGAACTATTTCCTTGTCGGGGAATTTCTTCTTTTCAGTTCTAACATAGGAACAGATGGAAGAGATCCAAGAGATTATCCGAAGCCCAAATTGAGCTTTATTGTCCCGGTTGTAGATCTCGCTCACCTCGACGTTGCCCGTAGAGATGTCGCGTTTCGGGCTCGTGAGATCCCGGTACAGAATCGAGATGTATCGTACTTCTACCTTAAGGTCGTTGGGACGCCCGACGGGTTGAACCGCAATTATGATGTGCCCGGTTTTCCTGAATGGGGTTGGCATGCCACACAAATGATCACCAACGGGTTCGGCAGCGGTGTGCTTACGGGTACCCACCCGTTCGTACAGCATCTGGAATGCAACGCGCGGGGGACATGCCCTGGCATATTTGGGGGAATTTTCGACGTGGATTGGTTTTCGGTGTACCGTTACGCATTCATTCAGGAATTGGGGCCTCATCCACTTTTCGTCCGATATCGGCTCGAGGAGGATACCATCCGCCGAATCCGTCTGGACTGGAATGTGCCGCCGGGCGGAACGGACTGGGGCTACACGGTTGAGATGCAGGCGGGAGCAACGGGGGCTGACTGGATTCCGATTCCCGACGTCCCATGGCCCACGACGAACACCTTCTTCACCCTTCCCCTCACCAACAGCGCTCCCATGCTGCGAGTGGTTGCCCGAGACGCGAACGAGTGAGAGCCTGTTTGGAAAATCGAGTTAATGATAATTTCACGAAGCAGACAGTGATCTATTGACGCGAAATGCGAAAAGAAATGCCGATAATAGTGTTGACAACACGTTGTCAATCAAACGGTTCACTATTAGTGCAGCTTTCTCAAAGCGGTGAAAACCGCTATCTACGATACCAATCTTACCGACGCTCAATGGCAACTTCTTGAGCCTATGCTCCCAGCTCCCAAAACCCGAGGTCGACCTCCTACCAACCGTCGCCACATCATCGACGCAATCCTTTATATCGTAAAAGGAGGTGTTCAATGGCGCCTTCTGCCAGCTGAGTTTCCGCCATGGCAGACCGTGTATGATAATTTCCGTAAGTGGGCGCTCGATCACACTTGGGGGTCGATCAACGCATGCTTACGGGCAGAGGTTCGCGAAGGGGTTGGCAAGCGCTCGCGTCCTACCGCGGCGATTCTTGATAGCCAGAGTGTCAAATCTGATCCGCATGGAGGCGAGGTCGGCTATGATGCGGGTAAGCGGATCAAGGGCCGCAAACGTCATATTCTGGTGGATACGCTGGGCCTTTTGCTCGGAGTCCACGTGACGCCGGCAAGTACGACCGAACGAGATGGTGCGCAGGGATTGTTGAGCCAAGTGTTGGGCTGGTTCACTTGGTTGCGCCTCCTGTGGGTTGACGGCGGATATCAGGGAGATGCCTTTGCTAAATGGGTGAAGAGCGTGCGTCCGAATCTAAGCGTCGAGGTCGTGAAGCGCTCTGACGGGGTAACTGGATTCAAACTGTTGCCGCGTCGGTGGGTGGTGGAGCGAACCTTTGGCTGGCTTATGCGCCATCGACGTCTGGTTCGCGACTACGAATCGACTGAATTGAGCGCTGAAGCCTGGGTCTATATCGCAATGATACGAATTCAACTCCGCCGACTGGCATGATTGCTGGTGATTCACAATTTTGTAGAGTCGAGGAGTGGCGCGGTGGTGTTTAGGCTAGCCCTTAGCTGAGACCGACCCTTTCGGTTGCCGGTGCCTGAATAGCCTGCCGTGCACTTCGTTTCCACTCCCCGCTCATCAAACCGGACGTGCCCATCTCGGGCATCCGGCTTTCGTTCAAGAGGACTCATGCGTTCGCGCACGAGCGGTTGGCGGTTCTCACCGATAGCCGGATTAACCCAAGCTCCCGATGGAGATACATCGGGGCGTGTCTGACAGGTCGGATTCCTCGACTCCGGTGCTTGCCGTTCAACCACTGACGCAGCTGATGCCGGGCGTGATTGTCCACTGCTCGGTATGCTCGGCTGACCGCGCCCAGGCTAAAGTAGTTAGCCCAGCCACCTAAGGTTCGATTTCGTCAACTTCGACGATCCGGATTACGTGATGGCGAATGGCCAGGTATTGTCGGGGCTTTCGTGGAAAGGACTTCACTGGGCGTCTACGGCAACCGCAGTTGACAATTGGCATCCGCTAACGTGGTTGTCGCACATGTTGGATTGTGAACTGTTTGGACTGCGAGCGGGTCTTCACCACTTGACCAGCGTCTGGTTCCATCTGGCCAACACGGTCCTCG
>CAMDJH010000416.1 GCA_945900455.1 Akkermansia muciniphila
AGCACCATTGGCCGCGGAGCGTTTCAGAAATCGAAATCAGAGTCCCGGGAAAAATGAAGAATTCTTCCGTTCAACAATCGCTGACTCGAAAACCACCGTTTCCGTGAGATGCACCCTCCTCATTCCCGATCGGGTTGAATTTCCAAAAAGTCGATCGTTCCGTTGAAAATTACCGCTTTCTGGAAGTTCTTTCCTGGAGCCATTGCAAATCCATGTTTCCCGGTGATGAAACGATCATCTCCAAACGCCCTCCTGTTTTGATCGCAGGTTTGGTGCGCGGATCGATCCATTTTTTAATTTCGCTATGACCGTCGGCAAAGGCAAAGCCGCACGCTCCATTGTGGTAACTGGCGGGCCAGTTGGACCAAAGAGACTGCGCCATTTCCGTCGCGAAGAACCCGTCGTCCAGGCTATCCTCGCGTTCGTCCACAAACACCCAGGCCTGGGCGGGTGGTTGGATATCGATATCGGCCATTTTGTGAAAGATAGTATAGCCAGGAGTGCAACCATAACTGTCTGGCGATCCGACGTAGCTACTCATATAACCGTTCATGGCAACGGTCCGAACCCGCGGGTACCATTGGCCGCCTCGGAGGCTCTTGCTCCTGTCGGCGGGGCACTTGTAAACGCCGAGGCTTTGGGAATATTTCCAAAGCAAGGCGGTGGTGATCGGAATTGTGTTGGTATCGTCGGCAACATATCCGCCGATTCCAAGCACCCCGGCCACCCAGCTATTAACAGGCGTGCCCACAATCCCCATATTAGGCACAAGCACGCCTCCGAAATCGTCGGTGTACAACCGCCAGGCCAGCCCCAACTGCCGGGTGTTGCTCATGCACAGGATCCCCTGGGCTTTGGTTTTGGCTTTGCCGAGGGCGGGCAGGAGCATGCCCGCCAGAATGGCAATGATCGCGATGACGACCAAAAGTTCGATCAATGTAAACCCATTTGAACCTTGATTGTTAAGCGGCTTGATTTTCATTCGATTGTCCTTGAACCTCTTTAAATTGTAATTCCACCTCCTCAAGCTACTACCCGCGACTTCCTGATTAGTCCACCTCAAATGCGGCTGGCGCCCAATCCCGGGACCCGACCAAAGCGACCAGCGAGCTGGGGTTGGTTTAGCCGAGGAGGTGAAGGGGGTTGTCTTTCCGCGGTCCTTGTGTACGCTGAACCGACTGAGAAGATCCGATGCGCCATGCCGTAGGGTCAAAAACTCGAACCTACCGATATTCAACGATTTACAGGGCGATCAGAAGATTGCTCTCAGGCGGATGACTCGGTTAAGTCTCGTCGATGAATTGGAAATGAATGCTGGCGACCCTCTCTGGTTCGCTTGATCAGGAACTCCTCCTGCGCAACGAATACTTGGTGACGGAGAACCGGATTCTCAAGAACCAGATCCAGGGGCGATTGAAGCTTACGGACCCGGAGCGATTCAGCTTGGCCGAGATATTGATATTGATAGCAGGACATCGCTTTTTGACGCTCCACGATTATGGGTTGGTTCACTTCGGGAACAGGAACGTGACGGCGAAGCGCAGGCCCCACTCCGGGCCGTCGTTGGGTTTCTCGGCGTAGTAGCGTCCGCCGAGGGTGAGCTGTACCGGCTTCCCGCCGATCTTCACGAGTTGGCTGACCGTGAGGTTCAGGGGCACCGTCCACTGGCTTTGCTCCCAGTCGTAGGTGGACTCGGTGTTCAAGCCGAACGTCGTCTGCTTTTTCGTGGAGAAAGAGACGAACGGCTGGAGGAAGGTGGCGTTCACCTCGGCGCGGCTGCTGTCGCCGGCGTAGGACCAGATATGATTCGCCAGGGCGCCATAGGTCCAGCCGTTCTGCTGCTTCAACGCGAGCGCCGTCGGCCCCGCGCCCCACTTCTCGGTGCCCAGCAAATCATCGGTGGCGGTCGAGAGCAGCAGGACCGGCCCGACGGCCCAGATCCAACCGCCGCTCGTCGGGGCCTTGGGCGAGAAGAAGAGGCTCTGCACGGTGTCCGACAGACCGGACTGGCTGGACGTGCCGATGATGTTCTCCTGGTAAACGATGGGGAGAATCGTGCGCGAGATGAGATTCCAATTCTCGTTGAGCGAGAAGGGCATCACCGGCTGCACGTTGAGTTTGTATTGGAATCCATCGCCGTTCGGCCCGGCGCCGAAATCGAAGTTGTTCTGGAGCGGCAAGCTGATGAGGCTCGCGACGGGGTTCGAGAGCTTCTTGGCCAGTTCGGCGGCGACGGCTTGTTCGTCCGTCGCTGCGTCCTGGGCGAACAGCGCGGTGGTGGTTGTGAATGCCAGAGTGCAAACGAACGCGGCGGTGAGTGTGTTTTTTGTTTTCAATTTTTTGTTTTTTTTGCTCTGTCCGCGCCGAGGTTAGCCTGAATTCAGCGATGGACAAATTGGTCTTGGGAACTTGAACTCCGTGCGCGCCAGGGCACGAACTGGCAACGAGCGGCGCGCACCTGCCGCGACGGTGCGCGACTACGGCGGGCGGAGAGACGTCCCTACCTCGGTTTGCTTCTATTGCATCCGGTTCATTTCTTTTCGGACAGAAAGATCGTCTTCCAATCATCCTTCATGCTCACGACTGTCCAGCCTTTCGCATTCGCTTCGTCGAGACCCGTGTCGAGTCGGCCAATGTGCGAGGTGCGGTCGTAGGCCCACTCACGCACGGAGTCGGTGTGGTGGACGTAGAGACAGAAGCGCGGGCCGGGACCGGCGGCGGTGTATTGGAGCATTTGCAGATCGCCGTCGGAATTGCCGAACGCGTATGGTCAAAAAACTCATGCGGCATCTCGGTAATAATATTTAAAGAGGCCACCGAGGCGCTCGCGAGTCTGAATGTCCCCTGACAATTCACCGATCCGATCCTCGGGCGCTGAAAACAGGATCACGTTGCCCTTGCCTTGGTGATTTCGCTCCGCGTGGAAATGATTCACGTAATACGTGATGAGCCCGGCGGAGGTCCAAACTTCGGCGGTGAAGAAATCCACGGCTGCCAAGACCTCGGTGTGTGATCGGATAAATTCTCGCCAAGAAGTCTTCCGCTCCCGATCCGGAGCTGGAAGCAGGCCGTGGCGTTCGAGAACATTGCCAACGGTCTGATGACTGACCTCGTAACCCAAGTTGCTGAGCGCACCCACAAT
>CAMDJH010000417.1 GCA_945900455.1 Akkermansia muciniphila
GCCCCCCAAACGTCTCGACCTCCACATTCGCCAATCCGGCCACTGCCACCTTGACTAATTTTTTCCGCTCGTTCGTGGAGAAGAGCGGACGCTTTCCTTCGTTTTCAGCCACCGCGACGATGACCCGGTCGAAAAGGCGGGCCGCGCGCTGGATGACGTCCAAGTGTCCGTTGGTCAACGGGTCGAAACTTCCCGGATAAATCGCGATGCGCATTGTGTCAGGCGTGCTCTCGGCCGCGGGATTGCTCGATCAATTCCCAGAACTTCGGGTTGTCCTGCAATTGTTCATCTTCACCGGTCGGTAGACTTGATCGGTAAAGGAAATCTTTCAGGGTGTTTCGGTTCAAGATCCGGTGGACCACCACCCCCAGCGGATGCCGTTCGCAGTAAACGCGGTAATCACCTAAGCGATACCGGATCAAACTTCGATTCTTCCGATTAAGTTGGCCAAAATGACCTCCCTCCCGCTGCAGCTCCTGAGGCAGGCCGCGAAATTCGCCCAGGATGTGGAGCTGCAGGTCCCGAGGCATTTTTGCCAACTCCCCGGTACTGGTCGGATTGAAAATGATCTGAAACGGAGCCATCGCCACCTCGAAAATATCGTCACCCGCGTAAAAGGAAACCGCAAATGCCATCCTTCGGTAAGGAAACCATTCACAGTTCATGCGTCGCATTGCTCTCGAGACGCAACCCGCTACGCTCGCTCCCGCGGCGCCGCCAATGTGGTCAGAACGGCTCTCGGTGCCGTTTCTCCATGAGTACCCAAGTCCCCAGTGGCACCATTCCCGAGGTTCCCTCAACGGAAGCGGCCGCCTGGGCGGCGGTCGGTGCCGGCTGGCGGCAACTCTCGGGAAGCTATCATCAGCTCGGTTTCAGCTTTGAATGGCACGATTTCACCACGCAAACCCCTCTCGATTGGGCCCGTAGCTTTCATCCCAACAGTGTTGAGATCTGCCTCAATCTGACGGGGAATGGCGAGGTCTCCCTGGGCGGACGCCGTACCGCCTACGGTCCATGGATTGCCGGTTTTTATCGCCAGGGTCGGGTGCCCCTCGCCGCCCTGCGCAATGCCAGTCAGCACCATCAGTTCATCACCGTTGAACTTTCTCCCGCGTTCCTTCGACACATGCTCCTCTCGTTTGCGGATGACCTCCATCCGCTGATTCGTTCGATTGTGCAGGACGCCGGCGGTGAATCCGGCGTCTCCGATCCCGAACCCATGAATCTTCGCCAGCGGGAATTGGTCGCCAGTCTGCGACAACCCCCAGTGCTGGCCAGCGCCCAGGCCCTCTGGTTCCAGGCCAAGGCGGCCGAAATCATAGGCGAACTTTTCTTCCAACCCCAAGATGCCCAGGAGTTGTTTTGTCACCGCCAACAAAGGGTCGCTCGCGATCGCGTCGATTCCGTCATTGCCATCCTGCGCCGAGACCTTACCCAGACACCTCCCCTGGAGCAAATCGCCCGGGAAGTGGGATGTAGCCCATTCTACCTGAGTCGAACGTTTTCCAAGGAAACCGATAGTACGATTCCTCAATATCTTCGCCAATTGCGCTTAGAAAAAGCGTCCGAATTGCTAAAATCTGGAAAATATAACGTTACAGAAGCGGCAATAGAAGTCGGTTACAATAGTTTGAGCCACTTTAGCCAGGCGTTTCATCAGGCGTTTGGATGCTGTCCCGGATTGTATCCAACCCGCACGCCATCACAACGAGTCGGTCGGATTCGCGCCGGCCGCTAAAAGGATCGGGTCGGCCCGCTCCGAAAGACCTGCGAGGCTTTCGGAAAAAGCCCAGGGAAGGAACCAAGGAACAAAACGCGAAAATTTTGGGGTTTGACCCTGGTTTGAAGACTAGGCTAGGCTCCGCGTTCTTAATTTTATCGCACCAGACGTATGTTTGGAACCATTCGAAAGCATCAAAGTTGGCTGTGGATCGTGATCGTAGGCGCGGTGATCCTCAGTTTCGTCTTCTGGTTCAGTCCGAACCAGACGAGTTATCGCAATCTGTTGTTCGGAGGCGAAGGCAGCCAGTTCGGGACGATCGACGGGAGACCGATCACCCAGGAGATGGTCAGTTCAGCGAACAGACAGACCGCGTTGCGGCGGTTCTTATTCAACCGTGGGGAGACCTCTGGAACGGACGACGAGCAGCAGATTCTGCAGCAGCTGTTCTTGTCGGAGAAAGTTCGCGAATACAAAATTGGAGTCGGCGACGCCGCGGTGGCGCGTTGGATCCAGCAGAATTTTCGTAACCCGCAGACGGGTCAATTGAACTACGACACCTACCTGCAGGAACTCAGGAAGCAGGGCTTCACCGAGGCCGATTTTCATCAGTATATCCGGCAGGATATAGCTCAGCGCCATCTCGCTCAGGTTGCCGGAGTTGCCGGCAAGTTGATGCCTCCGCGTGAGGCTGAAGCGGAATACCGGCGGGGCAACGAGGAATCTCTCACGAGTGTTGTTCTCTTCAACACTTCGAATTACCTGGCGGGCATCAACGTCTCGCAGCCGGCGGTCGAACAATTTTTCAGCAATCGCATCTCTTCCTACCGCATACCGGAGCGACTCCAGTTATCCTTCGTGAGGTTTGCCACCTCGAATTACCTAGCCGAGGCGGAAAAGGAATTTGCCGCGATCCCGAATCTGACCAACATCCTCGAAAGCACCTACGCGCAGCAGGGCGCCGAGGCTTTCCGGGACTCGGATGGAAAAACCCTCTCGAAAGAGGCGGCGCTCGTGTCCATCCGGGAGCAGAACCGTGATGCCTTGGCCCTTCGTGTTGCCCGGACCAAAGCGGCCGAATTTGCCAAGAGCGTCTACGACACGACCCCGGCGAAGCCCGAAAATCTGGAGAAAGTTGCCGCCTCCAGCGGACTCTCCTTCCAAACATCCGAACCCTTCTCACGCTTCTCGCCGCCCCGGAGTCTTGCGGATGTCCAAAACCTGACCGAGGAAGCCTTCAAGCTGGCGGAGGACCAACCGTTCACGGCACCCATCGTGGCCGAAAAGGCGGTCTACTTGTTCGCGCTGAAAAACCGACTTCCCAGTGAGGTCCCGCCGATCGATCAAGTCCGGACGAAAGTTACGGAGGACTATCGTCGCAGCCAAGCAATAGAAATG
>CAMDJH010000418.1 GCA_945900455.1 Akkermansia muciniphila
GCGCGGAGCGCTGCCAGAGCGTAGCCCACGTCGCGCGCCCCAGGGGTGCGAAAGATTTGCGCGAAGGTCATGTCGTCCTCTGGCTCTGTCGCCCCTGGCGGGGCTTGAATTTTTTGCGAACTTGGTCCCACGGCTTGCGCCATGGGCTACACTCTGGCGCTGCTCCGCAGGTTGCTGTGGTATCGCAGTCAAGGTACCGTTCGTCGATGAAAACATATGCGTTAGAGGCTCCGCCGCCGCCGTTGGCGGCATTGGTGGAAGACGTCAAACGGGGCGAGGTGATTGTACTGACCGATCATAACTGTCCCGTGGCCAAAATCAGTTCGCTAGTCGAGGCCGAAAACGCTCTTGACGTAGCCTCCTCGACCTCGAAGGCAGGTTGCTTAAAAGGCTTTTGGATGGCACCTGACTTCGATGAGCCGCTGGCAGATTTCCGCGAGTTCATGGAATGAGACTCTTGTTGGATACGCACGCGCTGATCTGGTTCCTCGATAATGAACCGCGCCTTAGCACTCCCGCCCGAGCGGCCATTGAGTCCAAAGACAACGAGAATTGGGTGAGCTTGGTAACCGGATGGGAGATGGCCATCAAGGTCAGCCTTGGGAAGCTGAGGTTGCCGATCGACTATGCGGAATTTTTCCCCGGCAAGTTGGCAAGCCTCGGATTCAACATCCAGACGATCGACGCACGGCACCTCCATATTTGAACGCCCGGTGTATCAAAGGATGTCCCACCTCGTGACCTTTGTGGCCATTGTGCGCGGCTTCAACGTTTTGCGTAGAATGCCTTGCAGCGAGAATGCAGTCAACGGGAGTGAAGGCCGTAGTTGTAAGCAAGCGCGATGCGACTATTATCCGGCCATGAGTGATTGGGGAGACTGTCCAGCGGTAGAGCGCGACGCTCAGCGCGTCGGGGGTGCTTGGGTGTTTTGTGGTACCCGGGTCCCGGTGAGAGCGTTGTTCGAGAATCTTGAGGATGGAGCCACCGTCGATGACTTCCTGGAATGGTTTCCGGGTGTGCAGCGCTTGCAGGTAGAATCCGTGTTGAGATACGCGGAGGCCAGTTTAATCCACTCAGCCTGAGCATGAGGGTGTTATTTGATCAGGGAACTCCGGCGCCCTTGCGGCGACATTTGCGCCCTTATCCGGTAGACACGACAGCGGAGCGTGGCTGGTCCAATATTACGAATGGCGAGTTGCTAAAACGAGCTGAGGACGAAGGTTACGAAGTCTTCATCACGACCGACCAGAGCATCCGTTACCAGCAAAATCTCGCTGGACGGCGCATCGGGATTGTGGTGCTGATGTCCACTTCGTGGCCGCGTGCCAAGCAGCAGATCCCTGCCATCCTCGCTGCACTTACCAAAGTACTTGGGGGAGGCTATGAGGAAGTGCCGTTCTAGCCGGATCCGCGCTGCTTATAACAGTGTCGGAATAGTTTGGTATGGATCGCGATAGCGGTGTTCCAGTGAGGTGGAATTCAGCGATAAACCTCGCGGCGGTGGCGCACGCGGTTGACGCGCACGACGCGAATCTCATCGGTAATTTCGTAAACGACACGGTAGTCGCCAATACGAATGCGCCAGTCGCTCTTGCTTCCGGTCAGCTTGCGGCAGCCGGGCGGGCGTGGGTTCGTCGCGAGTGCTTGAATCGCCGCGATTACGTGGTCGTGTATCCTGGACGAAAGCCGGGCGAGGTCTTTCTCCACTGCGCGTTCAAGCAGGACGCGGTACATGGTCACTTGTGTTTGCGCTCGGCGAGGTAATCCTCCAGCGGACGATAATGGAGAGGCTTGCTGCGGACGCGTTTGAGACAGGTCACATCATTCGTGTCCTCCACCCGCTCCAGGAGTTCTTCATAGTCCTGGATGGAGATGATGACAGAGACGGGTTTGCCGTTGCGCGTCACGATTTGGGGTTTGGGCAGCGTTGCTTTCATCGTGGCAGTCTATCAGCCAATTCATTTCGAGTAAATCGCAGAGCTGTGCTCCGCGAATTCGAAAAAATGACACAAAGTGACAGGTTCAATTGATTTGACACATCATTTTTCTTGCCGGAAGTTGCGTTCAGCATCGCTCGAACAACGTTATGAGAATGGCTCGCATAAAACTCGCTGGGGAATCGGCGGTGTATCACTGCATCTCGCGGATCGTCGGCGGACAGAGGCTCCTGGACGATCTAGGGAAAGAGAAGCTCGTCGGGATTCTCGGCAAATTGGCCGAGTTTTGCGACGTGGAGGTGATCACCTACTGCATCCTGTCCAACCACTTCCACCTGCTCCTGCGCGTTCCAATTCGAGTCGAACTCTCCGATACCGAGTTGCTCGCCAAGATCGTTAAGTTCTATGGCAAGAAGGGGATCCTGACGGCACTCGCTCAGGAGGGTTTGAAGCTGCGGGGTAAGATTGACGCGGATATTCGAGAATCCGTGGTGAGCCGAATGAGCGACGTTTCTGCGTTCATGAAGGAGCTGAAACAGCGGTTTAGTCGGTGGTATAACAAGACCCTGGGACGATTTGGGACGCTCTGGGCTGAGCGGTTTACGAGTGTCGTGGTGGAAGACTCGGCGGCGGCTCTCAGGACGGTGGCGGCTTACATTGATCTTAATCCAATCCGAGCGGGATTGGTCCAGGACCCGAAGGATTATCGCTTTTGCGGATACGCAGCGGCGTTAACGGGAGCGACAACGATTCGACAGGGGCTTATGAGCTTTTTGGAACCGGCGGATTGGGGGAAGGCGGCGGCGCAATATCGGATGGTGTTGTTCGTCGCGGCCGGTTCGGCCAACCGAAGCGATAAAGCGGTGTTGGATCCGCAGACAATCCGTGCGGAATTGGCCCGAGGGGGAGAGTTGAGTTTAGGGCAGGTGTTGCGTTTGCGAGTGCGACATATGACCGATGGAGTGGTTCTGGGGTCGAGGGACTTTGTGAATGAGATGTTCACCCGCCACCGGGACCGATTCAGTGCGCGTCGTAAAGACGGAGCCCGTCCAATTCGGGGTGTACCGTTACCGGGCATATGCGTGATGCGGGATCTGCGAGTGGACGCGATTGGATGACGGGGAAGAGCGGCATAAATCTCCCTTGAAAGTGGGTCGCAACCCCGTTGGG
>CAMDJH010000419.1 GCA_945900455.1 Akkermansia muciniphila
GCTCGCCGGCCAGCCATTTTTGCTCAGCAAGAATGCCCACCATTGCGGCGTTGTCCGTACAGAATGCCGGATCAGCCAGGTGCAATCGCAACCCAGCACGCGAACATTCCGCCGCGAATTGACGCCTCAGAGCACGGTTGCAGGACACCCCTCCGGATGCGGTGACACAACCCACGGCCATGCGGCGTGCCGCCCGCACCGTTTTTCCGACGAGCACATCCACGATCGCCGCTCGGACGCTCGCGCAAACGTCCCGCAGGCTCTTCGCATCCTCCATCAATTCAGGTCGCTTCAAGAGGAAATACCGGACGGATGTTTTCAGACCACTGAAACTGAAATTATCGTTTGATTCGTGCAGAAGCGATCGTGGGAAATCGAACGCGGTGGCGTTTCCAGATTCGGCGATCTCATCGAGGACGGGACCGCCCGGATACGGCAGCGCCAAAAGTTTCGCCACCTTGTCAAAACATTCACCTGCGGCGTCATCGAGGGTCGATCCCAAAACCCGATGATGCAATCCGCCGGAAACGTGGACGAGGAGCGTATGGCCACCGCTGACGATGAGGGAGATATTCGGCTCGAACCGCTCAAAGGCCGCGCGGGGCGGGTTTCCCGTAATCCACGGAGAATACAGATGAGCCTCATGATGATGAATTCCGAGCAACGGCACGTTGAGGGCATACGCGACAGCCTGAGCCGTCGTGTAGCCTGCCAGCAATGCCGCTGGCAATCCGGGCCCCCGCGTGGCGGCGACGACCGATACCTGCGACAGACTTACTCCCGCCTGATCGAGGGCACTCCGGACGACCGGTAGGATATTCCGGAGATGTTCGCGAGTCGCCAACTCCGGAACCACGCCGCCGTACTCGGAATGCAGGCGAATCTGGGAAGCAACGACGTTCGACCGGACGGTACCGCGCACGACAACCGCGGCGCTGGTCTCGTCACACGACGTCTCCAAAGCAAGAATCACGGGTGAGCCCGAGACATCGGCTGCGCTGGCGGAACCCGGCCGGAACTCACCTAGCGGATTTCTCACCAGCAGACTTCTCCGGGTCACGTCGGGTAAAAAGTGCAATTCCCTTGAGCAGATCCATCGCTCGATCGAGGGGAGGATCACGACGCTGCTCAACGAGATCCCGAAGCACTTTCTGCTGATCGGGGGGGTACAGTCTGATCGCGTCCTCCCGAGCCGTGGCTCCACCGGGCAACCGGCGGATCTCGACCGCCACCTCCTCGTCGGTGCTGGTGGCGACGATCACATCCGGGGTAATTCCGCGTTCATGGATCACTTTGTGACTGGGGGTGTAGTACTTGGCTGTGGTCAAACGAAGCGCCGAACCGTCCTGAAGCGGAAGGATACTCTGCACCGAACCTTTCCCAAACGATTGTTCACCGACAATCACCGCCCGTTTGGAATCCTGCAAGCATCCCGCGACAATCTCCGAAGCACTTGCACTCCCCCCGTTGATCAACAACGCCATCGGAAGGGAGCGAACCTTGCCCGAGTATCCCGCCGTCCGCCGGACTTCATTCGCCGGAGAGCGAGCCTCGGTTGATACAATCGGACGGCCTCGTTCGAGGAATTTCTCGCAGATCGCGACCGCCTGGTCCAGTAACCCGCCGGGGTTCCCGCGAAGATCCAACACCAGGGAGGTCATGCCGGCCTTTTCCAACTTCCGCAGGCCCACCTCCAATTCCTCCGCCGATCGTTCCCCGAACTGCGTGAGCCGCACGTATCCGACCTTGTCCGGTCCGACGGGAAATTCCCGGCGATTGTTGACGTCCTTTGCCGTGGGAACTCGGATATCCCCCCGCATGAGGACAAAATCCTTCGGCTGCGCAAAAGACGGGCGACTCACGGTCACCGTCACTTTTGTGTCAGGGTTCCCCCGAAGCGCTTTCACCGCATCGGCCTGGGACATTCTATCGGTTGCCTTTCCATCGATCTGGACGATTCGATCTCCCGCCAGGATGCCGGCTTCGAATGCTGGCGTGTCCTCCATTGGTGCGATGACGGTCAAGACGCCATCCCGTGGCTGAACCTGCAATCCGACACCGCCATACGCGCCTTCGGTGTCCTCCTTCAACTCCTGAAACTTGGAGAGATCCATGTATTCGCTATGTGGATCGAGCGAATTCAGCATGCCTTTCATGGCACCCTGGATGAGCTCTTTATAAGTCAGCTTGTCCCCGTCCACATAGTCATTGCGAACCCGGTGCAACACGCGGGCGAACAACTCCAACTGGGCGTACGGATCGTCATCTTTTTCCGCTGCGGAAAGACGAAATACCTGGGTGCCCGCGAGGACAAACCCCGCGAGGCACACGACGTAGACAACGTATGTGATTCGCTTCATAGAATCAGCCTCAAGCCTTGGCATGGGGGATCTCCTCCGGCAACCGAAGCCCTAGGAGAGCCGCTGGAATGAACAAGAACGCCGCGTATAAAAGGGCCTGCCGGTAATCTCCCACCTGATTAAACAGTCCAAAAAATACCGTGCCTGCCGCCGCCACGATGCGGCCGAAATTATAACAAAAGCCGGCTCCCGTCGTCCGAAGCAACGTGGGAAACAGCGGGGGTAAACACATCGTGAACAGGGCGAATACACCCTGGCAGGCGCCAATTCCGACCAGGAAAACCCTGAGCACGGTATAATCCCATTCCCGCGAATAGGTCACCAGCATCATCACCGCGTAGGCCGCTAGAAGTGCGGTGACCGCTCGGCGATATCCCCAACAGCGCGCCAAACCACCCGCCAGAAAGTTTCCCGCAATCGATCCAACCATCACCAGGAGAAGGGCAATTAACGCCTCGTGATTGAGTGCGGCCGGAGTCAACCCGGCCAGGGCGGGCAATTTCCGGAGATGCGTTTGGTGCCAAAACATGAACGTCCAGTGAGCGGTAAGGGAAACACCGCAAAGGAGCAGCACAGGCCATGTCACCCGAGCGACATTCCCGCGGAAAAGATCGGCAATCCCAGGCATCGGACCCGAGGTACGCCGCGCCTCGTGCCATTCTTCGGGTTCGGGCACCGCGTGCCGGATCCACAACACCAGGAGCGCCGGGAGGATTCCAACCAGAAACACCATGCGTGGCGGC
>CAMDJH010000420.1 GCA_945900455.1 Akkermansia muciniphila
GATCTCCGCATGACCAAAGTGCAGCAGAAAATCTCCGGCTGCTTTCGGTCTTTCGAAGGAGCCCAAATCTTCTGTCGGGTACGGAGTTATCTTTCTACCTGCAGGAAAAATGATCTCGCGCCGACTCAGGCCCTACAAATTCTATTCTCCGGACACCTTCCGGATTTCATCGCTAAACTAGAATAAGTGCTGAATAGTTACCATCAATTCTATGAAAACTAAGCTCTTCCTCCGTTCCTTCGTCGCGTGGCGCCGTGTCAATTCACTTTTTACTCTCCTCAGGTTCTTGGAGTTGATGTGCCTCAGTGCAGCCGTGCCGTGTGCGCACGCCGCCACGATCACCTACTTCGGCGCTGACTTAACCAGCCACGGCGATTGGCGGAATCCATCGGTGGTGAAATCGATCGATGTGGATGGAGATAATATCTATGGCTCGGATGGCTACCTGCTGGTGACAAGTCCAAGCGGCCCGCTCACCAGTCTGCCCTCTTACGTTTCTTCAATCCATAATTTGGGATTTCAGTACGCATCTGGCAATCTCCCGGCATTTCCATCCGCGCCGCTTTACACAAGTGTGGACAACCCGGTTGCCGTCGGCAGCGTCTTCACGGGAACGTGGTACCAGCAATCCGCGAATGGGATGGAAGATGACATTGTCCAGATCACTCTTGCGGCGCCAGCACATTTTCGCCTTGGTATCCTCGTGGATAACCATGATTTCGTGGACATTTCACCGAGCGACCTTCGCGTACGTCAGACGGTCGGCGGAGCGGCGGACTCGGGTCTTCAGACGGCCAACCTCCAACCCAATCTGGACAGCGATTGGTATTTTTTCGACATCAGCGGCGTGGCGAACGATCAATTCGTCGTGTCGGGCATCAATTGGTACAACAACTCCAACAACTTCTCCGATGGAATCGGGGGTCTTAGCTTTGACACCGGCTGCGGCGTTCCGGGCACTGATTCCGATTTGGATGGGACTCCTGACTGCCTTGACGGCTGCCCGAGCGATCCAAACAAAACGGCCCCTGGCGCTTGCGGTTGCGGCGCTCCGGAGTCCAGTTGTCTGAATTGCTGCCCGGCCAGCAGCGTTACTGGGCAATGGGACTTTGACAGTGGCACCTTGGCGCATACGATCGGGCACGATTTGGACTACTTTGGGGGATCTCTAGGTCTCACGGCGACGGAAACAACCTTCGGCACCACCGCTTCTTTCGGCATCTCGCCCATCGGCGGTGTGGTGGCTAGCGTCATGAGGGTACCGGGCGATCTTACTCGGGACATCGGGTATGTTATGACCCACGGCATTGCGCCCAACGGCATTGGCGGCAATGGCCTCCTTGTTAATCAATACACCTTGATCATGGATATCTACGTGGAAGCCACCGGGCCCGGAGCCGCTTCGTTGCTTCAGATCGATTCCCCTAACAATACGAATGACGGCGACCTGTTCTGGCAGAACAACCAATTCGGCCAGGGCGGCCAAGGTTACCTTGGAACCGGTGCCTTCACCGCGGGCGATTGGCATCGGGTAGTGGCCGCCTACGACGAGGCGGCGATACCGCCGGTGGTGACCAAGTACGTAGACGGCATTTTCCAGGATGATTGGCATGCCAATCAGGGTATGAACAATCCGCGGCGGGCGCTGCAACCCACGGCGATCCTCTTCGGCGATGGTGACCAGGACGAACGTTGCGTCATGTACGTCAACAGCATCCAAATCCGCGATTGCGTGCTCTCCAAGGCTGAAATGGCAGCGCTGGGCTTGCCACAAGCCAGCGGCATCCCGGCGGTGATTCCGGGCTGCGCCAACCTTCCCCCGGTTGCCCTCTGTCAGAATGTTACCGTCTCTGCCGGCGCGAATTGCTCCGCCAATGCCTCCATCGACAACGGCTCCTACGATCCCGATGGCCCAGCGCCGACTCTCAGCCAATCGCCCGCTGGCCCTTACTCGATCGGAACCATCTCCGTAACCTTGACCGCCACCGACAACCAAGGCGCTTCCAGCAGCTGCACCGCCACGGTGACCGTACAGGACGCCACGCCGCCCGCGCCCAATTGCAGCGTGTCGACGCCCCGGTCGCGCCCTCTCGATAGCTTCATCAGCTACCTATGGCCGCCGCAGGGTCAGATGGTCGATGTCGAGTTGAAGGTCACCTTCACCTCGACTGATTGTTCGGCGGTAACGACGGAGGTGAGGGTTTACAGTAACGAACCGAATGGTTCAGGGCGCCATTCCCCAGATGTGACATACGATTCCATCACCGGCACCCTGAAGTTACGAGCGCAAAGGGATCCCAATGACCCCAATGGCCGCGTGTTTTTTGTCCTCATTAAAGCCACCGACGCCGCTGGGAACAGCGATTACTGCAACTCGACGGTCGGGGTGCCGAGGATCAGTAACCACATCCAGCGGTTGCACTCCCATAACGTGGGCGTTATTTTGGGCAACTACTTTCAGTCTACCGACCCGCAGACGTGGGATTGGTCGACTCCTACACCGTTCACTCGCCTGTTTACTTTTCAAACGGGACTTTCGGCGGTAACGGTACCTATAACCTTTTACCAAATTCTCCCCTGAAGCGATGTCCTTAGTTTTACTGTGTTAATTAGATTTGCCACCTGACCAATAACTAAGACAAAGTGACAGGTTCAATGTATTAACATTCTGTCTCCGGTTGGCATGGGTTAAACCGAAATCTGTTCGGAAAAGGGGTCAGTTCTTGGTATTGGCAACCCGTTAGCCCAACTCAGATGCTTTACGGAGCAGTCAAAGTAAACGAAACCAAGAACTGACCCCCTTACAAGGCATCCAAATCAACGAATCCGAAGAATTGGGTTCGCAGTTCGATTGATCGGATGACTTCCGTGCTTAACCCAACATAGTCTTCGTCCTGAAAAAAGGGCTCTTCCGGCTAATCTGTGGGTGATTTTCAGTGATGGGAAGGCGAAAAGGGGCAAAATCGGATGAGATTGGAGAGTCGTCCAAGGCACCACGAACCTGTCGTCCAGACTACGGTAGGTCTACTTGGTCCGCCCACCAGCG